>JANYGT010000203.1 GCA_025362355.1 Lacisediminihabitans sp. | reverse complement strand
GGGCGATGTCGATCAGGCACCGAACGCACTCCCCCGAGGCGATGCCGTCGACATCCGCGCTCACCAGAATGCCGTCATGCAGCGACTCCATCCGCAGATCCACGTGCAGGTCGCTCCCCGCCGCGACGCCGATGACGGCGTTGCCGAAGCTCTCCGGCACGGTGATGTCGAGCGCACGTTCTCGCATCTCGCCCGGGCGGTGCATGAGGTCGTACACATCGATCGTGTAGGGGGTCTTGATCACGTGAGGCACCAGAGAATCTTACGCGGATGCTGCGGCCACCCGGGTATCCGTTCGCCGTGGGCGTTCGCGTTCCGCGATGGCGACGAGCACCATGTGCGGAACGGTCAGCGCGGCGAGCCCGATGAACACCAGCCTGAGGATCAGGTCGCTCGGAGGCGCGACGTCACCGGCCGCGGCGCCCGAGAACACGGCGAACAGGATCACGGATGCCCCGACCGGCACCACCGTGTAGACAACGGTGATGACGGTCCGCAGCCTTCCTGCACCACGCTCCGCGACGAAGCCGGTGCGCAGATGCCGCGCGCTGTGCAGCGCACAGAAATAGACGGCGAAGAAGACGAGCGGCGGTGCGACGAGCGCAAGGGTCCCGGCGAGGGCGATCTCGACGGCATCCGTTGGACGGGTACGCAGCGCGATGACCGCACCGACGATCATCGCGACGATCGCGAACGGGCCGAGCCAGGTCTGCGCTGCGGCAACGGACATCCCTCCGCTGCCGGCGAGCGTGCCGTAGATCGCGGAGACGTCGGCGTGATGTGCGAACGCGGGGAGCGTCAGCAGTCCGAGACCGGTGAGCGTTCGCAGCGGAATGCCGCGCCGGGTGTTCCAGTCGGCGCCGAAGTGGATGCCCGACACGACGAGGAACACGATGAGGCTCGCCGTCGGGGCCACCAGCCAGACGGCCACGACCAGTCCGACGAGGGCGACATAACCCAGGTTGAACAGCGCGAACCCACGCACGGATGTCCAGATCCCGGCCCGACGCGCGATCAGCGGGTCGAGGGCTCCGTGCGGTATGCCGAGCACCGCGACGAGGATGCCGAGCACCGCCGCCTGCACTCCGACCGGCGGCGAGGGAAGCCGAAGGAGCGTGAACAGGATGACCAGGATCGCTCCGACGGAGAACAGCACCGTCTCGAAAGTAAGGGTTGAACGGGCGCTTCGCAGGGCGGGAACACTCACGAGGGAACCCTTTCCAACGGCGCGCCGACCGCGGTGCGCGCGAACAGCTGCTGGATGAATGGCAGGGTCGGCAGCGCTGCGATGAGGCGCAGATAGTCGTCGGGCCGCGCGCCATCGCTCAGAAAGCGCACGAGACTCGGAGCGGAAACGCCACGGGCGAGGGCCATGAAATACTCCGGCGTGCGTTCGGGATCGGCGCGCACCGCTTGCAGGAACAGTCGATCCATCGACCGACGCAGCCACGGTTCCGGCGGATGCCCGACCGCCGCGTCACCACGCTCGAGCCGGGCCGCACACATCCGAGCCCAATTCTGGATGCGCAGGAATCCGTACCCGGAGGCCGCCCGAAGCGCCCCGCCCCCGACGCCGGCCAGATGCACCCCCGCGATCGGCACCGGACCGGGCCGGGCACCGCCCATGCCGAGCACGCCGTGTTCGCGGCGGACCACCCGGGCTCCACTGAGGCCGAGGCGATCCAGCTCGGCATCGAGCTCGCCCGCGAGCGTGTCGATCGGAACGGGCGATGCGCCGAACCGTGTCCACTCCACGAGAGCGCGGTGCTCGCCGAAGGGAAGCGTGTAGCGGAAGCTCATCCCCTCGGAATCGGAGGCCATGGCATCCATCAGCCCGACCTCCGCCGAGTCGAACGGAAGCGGATGCTCGCTCTCGATCTCGACACCGCTGAAGCTCTGGTAGAGCAGGGCGTCGGTCGGGCGCGGTCGGGTGTCGATGACCTGGCGCGCGACGAGTTCTCCGTGGTCGGTCTGCACCCGTACGACGCCGGCATCCGCCCGGATCCCGCCCGCGCGAACCCCGGAGTGCACCCGCACGCGGGGCGATGCGGCGATTCGCTCCCGGGCGCGGGCGTAGAAGTCGCTTCCGCGCACGTACTGATAGCGCAGACCGTCGACGCGATGATGGGCCACCATCCCGGCCTCGTCGGAGAACCTCCAACCGGGCCAGCTGTGCGAGACGAGTCCGGCGAGGTCGTGGTGTTCGGGGCGCCAGAAGCACCAGCTGCGGTCGTCGGTGTATTCGGTGCGCGGATCCACGACGATGACGTCGTGGCGGGCTCCCGCGTGCCCTCCCCGCGCGAGTCTCGCAGCTAGGGAGAGCCCCGCGCATCCGGCACCCAGAATCACCAATTCGGCGTCGACAATGTGAGTCACCGGACATCTCCCGGCGTTGGACACCGCTGCATTTTCGACACGGTACGCCGATCGTGCGTCGCACACCGCGATCTCGGGAGAAGCTCAGGTGGGCGCTGCGCCCGGAGTAGATGTTCGCTGTCGGGACAGTTGGTCGTCGGCGCCGCCGAACGTTCGTCCCGAAGGAGAACAATCATTCGGCGGCGGCGGCCTACCCCTCCACCGCCGTGAACGCCTCGTCGTAGACGGCGAGCGCGCGCGCGACCTCCTCGGGGGTGACCACGCACGGCGGAACGACGTGCAGCCGGTTGTCGGCGAACTGGTGCAACACCCCGCGATTCATGATCTCGGACTTGAGCCGCGCGATGATCGCGCCCGACAGCGGCTGCCGGGTCGCGGCATCCTCCACGAGATCCAAAGCCCAGAAGACACCGCGCCCGCGCACCTCCCCGATCGTCGGATGCTTCGCCGCGAGCGCTGCGAGCCCCGGCCCGAGGTGCTCGTGCCCGATCATGCGGGCATTGGTCACGATCCCCTCTTCCGTCATCGCATCGATGGACGCCACGATCGACGCCATGGCGAGCGGATGCCCGGAGTAGGTCAGCCCGCCCGGGAAGACCTCGTCGTCGAACTCGTGAGCGATCGACTCGGAGATCACGACGCCCCCGGCCGGTACATAGCCCGAGTTGACGCCCTTGGCGAAGACGATGAGGTCGGGCGTCCAGTCGCCCTCGTCGCGAGCGAAACCCTGCCAGGCGAACCATTCGCCGGTACGCCCGAAGCCCGACATGACCTCGTCCATGATCATGATGATCCCGTACCTGTCGCAGAGCGCCCGAACCCCGGCGAGGTAGCCCGGCGGCGGCACGAGGATGCCGGCGGTACCTGGCACCCCCTCGAGCAGGATCGCGGCGATCGTGCCGTGCCCCTCCGACAGGATGACGCGCTCGAGGTGATGCAGCGCGCGCTCGCACTCCTCCTCCACACTCGTCGACCAGAACTCGGATCGGTAGGCGAACGGACCGAAGAAGTGCACGTGGCCGCGCGCGAACTGGTTCGGCATGCGGCGCCAGTCGCCGGTCGCGACGATCGCCGCACCGGTGTTGCCGTGGTACGAGCGGTAGTGGCTGAGAATCGTGTCGCGGCCGGTCACGAGCCGCGCCATCCGCATCGCGTTCTCGTTCGCATCCGCACCGCCGTTGGTGAAGAAGACCTTGCCGAACGGTCGTCCGGCCCTCTCGAGGATGCGCTTCGCGGCCTGCCCGCGGGCGATGTTGGCGTGCGCCGGCGCGACCATCGTGAGGATGTCGGCCTGCTCCTTGATGGCCGCGATGACCTTCGGATGCTGGTGCCCGATGTTCATGTTGATGAGCTGGCTCGAGAAGTCGAGGTAGTGCTTGCCGTCATAGTCCCAGACGGTGCTTCCGAGGGCTCCGGCGATCACGAAGGGCTTCAGCGCCCCCTGTGCCGACCAGGAGTGGAAGACGTGGGCCCTGTCGAGGTCGTAGGCCAGTTCGCCCTCGGTCGGATCGATGGTGGTGCTCATGCTGTTCCTTTGGTGTTTCTCGAAATGGGGGATGGTGCGGCCGGGGGATGACTCCCCCGGCCGCAGTGGGTGAGAGCGGCTATTTGCCGCCCTCGTTCAGGGTGACGGTGAGGGGCGTGTAGCTCGTGCCCATGACATCCACCCCCTCGGCTTTCAGTTGCTTCAGCGCCGCGTTCACGTAGGTGTTCGAATAGGCGGTCGACGGCGGAGCAGCGGTGATGATGGTCTTGCCCGTGTTGTCCTTCGTCGCCTTGGCGATCTTCACCGTCTGCTGCCAGGCGGCCGGGATGATCACGCCGAGACCGTCGGTGGACGGCCAAAGCAGCTTGTTGACCTCGTTGGTCATCCACAGCTGGTGGCTCGTTCCGAGGGTCGAGCCCGCCTTCGTCACGATGTCGGCCGCCTTCTGCGGGTTGTCCCGGGTGTAGACCCAGCCCTCGATCGACGCCTTGATGAAGGCGATCGTCTCCTTCTGGAATGCGGCATCCTTCAGCTTGGTGGTGTCGGCCCAGATCGCGTCCTGCAGCATGGCTGTGCCGTCTTTGTTCCAGTTGATGACGTTGAGATCGTCGGCTGTGAACAGTTTGCCGGTCTTCGGATTGACGGTCTCGAGCACCTGGGCGTACTCGTTGTAGGTCATCGCCTGGGCCGCATCGATGTCGCCGGCGAGGAATCCCTTCATGTCGAAGGCCTGCTGCACGAGATTGATACCCGTGTCGGTGTTGATGCCGGCCTTCTGCATTCCGGCGAACAGCTCCCACTGGTTGCCGAAGCCCCAGCTTCCGACCTTCTTGCCCTTGAGAGCGGCGACCGAGGTGATGTTCTTGTCCTTGAACGAGATCTGTGTCGTTCCGCTGCGCTCGAAGATCTGCGCGACATCCGTCACGGAGACGCCCTGCTCGATCGACCCGAGCACCTTCGGAACCCAGGAGATCGCGTAGTCGGCCTCGCCCTTCGCCACCGAGGTGATCGGAACGGTATCGGTTCCGGCCTGCTTGATGGTGACGTCGAGGCCCTCCTTCTTGTAGTAGCCCTGCGCGAGAGCTGCGTAATAACCGGCGAACTGGGCCTGGGTCACCCACTGCAGCTGCAGCGTGACGGGGGTGAGCTTGGTCGAGCCACCCGAGGCGCTCGGGCTGGTCGTGCTGCTGCATCCGCTCAAAACGAGCGCTGTCACCGCTGCCATCGCGCCGACACCGATCATGATTCGTGTGCTGTGTTTCATGGTGCTCCTCCTTGGTGCTCTCACGTGGTGCTCTCATCGGGGGTGGTGCGCCGATCGCCTTCCGAAGCGACCGGACTCATTCAGGGAGTAGGCCGGTGCCTCGTTGCGAGCTTCTCCAGGGCGAGGGTGACGCAGTAGAAGACGAGCCCGAGCAGGATCGCGCCGAGCACGAACGCGTAGGCGAGCGTGTAGTTGCTGTACGAGGCCGCAGACGTGATGGATGACGCGAGCCCGTCGACGGGACCACCGAAGTACTCCGCGATCAGGGCCGAGATCACGGCGATGGATGACGCGATCCGAAGCCCGGTGAAGACGAAGGGCAGCGCGCCCGGCAGCGTGACCGTGCGGGTGAGCTGCCATGGCGTCGCGGCGTAGGCGCGCATCAGGTCCCGGTGGACCGGGCGCACCTGGCGGAGCCCGCGAAGGGTGTTGACGTAAACGGGAACGAAGACGGCAATCGCCGCGACGAGCTGACGGGCCGTCTCGGCCCCCGCGCCGAACATCGTGTAGAGCACCGGCGCGAGCGCGACGATCGGCACGACGGATGCCGCGGTGACCACCGGAATCGAGAGCTGGTCGAGCACGCGTACCAGCGCCGACAGGATCGCCGCGACGATGCCGACGACGGCGCCGAGCAGGAGGCCGACGAGCGCGTTCGCCCCGGTCACTCTGGTGCCCGACCAGATCGTGCCGAGGGCCCGGGTGAACTGGCCGCCGATGTTCAGTGGGCTCGGCAGCACGTAGGGCTTCACATCGAAACCGACGACGATCACCTGCCAGAGCACGAGTGCCAGCAGGCCGAAGGCGATCGGAGCGATGACCGTCGTCGTGCTTCTCCTCGACACGCCCCTCATCGAGTTTCCACCCCCGTGATCGCCGCTGCCGGGATGCCGTGCAGTGCCTCGCGCACCGCTTTGACGGAGGCGAAGAAGGTGGATGCCTCGCGCAGATCGTCGTCGCGGTCTCCCGTGCGGCCGAGGGCGACATCCACTATCCCGACGATGCGACCGGGCCGAGGGGACATCACGACGACGCGGTCGGAGAGGAAGACCGCCTCGGGGATCGAGTGGGTCACGAACACGACCGCTGCGCCTGTCTCACCGCAGATGCGCACCAGTTCGCCCTGCATCCGCTCGCGGGTCATCTCGTCGAGCGCGCCGAACGGTTCATCCATGAGCAACAGCTCGGGGCTTTCGGCGAGCGACCTTGCGATGGCGACCCGCTGTTGCATCCCACCGGAGAGCTGGTCGGGAAATCGGTCGGCGAAGTCGCTGAGCCCGACAAGCGCGAGCAATTCCGCTGAGCGCTTCTGTCGTGCCTCCCTGCCGATTCCGTGCAGCTCCAGCGGGAGTTCGATGTTGGCGGCGACGGAACGCCAGGGCAGGAGCCCGGCCTGCTGGAATGCGATGCCGTAGTCCTGGTCGATGCGGGCCTGCCGTGCGGTCTTGCCGAAGACACGGATGTCGCCGACGCTCGGCTGGTCGAGGTCGGCGATCAGGCGGAGAAGTGTGCTCTTTCCGCAGCCGCTCGGGCCGATCAGCGACACGAATTCGCCGGTCGCGACGGAGAGCTGGATGTCGTCGAGTGCGACGACAGTTCCGGCCGATCTCCCCCGACCGACGTCGAAGGTCTTTCCGACGCCCTCGACGAGCACGGCCGGTTTTGCCAATGGCTCCGTGGTCATGCGTTCACCTCTCCCCTTCGGTAACGCGCGAGGGCGAGCCCGAGCACTGCGACGAACCCTGCCGACACGAGGCCGATGATGATCGCCCCGAAGATGGGTGCCCACGGTTTGCCAGGATTGCCGCTCGACGCCGAGGCGTACTCGACCATCATCCGGCCGACCCCTCCGCTCAGTCCGATCGATACCTCGGCGACGACCGTGCCGACGACCGCGCTGGCGGCGGCGAGCCTCAGCGCTGGAAGCAGGTAGGGGATGCTGGCGGGCAGCCGAAGGTGGATGAGCGTCTTCCACCAGCCGACCGAGTAGGTGTGCATCAGCTCGACGTGGGCTGCGTCTGGCGATTCGAGGCCGCGGAGGGCGCCGATCGAGACCGGGAAGAAGGCGAGGTAGGAGGCGATCAGGGCCACCGACATCCAGTCCTGCCAGCGGGCCTCTCCGAAGCGCACCTGGCTGCCGATACCTGCGACGAGGGGGGCGAGAGCGATGAGCGGGACGGTCTGGCTGAGCACGATCCAGGGAAGGAGAGCGGATTCCGCGGTACGGAAGCGCTGCATGACGAGCGCCAGCAGGAAGCCGACGACGACCCCGACGATCCAGCCGACCGCGGCGATCCCGAGGGTGAAACCCGCCGCACCGACGACGGCGCTCCACAGCATCGGGGACCCGGGTGTCGAGATCACCGGGTCGCCGAGCCTCGCGAACATCGTCACGAGGTGCGGCATCGCGAGGTCGCTCGTGCGGGGAAGCACGGTGACGCCGCCGACGACGACGCCCGTTGCCGGACCGACGGCTTTGTAGAGTTCCCAGACCAGGGCGAGCAGCGCGACGCCGGCCACGCCGAGGAGTGCCGACCGGGCCCGCACTCCTGGCCGGGCGCGCATCAGGCCTTCGCCGTGATGAGGTCGCGCATGGCCGGGATGACCGTCTCCCCGTAGACGCGGAGGGTCTCCTCCTTGTTGTCGTGTTGCAGGTAGCCGGCGAACTGGTCGACGCCGAGCCCCTGGAGTGCTTTCAGCTTCTCGATGTGCTGGTCGGCCGTTCCGATCAGGCAGAAGCGGTCGACGATCTCGTCGGGAACGAACGCCGTGTGCGAGTTGCCGGCCCGACCGTGCTCGTTGTAGTCGTAGCCCTCGCGGTCTTTGATGTAATCGGTCAGGGCCTTCGGCACAGCGCCATCCGCCCCGTACTTCGCCACGATGTCGGCGACGTGGTTGCCGACCATCCCGCCGAACCAGCGGCACTGGTCGCGCATGTGCTGTACGTCATCGCCGATGTACATCGGGGCCGCTACGCAGAACTTGATCGACAGCGGGTCGCGGCCGGCCTTCTCCGCGGCGTCTCGAACGGTGCGGATCATCCACTCCGCGACATCCAGATCCGCCATCTGCAGGATGAATCCGTCGCCGACCTCACCCGTCAGCTTCAGGGCGAGCGGACCGTAGGCTGCGACCCAGACCTCGAGTTCGCTGCCGACGCTCCACGGGAACTGCAGCGTCGCGCCGTTGTATTCGACCGAGCGGGAGTTCGCCAGCTCGCGGATGACGTGCACGGCCTCGCGCAAATCCCTCAGCGTCGTCGGCTTGCCATTGGTCACTCGGACGGCCGAGTCGCCGCGGCCGATGCCGCAGATCGTACGGTTGCCGTACATCTCGTTCAGGGTCGCGTAGGTGGATGCCGTGACCGTCCAGTCGCGGGTCGCCGGGTTCGTCACCATCGGGCCGACCTTGATGCGATGGGTCTCCGCGAGGATCTGGCTGTAGATCACGTACGGCTCCTGCCAGAGCAGGTGCGAGTCGAACGTCCATGCGTAGTCGAACCCGTGCTGCTCGGCGAGTTTCGCGAGGTAGACCGTGCGCGACGCCGGCGGGTTGGTCTGGAGTACTGCTCCGAATTGCATTACTGCCCGTCTTCCGTGTGGTTCGCGCCGCAGTTGTGGCCGCGGTGGTTGTGGCCGGCATAGCTCCAGCTATGGCGCGAAGGACCCCCGCGCAACGGGGTCCCTGGGGTCATAGCTGGAGCTATCGCCGAGTGTGATCGCATCAGATGAGGTACTGCGACAGGCCGCGCTTGAAGTACTTGCCGTCGCCCTTCACGCCGACGTACTGGTTGCCGTCGACCACGACCTTGCCGCGGGAGATCACGGTGTCGACATGGCCGTCGATCTCGAATCCCTCCCAGGCCGAGTAGTCCATATTCATGTGGTGCGTTCGGCCCTCGCCGATGCCGATCGAGGTGTGCCCGTTCGGGTCGTAGATGACGACGTCTCCGTCGGCGCCGGGCTGGATGACACCCTTCTTCCCGTACATCCCGAACATTCGAGCGGGGGTCGTCGAGGTGAGCTCGACCCAGCGCGACAGCGAGATCTGACCGTCAACGACGCCCTGGTACATCAGGTCGAGGCGATGCTCGACGGAGCCGATGCCGTTCGGGATCTTCGAGAAGTCGCCGATCCCCATGTCTTTCTGGCCCTTCATGCAGAATGGGCAGTGGTCGGTCGACACCATCTGGATGTCGTTCGTGCGCAGCGATTGCCACATGTGGTGCTGGTGGCCCTCGGCCTTCGAGCGAAGCGGAGTCGAGCACACCCACTTGGCACCCTCGAATCCGGGTGCTCCCAACTGCTCTTCGAGCGACAGGTACAGGTACTGCGGACAGGTCTCGCCGAATACGTTCTGCCCGGTATCGCGGGCGGCGGCGATCTGTTCGACGGCCTGCTTCGCGCTGACGTGAACGACGTAGAGCGGCGCTCCGGTGAGATTTGCGATCATGATCGCGCGATGCGTCGCCTCCTCCTCCGCCTGCCACGGGCGCGACGTGCCGTGGAAGTAGGGCGCAGTGTTGCCGGCCTCGAGCGCCTGCTTCACGAGAACGTCGATCATTGCGCCGTTCTCCGCGTGCATCATCATCAGCGCGCCGTTCGACGCTCCCTTCTGGAACGCGCGGAGGATCTGTCCGTCGTCGCTCAGAAAGACGCCCTTGTACGCCATGAAGAGCTTGAAACTCGAGACGCCCTCGTCGATGAGTTCGTCCATGGCGTCGAGGGAGGCATCCTGAACGTCACTGAGGATCTGGTGGAATCCGTAGTCGATTGCACAGTTGCCGGCGGCCTTCTCATGCCAGGCCTGGTAGCGGTCGATCACGTTCTCGTCGGGGTACTGAACGACGAAATCCACGATGGATGTCGTTCCACCCCACGCTGCTGCGCGCGTTCCGGTCTCGAAGGTGTCGCTCGCGAAGGTGCCGCCGAACGGCATCTCCATGTGCGTGTGCGCGTCGACACCACCCGGGATCACATACTTACCGGATGCGTCGATCACCGTGTCGACATTCGACTCGAGGTCGAACCCGAGAAGCGTGGACCCGGGCGCGAGCACCGCGGCGATGGTCTCCCCGTCGATGAGCACATCGGCGGCCCCGGTGCCGGTCGCGTTGACGACCAGCCCGTTCTTGATGAGGGTCTTCACTGATCACCTTTCTGTCTTTCGCCGGTGCTTTCCACCTGGGTCATAGCTGGAGCTCTGACCCGACGGACCCCCGCGTGACGGGGTCCCTCGCGCCATAGCTGGAGCTATGGCGACGTGATTACGGCTGCGGGATCCGCGTGTACGACTCCGGCCGACGGTCACGGTAGAACTGCCAGTCGTCGCGCATCTCCTGCACCATGTCGAGGTCGAGGTCGCGGATGAGGATCTCCTCGTTCTCGCCAGACCCCCGGTCCCCGACGAAGTTGCCACGCGGATCGATGACCTGGCTCGTGCCGTAGAAGTCGACCGCGAGGTCGCCGTACTCGTTGTCCTCCCGGCCGACGCGGTTCGGCTGCAGCACGAAGTAGCCGTTCGCCACCGCAGCACAGGGACCCTCGACCTCCCACAGCCGGTTCGAGAGGCCCGGCTTGGTGGCGTTGGGATTGAAGACCATGTGGGCTCCGCCGAGGCCGAGCTCGCGCCATCCTTCCGGAAAGTGTCTGTCGTAACAGATATAGAGACCGATCTTGCCCACCGAGGTGTCGAAAACCGGGTAGCCCATGTTGCCCGGGCGGAAGTAGAACTTCTCCCAGAACTTGTCGAGGTGCGGGATGTGGTGCTTGCGGTACTTGCCGAGCACCGTGCCGTCGGCCTCGACGATGACCGCGGTGTTGTAGTAGACGCCGGTGATGTCCTCCTCGTAGATGGGGAGGATCATCACGATGTTCAGCTCTTTCGCGAGCGCCGCGAACTTCTGCACGATGGGACCGTCGGCCGGCTCGGCGAAACGGTAGTACTTCTTGTCTTCGGTGATGCCGAAGTACGGGCCGTAGAAGAGTTCCTGGAAGCAGATCACCTGCGCGCCGTCGGCGGCCGCATCCCGCGCGAATTTCTCGTGCTTGGCGATCATCGACTCTTTATCGCCGGTCCAGGTCGTCTGGGTGATTGCTGCACGTACGACAGTCATCGATGCCTCCATCGTCGGTTGGTTTTGTTATTGTGCTCCGTAAACATTTCCCTTATGTTTCTGCCTGTGACGTTGGCGTAAACATAGAACGCCCCGACGACCGGCGCAACGACCGAGGGAAGGATGCCACGTGAAAGCGATAGCACCCGCGGTCGAAGAGACCACCCCGCATGGCATCGCGGCAGCCGTAGCCCGCCTGATCACGTCTGGCGATCTCGCCCCCGGCGATCGACTCCCGACCGTTCGCGAACTCGCCGGCGACCTCGGCGTGAGCCCGGCGACGGTCAGTCACGCCTGGCAGGCACTGTCCGGCGTCGGCCTGATCGTCTCCCGCGGTCGCAGCGGCAGTTTCGTCCGCGAGCCGCCGCGCAAATGGCTGCCCCCGCGCTACCAGGGCCTCGCCGGCCAGCTCGAGGCGACGCGGCTCGACCTGTCGACCGGTACCCCAGATCCGGAGTTGCTCCCCGCGCTCGGTCCGGCCTTCTCCCGCGTGGCGACACGGGCCGGTACGACCAGCTACCTCGACGAGCCGGTCATCCCCGAGCTCGAGGCCGCGCTCCGCTCGTCGTGGCCGTACCCGGTCGAGGCCCTGACGGTCGTGGACGGAGCGATGGATGCGATCTCCCGCGCCATGGAGCTCGTCGTCCGCTTCGGAGACCGGGTCGTTGTCGAAGACCCCGGATTCCCACCCATCTTCGACCTGCTCGAACACTTCGGAGCGGTGCGCGTTCCGGTCGGCGTCGACGAGTACGGCATGCGGCCCGACCTGCTCGAGCAGGCGCTCATCCTCAGGCCCACCGCGATCGTCCTGCAGCCACGTGCGCAGAACCCGACCGGCCGCTCACTCACGCCGGAGCGTGCCGGGGAATTGGCCAAAGTCATCCGTCGCAGCAGGCACGCGAACGACGCGATCGTCATCGAGGACGACCACTCCGGCTCGATCTCCGCCGTCGGCGATGTGAGCCTCGGCGCTTTCATCCCGGGCCAGGTGCTGCACATCCGCAGCTTCTCGAAGTCGCACGGACCCGACCTGCGCATCGCCGGCATCGGTGGGCCGACGATCCTCATCGACCAACTCGTCGCACGCCGTATCCTCGGCCCCGGATGGACGTCACGGATGCTGCAGACCGTGCTCTTCGACCTGCTGACCGATGCGACCTCCGTCTCCGAGGTCGCGGATGCCCGCCGTATCTACCGGGCCCGCCAGCGCTCGCTCTCCGCCGCGCTCTACGCCAACGGCGTGATCCTTCCCCCTGCGGACGGGATCAACACGTGGATGCCCGTGGCCGACGAGCGCTCGGCCATCGTGCAGCTGGCGGCAGCCGGCATCCGCGTGGCGGCCGGCACCCCGTTCCAGGCGAACGGCGCCGGAGCCTTCGTTCGGGTGACCGTCGGTCACGTCCGCGACGACTTCGAGTCGGTCGCGGCGAACCTGTCGGCCGCGGCGCGCGCCTGACCGGCCGCGGCGCGGCCGCTCGCCCGGCCCCTGGCCGGCGGCGCTGTGCCCGGCCCGCGGGTCAGCTCGCGGAAGTGCCGAGTCTTACCGCGCGCTACGGCCGAAGCACGAAGTCGAAGGCGGCGCGGGCGCGGGCTGCGCTCGGCTCCTCGCCGGTGAGCAGGTCGGAGTAGGAGAACGACTCGACCATGCGCGCGAGCAACGATGCGACGTCGTGTTGCGGCAGCGGCAGATCCAGGTATCCAGCCTCCGTCTCGGTGGAGACCAGCACCTCGACCACCGCGACGAACCGCAGCTGCATCCCGCTCTCGTTGGAGGTCAGCAACCGAAGGGCTCGCGCGGGCTCACGGCGAAGGAAGGTGCGGAAGTAGTCGGCGGCGATCAGGGCTTCGACGAATCCCGTGAGCACGGCGGCCAGTCGAGCGGCGCCGCGTACCGTGATGGATTCGTCGAGATGGTTCAGGGTCGGCACGGCAAGTGACCAGAGCACCTCCGACAGCAGCTCGTCGCGATTTCCCACCCAGCGGAACAGCGAGGTGCGCTCGACGCCGAGCTCGGCGGCGAGCTCCCCCATGTCGATCCGCTCCCCGGCGATGAAGAGTTGTCGTGCGCGGAGGAATGCGCGCTGGGCGTCAGGATGCGCCGCCGAGGCGTCGTCAGCCGAGGGTGCGAGTCGCAGAGAAAGCCGCGTCGGCGCGGCCCGCGTGCCGATGTCGCCGAGACGCAGTGGCACCTTGATCACCTCTGTCATGGTGAAACTATAACGCCGACTCTCGATTCACATGCAACGTTTAGCAAAATGGTGCATGATATGCAGAAGCGGGATCAGCCCGCGCTTGCACCGACGGAGGCGATCATGGCCACGAACACTCTCGTGAAGTCACTCGACAGCGACTTCTACTTCTTCCAGGACCAGCTGACGGATCGGGAGAACGAGTCGATCGCCGACATCCGCGAATTCCTCGAGCGCGAGGTTCGTCCGATCGCAAACGACTACTGGGCCCGCGCGGCATTCCCGCATCACCTCATCCCCGAGATCGCGGCCCTCGGCCTCTTCGGCGCCGATTGGGAAGAGACCCGCCGGTTCGAGAACAGCGCTGTGTACCGCGGCTGGACCGGTCTCGAGATCGCCAGGGTCGACGCGTCGATGACGACGGCGATCGGCGTGCAGAGCGGACTCGTCATGGGCTCCTTCGGCGTCGGCGGGTCAGCAGAACAGCGCGCGTACTGGCTGCCGAAGCTCGCGAGCGGCGAGGTCATGGGATCGTTCGGACTGACGGAACCGCTGTCCGGATCGGATACCGCCCGCGGCATGAACACCTTCGCCGAGAGGCGCGGCGACACCTGGATCCTCAATGGGGCAAAGCGTTGGATCGGCAACGCGACGTTCGCCGACATCGTGATCGTCTGGGCGAGAGACACCGCCGACGACAAGGTCAAGGGCTTCATCGTCCCGACCGACGCCGAGGGCTTCACCGCGACGAAGATCGAAGACAAGCAGAGCCTCCGTATCGTGCAGAATGCGGACATCACCCTCGTGAACGTGAAGATCTCCGAGGAGAACCGCCTGCAGAACATCAACTCGTTCAAGGATCTCGCGAACGTGCTGCGCCTCACCCGTGCCGGCGTCGCCTGGCAGGCCGTCGGAAATGCGATGGGTGCCTACGACGCCGCGCTCGCCTATTCGAAGGAGCGCCTGCAGTTCGGCAACCCGATCGGCCGCTACCAGCTCGTGCAGGAACTCCTCTCGAACTCCCTCGCCAACATCACCGCGAGTATCGCGCTCTGCATGCAGGTCTCACGGCTGCTCGACGAGGGGCGCCAGAGCGACTCGCAGTCGGCCATGGCGAAAGCCTTCGTCACCGCCCGAGCCCGCGAAACCGTGGCCTGGTGCCGCGAGATCGTCGGCGGTAACGGCATCGTGCTGAGCTACGGCGTCGCGAAGCCGTTCGCCGACGCGGAGGCGATCTACACCTTCGAGGGAACGCAGCAGATGAACTCGCTGATCGTCGGACGCTCGATCACCGGGCACACCGCCTTCGTCTAAGAGTCGCGAACCGGTAAAAGATCGCTCAGCGCGCTCGCACGATCCGGCGCCAGATCGACGTCGGAAAGAGTACGGCGAGCACTCGACTACGGCGCGAGGCGTTATGCGTGACCAGCGACACGACGTGTCGGGTGTCGTCCGCAGCCCCGGGATAGGCGACAGCATCCTGCGCAAACCGCTCCCGTTCGAGCGCATCGACCAGTCGGGCGAGCGCGGGGTCGGCGGTGCGAATCACTGCGACGCGCGTGAGCACGGTGCCCGTCTCGGAGGTGGATGCCGCGCCCCCGGCGATCACCGCTGCGACCTCACGCGGGGTGAGGGTATCCGGTATCGCGGCGCCGACATCCATCGACGTCTGAAGCACTTCGGTCCAGGCGGTCAGCACGGGTGCCGTCCGCCCGGCGATCCGTCGGAGCCGACGGGCGCGCTGCACCGAACGGATGACGGCGGGCACGAGGGCGAGCGCGATGATGACGACCAGCACGAGCACCGTGAGCAGTGACGATCCCGTCGAGGTGCGAGTCGTTGTGCCGCCCGAGGCGATCGCGGAGCTGGTGGGAGCCGTCGTGGTGACCGGCGCCGGAGCCTTCGTCTGGGTGGTCGGGGCCGTTGTCGCCGAGTTGTCGGTCGCCGTGACCGCCGGCACATTGGGCTGGGCGAGATCGGCGTAGGAGGGGAGGTCGCCCCGGCTCACGGTCGGCTCGAAGCGGATCCAGCCGACTCCGTTGAAGTAGAGTTCCGGCCACGCGTGCAGGTCGTGCGAACTGACCTCGAAGGCCGTTCGACGGCCCTCGGCGGCGATCTGCTTTCCGGGGAGGAATCCGACGGCGATCCGGGCCGGGATCCCGAGCGAGCGGGCCATCACTGCCATCGACGACGCGAAGTGGATACAGTATCCGGCTTTCGCTTTGAGGAACTTGGCGATGACGTCGCCGCCCGTTCCGTCATAGCCGTTGTCGACCGGTGCGGTTTCGGAGTACTCGAAGTCACCGTCGTGGAAGAACGACTGCAGGAGGAGTGCCTTCTCGTAGTTCGTCGGGGCTGTTCCGACGATCTTCTTCGCGGTGTTCGTGACGACCGACGGAAGCCCCTTCGGAAGGGCGAGGTACTTCTCGAAACCGGCCGGCACACCCGTACCGGAGTTGAGAAGCTGATCCGGCGTCGGGGCGAGTTGCACATCGGTCGCCTGGTAGGTCTGTCTGCTCGAATTGCGGTCGGTGCTCGACACGGCGAGGCCGTTGGCGTCCCAGTACCAGGATCCGGTCAGTCCGGTGACCTTCGACGACGGATAGGGCAGCGGCAGCCAGGCACTCGACAGCGACTTCACCGTCACGGTCGTCGTATCGGTGGTGCGGGCGACGGCATCCGTGAGCCCCGGCGGCTGGCCGATCTTGTCGACGGTGTCCCCGCGCTTCAGCGACACCGGATTCGGCGCCCAGTTCGCCCCGGTGAAGTTGTCGATACTCACGAGCCGAAGATAGTGGGCGCTTCCGCTGGTCGTGTTGTACGTCAGCACGGTGCGGGCGGCGCTCTGCCGGAGATCGCTCCCGAGGGAGAGAACCGGGTTGACGCCGGTGCCGAAGTTGCCGCTGCGGGCGACCGTCTGGCTCTGGTCGACTGCGGGGAGCACGAGCGGAACGACGAGGGTGAGCACGATCACGGCGGCGCCGATCCCGAGCGACGGGAGTCCCTGCCCCGGGCGGGTACCGATGCGGAGCAGCAGCAGATAGACGATGGCGGCGCCGACGAAGGCGAGCGGATCGGTGCTCCCGGGGTCGACGATGCCCGGAACCGCGAGCAGCACGATGAGCGTGAGGCCGGCGAGCGCGGGAAGCCTGCTGCCGATCGCGAGATCATCGGCGATGAGAGCGGTTGCCGCGACCCCGACGCAGAGCAGGAAAAGGAGCGGCGTGTCGGCGTTCGCCGGGAGCGACTGCTCATTGATCGAGACGGCGGATGCCTGGAAGAGACGCCCGAAGGCCGCAAAAGAGTCGGGCGTCGGAATGATGGCGAGCACCGCGCTTCCCGGCACGAAGAGGCCGGTGAACACGACGAGCGTCGCGACGACGCTCACCAGCGGGGGCAGCCAGCGACGGCGGGAGACCAGTCGGGTGGCCGCCGCGGAACCGAGCACGAGTACGCAGACGAGGAACAGCTGGAAGAACCAGAGGGAGCCCGTGAGGATGGCGTGCAATCCGTAGATTGCGAGCGAGAGTCCCAGCAGCAGCACCAGGCTCGTGCGCCAGTCCGGCCGTGAAACTCCGGTTGGCCGGGGCGTGGTGCGCGCACCCCGCTCGCGCCGTGCGAGGTCGGGCCTAGCCACGTCGCGCCTCCTGCTGCGCGCCGACGGCGAGCCAGGCATCCTCGACCGAATCGTCCGGATGCACCTGAACACAGAGCCACCCGGCAGCGCGAAGTGTCGCGATGACCGGGGAGGTCCACGGATCGACGACGAAGGCGACGGCCAGGTCGAAGGACGACCGCTGCGTCACGAGCCGGTCGACCGAGTCGGAGTCGGCGCTCGAGACGATTGCGAAGACCGAGCCCTGGGAGCGGTCTGGCCGGGAGACCTGGCGCAGCAGGGACATCCGCTCCTCGGGTTGCCCAGTGAGCTGTACGGCGGCGAGGGAGTGCAGGAATTCGTCGAGCTGCTCGGCCGGAGCGAGTTGGTTCGCCCCGGTCTCGACCAGCCGCACGATGAAGCCGCGCTCGAGGAGGTAGAGCGAGAGCGACGCACAGAATGCGATGGCCCATTCGAAGGTTTCGCTCTCCGGCTCCTCGACCGAGCGGATGCTGTGCGCGTCGCGGTAGTTCGACCGCCGCGTATCGAGCACGATGTGCGCCTCGGCGTGGCTGCGCTGCTCCTCCTGCCGCACCATCAGCTCGCCGTGGTGGGCCGACGCACGCCAGTGCACGCGCCGCATCGCGTCGCCCTCACGATATTCGCGCGTCATCAGATCGTCTTCGCCCCCGTAGGAACGGCGCTGCCGCAGATGCGTCGGACCCTCGTCCGCGGCGATCGCGACGGCTCCCTCCGGAAGCGGAACGATCGCCGGGGTCACGATGAGCGTGTCGGTGCCGGCCGCGATGACGGCCCCGTCGACGAGGCCGAACGGATCGGTGAAGTCGACGAGCAGCGGGCCGATCTCGAACAGGCCCCGCCGGGTCGGCCTCACCTCGTACTTCAGCCGCGCGGTGCTTCCGGCCGCCCGGTAGTGGATGCCGCGTGCCGCAAGTCCCCCGAGTTCGACGGGTACCGTCGCGAACGGTCGCCACGGCCAGGTATCGCGCCAGTACCCGGCCGGGCTGCGATATCCCGAGAGATTCTGCACGTCGAGCTGCACCGCGCTCGCCCTTCCCGACGCGACGATGGCCGGCGAGAAGTCTCGGGTGACCGCGAATTTCAGCGGTCGAACGCGCACGAAGACCCAGCCGGCGATGGGCAGCAGCACGAGCAGCGCGCCGAGCGGGAGGAGTTCGCTTCGCCCGGAGGAATAGGCGGCCACGATCGCCGCGATGCCCGCGGTGAAGAGGATCCAGCCCCGAAGCGTCAGCCGAGCCACCCGCGAGCGACGTTGGACTCCCGGTTTCTTCTCTCGGCGGCTCGGCACGAAACTCAGGCCGGTCCGACGGCACCGAGCGGCACCGGCGTCGCCGCGATGATGCGCTCGACGGTGTCGCTGACGAGGGTCGCGCTTGCGACGCCGCCGTTGGACGAGACCCGGTTGACCGGGATGAGCCGGTGGGCGAGCACAGACACGGCGAGCGCATCGATGTCGTCCGGGAGCACGAATTCGCGTCCGTCGAGAGCTGCGCGCGCCTTCGCCGCGCGCACGAGGTGAAGTGTCGCGCGGGGGCTCGCTCCGACGCGAAGGTCGCGGTCGCGTCGGGTCGCCTGCACGAGATTCACGGCATACTGCTCGACCGGGAAGGAGACGAATACCTCGCGCACCGTTCGGATCATGGCGATCAGTTCCATGGTGGTGACCACGGCATCCACCTCGTCGAGCGGGCTCGCGTTCTCGCGGGTGTGCAGCATGGCGAGCTCGGCCGCCTCATCCGGGTAGCCCATCGAGATACGCGCCATGAAGCGGTCGCGCTGGGCCTCTGGAAGCGGGTAGGTGCCCTCCATCTCGACCGGATTCTGCGTCGCGATGACGGTGAACGGTGTTGCAAGAACGCTGGTGACGCCGTCGACGGTGACCTGCCCCTCCTCCATTGATTCGAGCAGTGCGGATTGCGTCTTCGGACTCGCCCGGTTGATTTCGTCGCCGATGACGATGTTGGCGAAGACGGGCCCGGGTTTGAACTCGAATTCGCGGCTGTTCTGGTTGTAGATCGAGACACCGGTGATGTCGGAGGGCAGAAGATCCGGAGTGAACTGGATGCGGTTGACGGTGCAGTCGACCGTCTTGGCGAGAGCGCGCGCGAGCATGGTCTTGCCGACCCCTGGGACGTCTTCGATGAGCAGGTGACCCTCGGCGAGCAGCACGGTGAGTGCGGTCTCGACGGCCTCACGTTTTCCGTCGATGACGGTCTCGATGGTCTCGACGATCTTCCGGGATGACCGGTAGAACTCCTCATATGACATCGTCGCCACGCTTGAACCATCCATTGTCGACCTCCGACGAGTGTTCGGTGCAGACCCACCCTAGGGTGGGTCGGCTGCATGACCCCTTGACAACACGAGAGCCACGGGGCTGAGGTTTAGTGAACTCCTTTTTTGGGGGTTTTTCAGATCGGCGTAGCCCGAAATGCCAGCAGAGGCGCAGCTCGCGGATCCCTTGTGCGATCGCGCCGTGTTTACGCATCCGACGACGGCCAGCTGCGCCTCCGGTTGACGTCGTGTGCACGGTCGACGGGTGATGTACCGCCGATGCCGATGCCGGGTCGCGGCCGGGCAGCGTCGCCTCCACTCCCTCGACCTCCACTCCCTCGACCTCGCACGATCCGCGAGCGGCGACGACGAGAGGGCAAATTCGGTTTCATACGACCTCGGGAGCACCCAATTTTGCCCTGTCCCGCGTCAACGCTGCCAGCTTTCATAGATCACGCGGAACCTGGGTGACAGCAATTGGGGACTCTGAGATCATCGCCGTACCCGTCGCGCTCCTTCTGATGGTGATCGTTCTGATGGTGATCGTTGCCCTCGTGTCAGTTTGCCGAGGTCTCCCTCAGTTCCGGAAGTAGAGGTCTACACCCTCGAGGTGTCCCTGGTACGTGAAGAGTCGGCGGGTCAAGACTCGGGCGGAGGCGGTGTTCTCCGGGGAGACTCGTGCAGATAGGCGGGGCGTCTCGTAGACGGAGGGCAGTACTTCCAGTGCGCGGTCAAGCATGGCGCCGGCCACTCCTCGCCCCCAATTCAGTGGGGAGACCCAGTAGCCGACCTCGATCGCGTCCTGTCGTCGAGTCGAGACGAAGAGCCCGACGCCCTGACCGTTCACCTCGGCGATGAACCAGCGCGCGGCACCCACCTGGCCGGTTGGATCCTGGCGCAGAGCGGGCTGTGTTCGCTCGTCGATCTGGTCGGCGCTCCACGGCCTACCGTCGCCAACGTAGCGAGTCACGCGCTCGTCTCGTGCCAGGGTGGCGAAGAACTCGAGGTCCTCCTCCCGGAAGGGCCTCAAAACGACAACTGGCCCGCCAGGCACCACGTCCTCCGTCACCCGTTCACCACGCCTATGGCCTGGATCTCCGCGTTTTTTCGAGGCCATCGCATTGTCCATTATCGGTCTCGCCGCCGGGCTGCTCGCGAAGTGCGGCCACCTCGGCGGGCAGGTCATCGATGACGTATCCACTAGGACTCCCAGCGAATCTCGCCGTCATCCATCTCGGGTGTCGGATGGAGCCCCTGATTTCGAGCAACCCCCATCGAGGCGGAATTCTGGGGGTGCACATACGCGGCGAAGCCAGTCACGCCTTTGGATCGCAACCATGAGGTCATTCCCGTTGCAGCTTCGGACGCCAGCCCGAGGGCCTGATGAGATGGTGAAACAACCCAGGCGATGTACGCGACGAGTTCTTGCCCCTTCTGCTCGACTGTGGCCTGAACGAACCCGATCGGTGCGTCGCCATCTTTCAGTTTCACGATCCAGTTGAACCATCCCTGCGACCCGTCTTCGGAATGTCCGACTGACTGCGCTTCATATCGACGCTCCAACTGCTCGAGAGAGGGCGCTTCGCCGCCCGTGTACTCATACAGGGAAGCGTCCGCCAAGACGTCGACCATTTCTGGCGCATGTTGTGCCGTGAGCGGCTCGAGGCGCAGGCGCACTGTTGTGACGATATGAATTTCTGGCCAACCCATTCGTCGAGCTTGCCAGATCGGCCTAGAAGACCCGGCACGCCAAACCACTTCAGTGCGTCGAGCCTAGAACGCCGAATACACGGCCTTCAGGTACGCCTCGCTGCGGGCCGACCCGATGACGCCCGACGACATCCGGTTCATCACGTAGGCGAACGTCATCCGGTGGTCGAGATCGTTCAGGATGATGGATCCGCCCCAGCCGCCCCAGTAGGCGACGCGATTGTTCGGGATGATCGGGTGATCGGCCGGCAGCGCGTACCCGAGCCCGAAACGCAGTGGGATGAAGAGCACCAGGTCGACGTTGTCACTGTGCTGCTCGAAGATACGGTCGATCGTCGCCTCAGACAGAAGGCGAACGCCGTCGACCTCTCCCCCGTTGCTGATCACCGACTGGATGCGTGCCACCGAACGCGCGTTGCCCTGGCCGTTCGCGCCGCCGATCTCGGCGCGGCGCCAGGCATCCGTCCACGTCACTTTCGCGTCAAGTGGCGAGTTGCGGTAGGTCGGGATGGCCGGGCTGGTGGGCGGTAACGCGGAGAAATCGAGCTTCAGCGGAGAAGGCGGAACCACATTGCTGACGCGCGGGAACTCCGAATCGGGCAGTCCGATGTGGAAGTCGGCGCTGAGCGGCTCGGCGATCTCCGTGCGCACGAAGGTGCCGAGACTCTGCCCGGTGATGCGCCGGATGACCTCGCCGACGAGGTGCCCATAGTTGAGCAGGTGATAGCCGGATGCCGCGCCCGGCTGCCAGAACGGAGCCTGCGCCGCGAGCAGCTCGGTCGACCGCACCGGGTCGTACATGACCTCGGCGGAGACCGGCTCCGCCCATCCGGAGACTCCCGACGTGTGGGAGAGGATGTGGCGCACCAGCACCCCGTCCTTGCCGTTCGCCGCGAACTCCGGCCAGTAGCGGGCGACCGGTGCGTCGAGGTCGAGCTCGCCGCGATCGACCAGCATGAGCGCCGCGAGCGCCGTGACGGTCTTCGTGATCGACCACACATTGGTGATCGTGTCTTCGGTCCACTCGGTGGTCTCGTCGGGGTCGGCGTAACCGCCCCAGAGATCGACGACCGGCTCGCCGTCGATGGCGACGGCGAGCGAGGCACCGAGTTCCTCACCGCTGTCGAGTTGCCTCTGCAGCTCTTCGCGCAGAACGCTGAATTTGTCGATCGCTGTGCCATGCACCGTGGGCATCGGAGACTCCGTCGGCTCGCCGGCCGCACCGTCTGCCGCCGTTGTAGACTCACCATACCGAACAGTCGGTTTGCATTTTTCACGGCAACGCAGGGGTGAACATGAAATCGTTCGACGTGCAGGAGAGCGTGATCTCCGCCGCCGTCGAACTCTTCGCCCTTCACGGATTCGGCAGCACCTCCGTTCAGCAGGTCGTCGAGGCCGCCGGGGTGACAAAGGGCGCGATGTACCACTACTTCCGCTCGAAAGACGACCTGCTCTTCGCCATCTACGAGCAGCTCCTCACGCTGCAGAGCGAGCACCTCCGGGCGATCATCGCGAGTGATCTCTCGACGGCTGACAAACTGCGAGCGGCGTGCATCGACGTGATCGAGACATCCGTCGACTCGCTGCAGGAACTGACCGTCTTCTTCCAGTCGGCGCACCTCCTCAGCGAGGACCGCCGAAAAGACGTCACCCAGCGCCGTCGCGCGTACAACGACGAGTTCGCGTCCCTCATCGAGAGTGGCCGTCGCGAGGGAATCTATCGCAGCGACATCCCGCGCGCAGTGCTGATCGCGCACTTCTTCTCCGACGTGCACTACCTCTCGACCTGGTTCTCGCCCGACGGACCGGAAGACAAGACCCTCGTCGCCGAACAGCTCACCGACCTCTTCATCCGCTCGATCGCCGTCTAATCCGCATCACCATCGACAGGAGAAACCCATGCCAGAAGCAGTCATCGTCTCGGTCGCCCGCACGCCGATCGGGCGCGCGTTCAAAGGATCGCTGAAAGACTTCCGACCGGATGACCTCGCCGCCGAGATCATCCGTGTGGCCCTCGCAGCGGTGCCGGAGCTCGACCCGACCCGCATCGACGATCTGATCCTCGGATGCGGCCTCCCGGGCGGCGAGCAGGGCATGAACATGGCCCGCATCGTGACCGTGCTGCTCGGCCTCGACACCGTGCCGGGAACGACCGTGACCCGCTACTGCGCCTCCAGCCTGCAATCGACCCGGATGGCGTTCCACGCGATCAAGGCCGGGGAGGGCAGCGTCTTCGTGTCGGCCGGAGTCGAGGCGGTCAGCCGCGCGGGATCCGGAACGAGCGACTACATCCCGGGCATGAACGTGCTCAACCCGCTCTTCGACGAGGCGACGGCCCTGACCGCCGAATACGCGAAGGGCGGCCGCGACTGGGTCGATCCGCGCTCCTCCGGCCTGCTCCCCGACGCGTACATCGCGATGGGGCAGACCGCCGAGAACGTCGCGAACCTGCGCGGCATCTCCCGCGCCGAGCAGGACGAGTTCGCGGCCATGAGCCAGAACCGCGCGGAGGCCGCGATCGCGAGCGGATTCTGGGCGCGCGAGATCACGCCCGTCACCCGTCCGGATGGCGTGGTCGTCAGCCAGGACGACGGCCCCCGCGCCGGAGTCAGCGTCGAGTCGCTCGCCGGCCTCCAGCCCGTGTTCCGCCCTGACGGAACCGTCACGGCCGGCAACTGCTGCCCGCTCAACGACGGCGCCGCAGCCCTCGTCATCGTCAGCGATACCGTCGCGGCCGAGCTGGGGCTGAAGCCCCTCGCTCGCATCGTCTCCACCGGCGTCAGCGCCCTCTCCCCCGAGATCATGGGCCTCGGCCCGGTCGAGGCGAGCAAGCGCGCACTCGCCCTCGCCGGCATGACGATCGACGACATGGACCTCGTCGAGATCAACGAGGCGTTCGCCGCGCAGGTCATCCCCTCGGCGCGCGAACTCGGCATCGACTTCGACAGGCTCAACGTGCACGGCGGAGCGATCGCGGTCGGACATCCGTTCGGCATGACCGGCGCACGCATCACCGGAACGCTGCTCAACGGCCTCACCACCCTCGACAAGCAGTTCGGCCTCGAGACGATGTGCGTCGGCGGCGGCCAGGGCATGGCGATGGTGATCGAGCGCCTCAGCTGAGAGCTCGACGCGTTCCCTGATCGGAGTGCCTGTCGCCGACCGAAGCCCGCGGAGGTGTCGTCCAACATCAGAATTTCGGTCCGTGACATCCTCAACATCAGGAATTCGGATGTTTCGACGCCGAGTTGATGTTGAGTGAACGCCTGGGCGCGCCGACGCAGGGCCAGACACGGCGGCGCCTCGCGACGATCGTCAACTAGCGTGGATCCCCTATGAGAATCACAGTACTTTCGGGCGGGGTCGGCGGCGCCCGCTTCCTGCGTGGGCTCCGGAGCTTCGTGCAGGCGGAGCATCCGGATGCCTCGATCACCGCGATCGTGAACACCGGCGACGACATGTGGCTGACCGGCCTTCGCGTCGCCCCGGATCTCGACTCGGTGATGTACACGCTGGCCGGCGAGAACGACGAGCAGCGTGGCTGGGGACGCATCGGTGAGACCGAACGGGTGAGCAGCGAGTTGCGCGCGTACGGGATCGGCTGGCCGTGGTTCACCCTCGGTGACCTCGACATCGGAACGCACCTCACGCGCAGTCACTACCTGCGATCCGGGATGCCGCTCAGCGAGGCCACCGCGCTCATCACCGCGCGCTGGCCACTCGGCGTCACGTTGATCCCGGCGACCGACGACGAGGTCGAGACCCACGTCGTGACCGACCAGGGCACGATGCACTTCCAGGAGTGGTGGACGCGGCACCGCGCATCCCTTCCGGCTCGATCCTTCGTGCAGCAGGGGGTCGACGCTGCGAGCCCGGCACCCGGCGTGCTCGAGGCGATCGCGGAGGCGGATGTGGTGCTCATCGCTCCCTCCAACCCGGTCGTGTCGATCGGCACGATCCTCGGCATACCTGGCATCCGTGATGCGGTGGCAGCGACATCCGCCACCGTCATCGGGGTCTCGCCGATCATCGCCGGCGCGGTCGTTCGCGGGATGGCGGATGCCTGCCTCAGCGCGATCGGCGTCGAAACGTCGGCGCTGGCCGTGGCCGAGCACTACGGCGCGCGCTCGGTCGGCGGACTGCCGAGCGTTGGACTGCTCGACGCGTGGTTGGTCGACGAGTCGGATGCCGCATCCGTCCCCGCTCTCGAAGCTCTCGGCTTGCGAGCCGCCGCCGTTCCGCTCTGGATGCGCGACCCGGCGACGAGCGCGCAACTCGCGGCCGACGCACTGGCACTCGCTCGCCGCTGAGGAACGACGGTCGCTGAGGAACGACGGTCTCCGGGCTACCGGTACATCAACGACCCCGGCGTCGTGAGCACGTCTCCGGTCTCGAGCCACGTCTTCAGGCCCGAGAGCACCATCGGCCAGCCGCCGTAGAGCTGCGGGCTGACTCCCTCGCGGAGGTGGTCATGGGTGACGGTGAGCTGGCACGAGTCGCCGACCTGCGAGATATCCCAGGTCACCCGCGAGGTTCCGGCCGACTTCACCTCGTCGCTCCAGACCGCGGCGAAGGTGGTGACGAGCCTGATCGGCGGATCGATCTCGAGGATCTCTCCCTCCTGAAGAACCATCCCACCGGTCGAGCTGCCGAGCTCGTATTTTCCGCCGACGCGCCAGTCCCCCGTGAGAACCTGACCGAAGTGGAACTTCGCTCGGATGTCGTGGTCGGTGATCGCCTCCCAGAGCTTCTCGGGGGTGGTCTTGATATAGATCTCGTAGATCTTCTCCATGGTCGTCTCCGTCTCCATTGCCGTCGGTCAATACTCTCGCTGAAACGTCCGGGGTCTAGACTTTCGTCGAATCTGGTTCTGCGCCCCGGCTTTGGGCATCTTTCGTTTCGATCGAGGGCGCCGCCATGAGCACCGAACCGACTGCTGCATTCACCCCGACAGCATCCGCCATCTCCCGGGCGTTGAAACGCGCCGAGACCGGTGTGACGGTGGATGCGACCGAGGCCGAGACACTTCTGCACGCTCGCGGAGCCGACCTCGACCGCCTCCTCGTCGCCGCCGGCCGGGTTCGCGACGCCGGCCTCGCCAAAGCCGGACGCCCCGGCATCATCACCTACTCCCGGAAGGTCTTCATCCCGGTCACCCACCTCTGCCAGGACCGCTGCCACTACTGCGCCTTCGTGAAGACGCCGGCCCAGTTGAAGCGCGCCGGCAAGGAGATGTACATGGCGCCGGACGAGATCCTGGAGGTCGCTCGCCAGGGCGCCGCCCTCGGCTGCAAAGAAGTGCTCTTCACCCTCGGTGATCGCCCGGAGGAGCGCTGGCCGGAAGCGGCCGAGTGGCTGGATGAGAACGGGTACGACTCCACGATCGCCTACCTGCGCGCGATGGCCGTTCGCATCCTCGAGGAGACCGGCCTGCTCGTGCACATGAATCCCGGGGTGATGACCTGGGAGGAGATCCAGCGACTGAAGCCGGTCTCACCGAGCATGGGGATGATGCTGGAGACGACATCCGCACGCCTGTTCACGGACAAGGGCGAGGCGCACTACGGCTCCCCCGACAAGGATCCGGCGGTGCGCCTCCGGGTGATCGAGGATGCCGGCCGAAGCAATGTGCCGTTCACCACCGGACTGCTGCTCGGCATCGGCGAGACCTACGCTGAACGCATCGAGGGGCTGTTCGCGCTGCGGGCCGCCTCTCGCAGACATGGCCACATCCAGGAGATCATCATCCAGAATTTCCGGTCGAAGCTGTCGACCGCGATGATGCGTCGCGACGACCTTCCGCTCGAGGAGTACATCGCTGCCGTGGCCGTCTCGCGCATAGTGCTCGGCCCGGGTGCGCGATTGCAGGCTCCGCCGAATCTGACGGATGAGGCCGAGCTCGCGCTGCTCGTACGTGCGGGTATCGACGACTGGGGTGGGGTATCGCCCCTGACTCCGGATCACGTGAACCCGGAGCGTCCGTGGCCGAACATCGACGAGCTCGCCCGCCTCACGACCGCCGCCGGCTTCACGCTCCGCGAGCGACTTACCGTGCATCCGCACTACGTTCGCGCCGAGGAGCCGTGGCTCGACCCGCGGCTGCTCCCCCACGTGCGCGCCCTCGCCGGCGAGGACGGCCTCGCGATCGAGGGCGCCATCCCGGTGGGCCGCCCCTGGCAGGAGCCAGACCCAGAGTGGCTCGGATCCGGACGCGTCAACCTCCACACCGAGATCGACACGACCGGTCGCACGACCGATCGCCGGAGCGACTTCGAGGATGTCTACGGGGACTGGTCGGAGCTGCGAGA
>JANYGT010000239.1 GCA_025362355.1 Lacisediminihabitans sp. | reverse complement strand
CCCACGACCGGGAAGCTCATCGTCGGGGCGTGGAAGCCGTAGTCCATCAGGCGCTTGGCGATGTCGTCGACCGTGATGCCGGTGGCCGCCGTCAACGGGCGAACGTCGAGCACGCACTCGTGCGCGACCAGCCCGTTGTCGCCCGAGTACAGCACGGGATAGTGATCGCGCAGTCGCACGGCGACGTAATTCGCCGCGAGCACCGCGGCGCCGGTCGCCGCCTTCAGCCCCTCGGCCCCCATCATCCGCACGTAGGCCCAGCTGATCGGAAGGATGCTCGGCGAGCCGAACGGGGCGGCCGACACGACGTTCTCCGGCGAGCCGCTGAACTCGCGCTGGGCCATCGGGTGGCCTGGCAGGAACGGCGCGAGATGCGCCTTCGCCCCGACCGGCCCGACACCTGGCCCACCGCCGCCGTGCGGGATGCAGAACGTCTTGTGCAGGTTGAGGTGCGAGACGTCGCCGCCGAAGTCGCCGAAGCGGGCGAATCCGAGCAGCGCGTTGAGGTTGGCTCCGTCGACGTAGACCTGCCCGCCGGCCTCGTGCACGGCGGCGCAGATGGCCCCGACCTCGTGCTCGTAGACGCCATGGGTCGAGGGGTAGGTGATCATCAGGGCGGCGAGTTCTGCGCGGTGCTCGTCGATTTTGGCGCGGAGGTCGGCGACATCCACGTTTCCGAGTTCGTTCGTCGCGATGACGACGACGCGCATGCCGGCGAGTACAGCCGAGGCGGCGTTGGTGCCGTGGGCACTCGACGGGATGAGGCAGATCGTGCGCTGGGTATCGCCGCGGGACAGGTGGTAGCCACGGATGGCGAGGAGGCCCGCGACTTCGCCCTGGCTGCCCGCATTCGGCTGGAGGGAGACGGAGTCGTAGCCCGTGACATCCGCCAGCCAGCCCTGCAGCTGCTCGATCAGTCTGAGGTAGCCCTCGACGTCGGCCTCGGGGGCGAACGGATGGATGCCGGCGAACTCCGGCCAGGTCACCGCCTCCATCTCTGTCGCCGCGTTGAGTTTCATCGTGCACGAGCCGAGCGGGATCATGCCGCGGTCGAGCGCGTAGTCGTAGTCGGCGAGATGCTTCAGATAGCGCATCATCGACGTCTCGGACGTGTGCGTCGTGAAGACCGGATGCTGCAGGTAGGAGCTCGTGCGCGAAAGTGCCGTCGGGATCCAGGAGAGGTCGGTCGGCACCGACTCGTCGGTCAGCTCTTCGCCGAGCACGGTCGCGACGGCCCGGATGTCGTCCATCGTCGTCGTCTCGTCGACCGAAAGCTGGATGTGGTCGTCGTCAACGAGGTGGAAGAGGTAGCCCGCGTCGTGCGCACGCTCCACGAGGCGAGCGGCATCCGTCTTCGTGCGGAGGGTAACGGTGTCGAAGTAGTTCGCCGCGACGACCGTGTGGCCGGCTTCCGTCGCCGCCCGGGCGAGGATGTTGGCATGCTTCGTGACATTCGTCGCGATGCGTTTGAGCCCCTGCGGCCCGTGATACACAGCGTACATAGACGCCATCACCGCGAGAAGCACCTGCGCCGTGCAGATGTTCGATGTCGCCTTGTCACGGCGGATGTGCTGCTCACGAACCTGGAGCGACAGGCGGTAGGCCGGATGCCCGGTCGCGTCCTGCGAGACCCCGACGAGACGCCCGGGCAGCTGGCGTTCGAGCCCCTTGCGAACGGCCATGTAGCCCGCGTGCGGCCCGCCGAATCCCATCGGGACGCCGAAGCGCTGGCTCGTGCCGACCGCGACATCCGCTCCGAGGTCTCCTGGCGAGGTGATGAGGGTGAGGGCGAGGAGGTCGGCGGCGACGACTGTCAGCCCGCCTTGAGCCTTGACCTCGGCAATGGTGTGCGCCGGGTCCCAGATGCGGCCGGATGAGCCGGGGTACTGGATGAAGGCGCCGAAGCTTGCTGGGACGTCGTCGAACGACGTCTCCAGCAGGTGGATGCCCGACGCCGCCGCGCGGTTCGCGAGTAGCGCTTTCGTCTGCGGGAGGGCATCCGCGTCGACGAGGAACACGTTCGACGTGCTCTTCGACGCTCGGCGGGCGAGCATCATCCCCTCGACGACGGCGGTGCCCTCGTCGAGCATCGAGGCGTTCGCCGTGTCGAGTCCGGTGAGCTCGGTGACCATCGTCTGAAAATTGATGAGAGCTTCGAGCCGCCCCTGCGAGATCTCCGGCTGGTACGGCGTGTAGGCCGTGTACCAGCTCGGATTCTCGAGCACGTTGCGCTTGATGACCGCCGGCGTGATCGTGTCGTAGTAGCCGAGCCCGATCATCGAGCGGTTGACCGTGTTGCGGTTCGCGAGCAGTCGCAGCTCGGCGAGGGTCTCGCGCTCCGTGGCCGGCTCCGGAAGAGTTTCGTGGGCCGCGGCATCGAAGGCCTCGACCTGGATGGATGCCGGGACGGCAGCGCGCACGAGGTCGCCGACGGTCTTGTAGCCGAGCGAGCCGAGCATGATCTGCTGGGCGGCGGCATCCGTTCCGATGTGGCGATCGACGAAGCGGTCGAACTCGAACAGCTCCTCCATCACTCGCCGACCAGCGCGCTGTACTGCGAGTAGTCGAGCAGCGCCGGAAGCGCGGTGAAGCGCACCTTGATCAGCCAGCCGTCGCCGAACGGGTCGCTGTTGACGAGCTCCGGGCTCGCCACGACGGCGTCATTCACCTCTTCGACGGTGCCATCGATGGGCGCGAAGAGCTCGCCGACCGACTTGGTCGACTCGATCTCGCCGACGATCGATCCGCCGGCGACGGTCGCGCCGACATCCGGGAGATCGACGAAGACGACGTCACCGAGTTTGTCGGCGGCGTAGGCGGTGATTCCGACCGTTGCGATGTCGCCGTCGACCAGAACCCACTCGTGTTCTTCGGTGTACCTGAGGGCAGTCTTGTCGGTCACGGGGTTGTCTTCTCTCTCTTGTAGAACGGAAGTCGGACGACGGATGCCGGCACTCGCGTACCGCGAACATCCATGAACAGCGGGGTTCCCTCGGCACTCGCGGCCGGGTCGACGTAGGCCATCGCGATCGGGTACCCGAGCGTCGGGCTGAGGGCGCCGCTCGTGATGACACCGACCTCTCGTCCGTCTGCGTCGCGGATCGTGTATCCGGCGCGCCCGGCGCGCTTGCCGTCGGCCCTGAGGCCGACGAGCACGCGTGCGCCCTCCGCGGGACCTGTTTCTACGGCGGTGCGCCCGACGAAGTCGGATTCCTTCGTGAGGCTGACGACCCGGCCGAGGCCGGCCTGCACCGGCAGGGTCCCGAGCCCGAGCTCATGGCCGTACAGCGGCATCCCGGCCTCGAGGCGCAGGGTGTCGCGGCTGGCGAGACCGGCCGGCACGAGCCCGAACGGCTCACCGGCCGTCTCGAGTGCGCGCCAGAGGGCTGCGGCATCCGCGACATCCACATACAGTTCGAAGCCGTCTTCACCGGTGTAGCCGGTGCGCGCGACCAGGACGGACTCGCCGGCGAAGGTCATTGCGGTACAGGCGTAGTACCCGAGGTTCTCGAGGTCGGATTCTGCGGAGGCCTCGAGCCCGACAGTCGACTCGAGGATCGCCCTCGCGTTCGGTCCCTGCACGGCGATGAGGGAGATCGTGTCGGTGATGTCGTCGACGGTCGCGTCGAAGTCGGCGAGTCGTTCGGTCAGTGCCGTGACGACGGGCTCGCGGTTGCCCGCGTTGGCGACGACGAGATACTCGCCCTGGTCGCTGTGATAGACGAGGAGGTCGTCGATGATGCCGCCGTCTTCGGCGAGGATCAGGCTGTACTTGGCCTTCTGGAGGGCGACGGCGGAGATGGCTCCGGCGAGCGCCGCGTCGAGGAATGCTGCGGCATCCGGCCCGGCGACGACGATCTCCGACATGTGCGAGATGTCGAAGAGTCCGGCGGAGTTGCGCACCGCGTGGTGTTCGGCGAGGTCGGAGCTGTAGCGCACCGGCATCTGCCAGCCGGCGAAGTCGGTGAAGCTCGCCCCGGCGGCGACATGGATGTCGTGAAGGGGGCTGTAACGAGCAGATTCAGTCAAGAGTTCTCCGGGCGATCGCGGTTGGATTGCTAAGAACTCCCCCTCTGTCATGAGCCTGAGAGCTTCACTGCGCCGTCCCGTCAAGGAAGGGCGCGGTTTTCACCGTGGGCGGGATCCCGCAGGCGGAATCCACTTTTCAGAGTGGCCTGTTCGATGCGGTACACGTACCTGAGAGATTGACGGGGAGTGTTGCTCCTTCGGTGCCGACGCGCCCGCCGCCGATTGATCGGCAGTGGATGTCGGCTCTCCCGCATCGCGTTGAGCGGCCCGATATTCGTTTGTGCCTGCAGCTTACCAACGCATCGTTTCGCGCGGATGTCGCGGGCCGGGTGTCACGGCCTGTGCTACCGGCAGCGGTCGCGTGCGCCCGTAGCTTGTCGGAGGTCCACGCCCCATGTCCCATGTCATACAGACTCCAGTTATTCAGGACTTTCCCGTGACGACGACGTTTGTCCTGAATTGCGGGAGCTGTGCTGCCGCCCACGCGTCTTCGTCTGCCATCCAGCTCGCCCGTCAGCGGTGCGAGTCGTCTAATATGGTGGCTTCCGGACGACTGAAGCGACCATATTCGACGACTCGCGAGACGCGGCAGACGCTTTCGTGGGGGGTCGGCTCAGCCGACGGCACGGTTCGGTCGGCCAGAGTCACGGGTCACTCGTCGGGCGGGTCAAGGGCGTCGTCGTGCGGCTCTTCGTCCGGCCAGGCTGCGCGAATGGATTCCTCGGCCGCGATCGTCGACTCGATGAGGGAACCGAGCAACTGTTCCATCGTCGTCGAGCGCAGCAGCGCGACCTGGTCGAGCTGACCGAGTGGGGCGATCGCCGCGAGTTGCCAGGCGGCCTCGACCGGCTCGTCCGAGACCTCGACGGTCGCCGACCAGGGCTGGTCGGAGAACTCGCTCGCCAGCGCGAGTGCCCGGCGCACCGTCTGCTCCGCGCGCTCGAGCAGCGGCTCGAGCGCGGCATCCCACTCCAGTTCGGGGAGCGTTCGCACCGTCGCGCGCGGATAGGGATCGTCAGCGAGCCACTCGACGACCTCGATGCGGGCGGCGCCCTGTGCGACGAGGCCGACCGCGGCATCCGTCGTCTCCAGTTGCGCGATCTGCGCGATCGTTCCCACCATGAAGCGGTGCTCCCCGCCGCCGACCTCCTGGCCGCGCTCGATGAGCACGATGCCGAACTCTGA
>JANYGT010000223.1 GCA_025362355.1 Lacisediminihabitans sp. | reverse complement strand
GGCATCCGTCAACAGCGCATCCCTCAACCGAACGCTGACTTCTTTCCGAAGTTCCACGATCCCCGGGGCGGTGGAGGTCGGCAACACGACACCGGAATACGCACCGAGGGCGACGCGATGCGCGCCACGGTCGAGGAACGCGAGCACTCGATGAACGTCGAGTTCGAGGCGGCGGGGCAGTCGGTACGGGCGAGACAGGGGAACGAGCGACTCGTCGATCCGCTCGAGCACCTTCCGCAACCGAACCATTTCGGCCCGCATGGTGACGACGGAGTCCTCGCGCTCGTAGACGAGACTTGCGAGGCGTTCGACCGACAGTCCCTCGGCATGCCAGGCCAGGAGCGTCATGATCTCGGCGTGGCGTGCGCTCAGCTCCACGGTTGCTCCCGCGTTGGCGAGGCGCCCGGTTTCGCTACCGAGCACGGAGAGCAACCGGGGTGCGTTCGCCGGAGGCAGTCGACGCGGAGCACGACGGGGTACTTTCATCGCATCGAGGTGACGAATCCGCAATTCCGATTCGACCGCCGCCACTGCGGCCTCGACGAGCGGGAGCGTCGCCGGAGCAACCGCGTCATCGCCACCCGTGATGTCTATCACCCCGAGGATGACGCCCGACGTCGGGTCGTGCACCGGAACGGCGGTGCAGCTCCACGGGTGCACGATACGGTTGAAGTGCTCGGCGCCGTGGATCTGGATGCCGTGGTCGAGCGCGAGCGCCGTGCCCGGGGCGCTGGTGCCCACCGCGCGCTCGGACCAGTCGGCCCCCTCGACGAAGAGCATCCCCTCCGCTTTACGGCGCAGCGAACGATCGCCGTCGATCCAGAGCAGCCTCCCCGCCTCGTCGCCGATCGCGACGATCAGCCCGGCATCGAAGGTATGCCGGATGAGCAGACTGTGAATGGTCGGGAGAACGAGGGACATCGGATGGCCGTCCCGATACTCGCGAAGGTCGTCATCGTCGAACTGAAGGCCGGCAACCACGCGATCCGGGTCGAGGTTCAACTCGAGCGACCGCTGCCAGGATTCCGCGACCACCGGGCGAACCCCGGTGAACGGACGACCGTCGAGCGGCACGACGCTCCAGGGACTGGTCACACCGCCTCCGATCAACACTGGTCGAGGTGATCAGCCTAACCCGGTTGGCTCACGGGTCACAGGTCACACTGTCTGAAAACCAACCGACTGAGGCAGGGTCAGCAGGCGAACATGGTCGCGGTGGTCGGGGCGACGAACCGAACGAGCAGCGAGCTGTCGCTGATCGCTACTCCTCCGAACGCGGTGCTGATCCCTCCGATTGTTCGGGTGTCGCTCACGTCGAATACGTATACGTGGGTATCGGAGCCACCTTCCGGAACTGGATAGTTGTAGTTCGCCTTCTGAAAGGCAGGCAGGCTCGCTACGAAGGAATCAGTATTCTGACCGACGCTGAGGCCGTTGCTCGTTTGGAACTTCACCCCCGAGACCGACCGTGAATCGACTTGAACGGTCCAATCCGGTCGGGGTGGATTAGATTTCTCGCGCTCGGAGACGATCACCCCGGCGGAGACGCCGCTCCCAGCGTCCGACCACGAGTAGGTTCGGATCGGGTCGATGCACATCGATCCGTCCGATGCTTGGACGACCTTCGGCTCAGATCTCAGCACTTTGGTCAGCATGCCGATGATCGCGGACGAACCCTCGCTGAACGGAACTGAGGCGATGGTTGCGCCTCCCGCAGTTCGAGTGCTGAGGGAAGATCCGCTCATGGAGACCATGGTCACTGCGGAATCCACGGTCACCTTGGGTGTGGCACTCGCCGCAGTGGACGCGGGCGGGGAGGACTTCACGACGGAGGCCGCGCATCCGGTCAGTGGTACAAGAGCGAGAGCGATCACCAGGAGTGTTATCCGGCGGCGGTTGGCGATTGTGGTCACCGGCCGAGTGTATCCAATTGCCGTCAATCCCCGACCCCGACGGTGCGCATCGTTATGAACGCCGACACGACGGGAAACTCCCTACTCGTGCAGCAGCGAGCCGTCCTTTTTCAGCACCTGCTTCTCGCCGGCCTCGATCGGCACCGCGAAGCGATTCTGCCTCGGGGGCATCGGGCAGTTGAACGCGTAGCTGAAGGCGCACGGCGGCAGTATGGCGCGGTTGAAGTCGAGTTGGATTGAACCGTCCGCCTTCGGCGCGATGAAGAGGAACCGCCCGACGCTGTAGGTACTGTCGCCACTCGTCGCGTCGGAGAACACGAGTTGGAGCGCCCGGCCGGCCTTGAAAGCCGCGATGTTGTAGTCGACGCCGTCTTTGGTGAAGGTGATCTCTCCCGGCACCGGCATCTCGCGGGTCTTCCCGTCGTCTTTGAGGTGCTCGAAGCCTACGGTCGTTCCGCCGGGAAGCTCCGTGAAGGTGCCCGTGATCACCCAGGATGGGTCGTAATCGAAGGCGCTGATCGATCCGAACTCGCGGATACCCTCCGAGTCGGCGTCCCAGACTCGCAGCGCGTACGTCCCTTCCTCGCTTGCGATGACGAAGCCGCTCACAGTGTCGCTGAAAGTGATCTCGCTCGGCGTCTCGGCATCCTTGCCCCGAACGATGGCAGTGCCATCGACGAGAACACCATCGACGAGGATGTTCTCGGATGCCGCTGCCGTCAACAAAAGTCCCGATTCGCCCTTTTCGAGCGGAGCCCACCTGCCCGGCACGCCCCAGATGGTCTGCTCAGAGTCGATCCATTGGGTGTTGACGAGCGCGAGGCTCCCCCTCGGCTGAACGACCGACAGTTCGCGACGCTCGTGGAAGGTGGCGAACTGCGCGTCCGGGGATGGCGCTTCCGGGAACTGTGATTGTGCGGACTGTGTGGTCGTCACTGTTTCGGTCATGTCATCCATCCTTGCCGAGGTCCGGTCCGTGCGGGGCCACAGTCAGCAACCGGAAGCGACATCGAAATATTGCCTCGCCGATAAGCCTGCAGAAAAGAGGCTACGGAACGAGGTACATCATTGCGAATACGGCGGCCGCGGTGGCGAGGAGGATCATCGCACCGGTGAAGGCCGTCTTTTTGACGAGCTGCATATTCCCCCTTTGCTCTCTCGAACGCTCAAGAGTGGCACAGATCCACGCATCGCGCGGCTGTAAAACACCTTTGCCCCTCGGGAACGCAAAGAAGCCGGCTTCCACAGAATGGAAACCGGCTTCTCGAGTAGAACTAAGCGCTACATCCAATCGTTCCCGCGGTTCACTTCAAGTCGTGCGACTCGATGTTGGCCGGAGGCCAAATTAAATGTGAATGGATGTTACAGCGGGCGGATGTTCTCCGCCTGCGGACCCTTCGGGCCCTGCGCCAGGTCGAATTCGACCTTCTGGTTCTCGTCGAGCGACTTGTAGCCGCTGCTCGCGATAGCCGAGTAGTGTGCGAACACATCCGGCGATCCGTCATCGGGGGCGATGAATCCAAAGCCCTTTTCAGCGTTGAACCACTTCACTGTTCCTAGTGCCATAATTTTCTCCTTCAGGAGTCTTCGCGCGACCCGACTTTCGGGCCGCTCGTCGCGGTGTTCATCGTCCGCTCCCGAAAAAGTCAAGGCACCGGGCCAGCAAGCGCAAGCTTTGCATGGCACAGGTTCCAAGCATTCAAGATGTGCGAGGTACTGCAACTGCACGACCAAGCGTAGTGCAATACACCTGTTTTCGACTGTTTGTGTAACACAAACTAAACATGAACTTTCGTTGCAGGCCCGAATTCCGGGCATTTCCGGCCAAATCCCGGCCCCATTAGAGTTGCGCCGTGACCATCACATTCTCCTCAACCGTCCTTCAGGCACCCGGCATGAAAGCTACGGGAATCCCGGTACCCGACGAGGTCGTCGCGGCACTCGGACGGTCGAGGAAGCCGGCCGTCGTAGTCGTGATCGCCGATTTCGCCTACCGCACGACGGTCGCGACCAGATACGGCGGATTCATCTTTCCGCTCAGTGCCGAGCATCGCTCGGCCAGCGGACTCAGCGCGGGAGACCGAGTCGAGGTCACGATCGAGCTCGATACTGCACCACGCACCGTCGAGTTGCCGGATGACCTCGCAGCGGCACTCGACAACGCCCCGGGCATCCGCGCAGCTTTCGATGCGCTTCCCCCGTCACTGCGTAAGGCGCACGTAACGAACGTCGAGGGCACGAAGAGCCCCGATACCCGTGCCCGGCGGGTCGCCGCCATCATCGAGAAGCTGTCGCACGCTTAGTCCTGATCGCTCCCCGGGTACAAGGGCCTATTTGCTGCGCGACCCGAGGGTTACCGTCATCCATATCAGCAGTACGAAGCTATGGTCAGGAGAATGCCGTGAGCATGAGGAAGCCAGTGGGAGCGTTCGCCACCCGGGGACCACGCATTGCACTTCTCGGCGGCAACATGGCCGGCGTGCTGCTGATGCTCGCGCTGTTGCTCACTCTCGCCGCGTGCCTGCTTCTGTCCCTCTGAACTGAGCCTCAGACCGCCGGTTCCGTGAGGAGCCGTCTCTTCGACAGAGCCACCGCGCCGAAGCAGACGACTCCGATGACGAGGGCGATCATCACGATGTAGAAGGCGACCGTGAAGTAGCCTTCGGATGCCGTATTCGGGTTCATGAACGGGTACGGATACCAGTAGGGGTTCTTCAGGATCCCGTCGTAGGTGATCGGGCCGCGCACCAGGGTGTAAATTCCCCACACGAACGGAAAGATCAAGACCGGCCAGACGGATTTGCCCTCGAGTGGCCGCCGTCCGGGCGCGAGGAGCCAGTCGACGATCAGGTACAGCGGAGCGACGAGGTGAAGTACCTCGTTCGACCACGGGAGTGTCGCCCCCTGGGGAAGCTGGATGCCGCGCAGCAGCAGGTTGTAGACGATTCCGGTCGTCGCCATGTAGGTGACCGCGGCGAGGCGGATTCCCGAATACCAGTTCGGGTCGGCTCCTTTCGTACGGAACAGCACGACCGCGCCGATGAGGAGGACTATCACCGCCAAGACGTTCGAGTCGATTGTGAAGAAGCTGAAGAAGTTGGTTATCTGGATGGCCACGCTGGTGAGCCCGGCCTTATGCCAGAAGGCGATGCTTACCATCAGCTGGCCGACGATCGCAGCCACGATCGCGGCAGCAATCCCAACCCTGAGCACTCCGAATAGCAGCCTCATCGTAGTGACCCTCCGTCGCGTGACCGTGATAAAGCTCACTGTAGCGAGAGAGTCACTCATATGTGTGCAGCAACTGCCATTCCTGCCGCACTTCGTCGTAGAGCACGTCGAACATACGGGTGTCACCGCTGTCACTCGTCCCCTGGAATCGCCATCCCAAAGGCATCGCCGGCGGATGCGTTATCGCCGCATAGTCGATGTCGAGCGGCGTCGGGGTATCGGTCACCCGGTATCGCCTTCCATCCCAGACGAAGCGTTCTGGGATGCCTCTGCTTCCGGTCCACACCGTCACCGTCGCACCGACGAGAGTCATGATCAATCCTTTCGACATTCGAATGTTTGTTCGATTAGTCGACTTTAGATCGATCGCGCGCGACACGCCAAGAATTCCTGGAAGGGACCGGCCGGATTATTTCACAGCCGAGCGAAAGAAATAGAGGGCGGAAAATTCACCCGAAGGATCCCCGCCCTCTTTCCCGAGAGGTAACCGACTCGACCTATGGTTACGCGGTCGAGGCGAACCGCCGGGAGTCTGGGGAGGATATGTAGGAGCCTACGTGTGCAGCGCCGAAAGACCAACTCCCCAGCACACCGGCTCGCCGAGTTATCAGACTCCGCTGTTACGAGAGCCGGACTTCCTGCGCCGGACGATGCCGATGATCGCTGTGGCCACGAAGAGAATGATGCCAATGAATACCAGCGCGAAAAGCGACTTGATGGCGAAGCCCAAGACGACCATGATCAGCCAGAGAGCGAGGAGAACGATGACGAGAATCAGCATGAGACGTACGGTACTCTCTCATCTCGCACCCGGCTCGCTTCAAAAAAGGTACATGGTAGAACTTCTCACCACGAAATGCCAGCCCCGCCGACTTTCTCCTGAAGGCTGCGCTGACCCGATATTCTCGGACTCGAGTCTCTCGGTTTCCTGATCCGATCCGAAAGACACGGGCCTGGCGGATTGTGGTTACTCCGCCAGGCCCACCTTCTTCGTCAGAGTGAGTGTTGCAATGAATGACCGCGAACCGACAGCCGTGGAGCATACCGACGGCCTGTCGCCGAATCCGCCCTGTGAGCGGTGCGGAAGCCCGAAGGAGCTCGTCATGCTCGAGCGCTTCACCGGCTGGTGGTGCCCGGCGTGCGCCAGAGCGATTCACTCCTGAGGGTGGGGCGGACGGGACTTGAACCCGTGACCGACGGATTATGAGTCCGCTGCTCTAACCAGCTGAGCTACCGCCCCGTGCGCCCGTCGAACTAAGAGAACTGCTCGTCGAGCGACGCATCGGTGACCGGATCAGTCACCGTTTCACCACGATACAGTGCCTCGAAGATCGTCAGCGTGCGCTGGATGTCGTGGGCCGCGATGTAGCGAAGACTCCATTTTTTCATGCGGGTGAGGTCGGCATCCGACAGCGTGAGCACCCTGGTGAGTTTGTCCGCCAGGTCATCGACATCACCCGGGATGAAGAGGTAGCCGTTCTCGTCGTTGTGAACGAGGTGAGGCAGCGCCATCGCGTCGGCCGCAACGATGGGGAGGCCCGACGCCATCGCTTCCATCGTGGCGATGCTCTGGAGTTCGGCGATCGACGGCATGGCGAAGACGGTCGCATGGGTGAGCGCATCCCGCAGCTCGTCGTCTGTCACATAGCCGGTGAAGGTTGTGCGGTCCGCGATTCCGAGCGTCTTCGCGAACTGGGTCAGCTCCCTCATCAGGTCTCCCCCGCCGACGATCTCGAGCTTTACGTCGAGCAACGGGTCGAGCTTCGCCACGGCCTTCATCAACACGTCGATGTGCTTCTCCGCGGTCACCCGCCCGACGAAGAGGATGCGGTTCTCCGTGCGCTTCTCGAAGCTCGGTGTGTAGAGAGCCGCGTCGATCCCACAGGAGACCGCGTGGACATCCGTGATGTCGGTCTCGGCCTCGAGGAAGTCGGCGGCCTTCCTGCTCGGCGAGGTGACCGCGGACACCATGCGGTAGGTTTTCGCCGCATCCGCCCAGGCGATCCGCGCCGCCGTTCGCTGCAGGAACTTCGGCAGGAGCGTGTGCTCCATGAGGTTCTCCGGCATGAAGTGGTTGGTCGCGACGATACGGATTCCACGAAGTTTCGCCTGCCTCACCAGCCCACGACCGAGAACGATGTGGGACTGGGTGTGAACGACATCCGGCTGGAATTCGTCGAGGATCTTGGCCGCGTTCGCCTGGGTTCGCCACGGCAGCACGAACCGAAGCCAGTCGTGCGGATACCAGCGCCAGGAATAGATGCGGTAGACGCCGAAGGTCGCGCCCTCGTGCTCCTCCATGAAGTACCCGTGCTTGCGGGAGAACGCCGGGGACGCCACACGGATCTCGTTGCCACGCTTCTGCAGACCCGCCGACAGCCGGGCCGAGAACGTTGCCGCACCGTTGACGTCCGGGGGGAAGGTGTCTACGCCCATCAGGATCTTGAGCGGCCGATGCTCGACCGTCTGGCCCGCGGCAGCGGTGTCGTCCGTCGAATCGATCAAGTTCAGTGGTATCCCTTGCGATAGTGGAGAAGCGTGTACAGCCTAATGCTGGGCCTGCGGGTGGTATTTCGCCAACTGGAACACGCCGTAGATCGCGAGGCCCGCGGCGACGACGAAGGCGATGTACGCGAACCAGGGAGCGGTCGCAGCCTCGTTGAGCACCACGATCCCGATGGTCACCGCGACGATCGGATCAATGACGGTGAGGCCGGCGATCACCAGGTCCGGTGGCCCCGAGGAATACGCCGTCTGCACGAAGTAGCCGCCGAGGGCCGTCGCTGCGAGCAGCGCGACGACGCAGAGGATCGTCAGCCACTCGAACCCTGACGGACCATTCATGAAGATCGTCTGGATGCGATCGATGACGACTTTCGCGAGGGTTGCGACGAATCCATAGAGCACGCCGGCGCCGACGATGTAGATGATCGCCTTGAACCTCGATCGGAACAGCCCGAACGCCAGCGAGAAGATGATCGTGATTACGAGAAGCAACAGGAGCACGGTGATCAGCTGGCTCTGGCTGATCGGCCTCGAGGTGGTGGTGAAGGTCGCGATCGTGACGAAGAGCGCGACGCCGACGATGCAGAACAGGATCGAGCGGATGGTGCCACGGGTGAGCTTCACCTTCGACACCCGTGAATTGACTAGCGCGGTGATGACCAGAGCGAGGGCGCCGAGCGGCTGAACGACGGTGATCGGCGCCAGATAGAGACTCGTCAGCTGGAATACCACGGCAAGCCCCAGAAGCAACGATCCGAGCACCCAGGACGGACGCCCGAGAAGCCGCAGCAGCTGCGAGATCGACAACGCGGAGGTGGCGCCGTTCGATCCCCGCGACTCGACCTTCACCACTCCACGGTGCTGAAGCTGGGCTCCAACGGCGAGGAACACCGAACCGATGAGGGCGATCGGGATGCCGAGGGCCGCTCGTGGCGTGAGGCTGACGGGGGTGATCGCCAGGTGATTGGCGAAGTCGGTCAGGGCGGGCGTCACGCGACGACTTTACCCGTCGCCCTCGGGATATTCTTGGCGAATGGCCGTACTCCCCATTCTGATCACCGGTGATCCCGTATTGCACGGCCGGGCATCCGAGGTCACCGAGTTCGACCAGCGACTCGACACCCTGGTCGCCGACATGTTCGAGACGATGGCCGCAGCACCCGGCGTGGGCCTTGCCGCACCGCAGGTCGGTCAACCGCTCCGACTGTTCGTCTACAACTGGACGGACGACGACGGCGTGCTCTGGCGCGGCGTCGCGATCAACCCGGAACTCTGGATCAGCCCTCCCCCGACCGGTGACGCGGATGTCGACGAGGAGTCGGAGGGCTGCCTCTCGATCCCCGGGGAACGCTTTCCGCTCCGTCGGGCCGACCTCGCCATCCTCCGCGGAGTCGGCCTCGACCGAACGCCGTTCGAGATCCGGGCGGAGGGATGGCTCGCCCGGATCTTCCAGCACGAGTACGACCATCTCGACGGCATCCTCTACGCCGACCGACTGGCCGCCCCGCATGCGAAGGCCTCGCTGCGCGCCATCCGCAAGAACGGCTGGGGCGAGCCCGGCGGGAGTTGGATGCCCGGGGTCGACGACCTCGACGCGTAGCGGGCGAGCCGCCTCGCCCCGCCCCGCTACTGCTCGGCGCTCTCGCGCGTCGCCCGCTCGGTCAGGTTCACCCCGTGGACACCGTTGTTGTAACGGAGGGCTGGGAAGATCGCGGAGACCGAGAATCCGACGCCCGGCACAGCATAGGCGTTGAGGATGCCACCGAAGATGGCCGCACGCTCCCTCATTTCGGTGATCCCGGCACCGGCGAAGACCTCGGTCAGGGCGTTGAGGTCGTCATCGATCGTGTACGGCCGCTGCTGCGCCGCCTCGTCGGGATCGAGTCCCTTCCGGCGGGCCTGGGTGCGGGCGCCGTCGTCGTCGATGAGCAGCTGCAGGCCGTCTGTCGTCCAGGTGAGCGAGACCTTCGCGCTCGTTCCCTTCCCGCCGTGGGCGAGAGCGTTGTTCAGCGACTCCTGCATGATTCGGAAAACCGCGAGCTCGGCGGCCTCGCTGAGTTCGAACCGATCGCCCGTCTCGACGAAATCGACCTGCAGGCCGGCAGCCTCCATGCTGCGAAAAAGGTCACGGGCGGTGTCGCGGCGCGGCTTCTGAGCCGCCGCCTCCTCGCCATCCTGCGTCACCGTTACCACCCGTCGGAGGTCGGCGAGGGTGGCGCGTGCCGTATCGGCGATCAGTGCGGATGCGCGCACCGCGGCATCCGGATCCGTCTTACCGGCGAACTGTGCTCCGTCGGCCTGGCTGATGATCACCGACACCGAGTGCACGGCGAGTTCGTTCAGCTCGCGCACTATTCGTAGTCGCCCGAGCTCTTCCCGGAGGAGCAGCTCGGATTCCAGCCGGTCTCGCTCGGCGTCGAGCCGGGTCAGCCGTTGCCAGCGACGGCTCCTCGCCGTCACAGCCCAGAGGACGAAAAGGACGATGACGACCCCGAGAAGTACGAACTCGAGGATCACCGCGAGGTGTGCGTGCGTGCGAACCCAATCGTCCATGCGCACCTCTCCCTCGGTCGACTGCGGCTCGGGTACCGGAGTCTCCATTCCGAGGCTACCCGTAAGTCGATGGGGACGCCTCCCGCGAGGCGCCCCCATCACTGTGCCCTGCTGCCGCACTGGGCTACTGAGGCACTGTGCTTACTGCGGCTTTGGGTAGGAGTTGGCCCGCAGCACCTCGAGCCGTGCGCGGTACTCCTTCTCGTCGATGTCACCCTGCGCGAAACGCTCCGCGAGGGACGACTCGGCTCCACGGGAGGCGGACCATCCGCCGAAACCGGGGTAGCCCCCGAATCCCGGATGGCCGCCCATCGCGAGGTTACGACGCCAGCGGCGACGACCGAGGCCGACGATGAGACCGATGACGACGATCCAGAAGAGCGGGATCAGGAGGAACAGGAAACCGAAGCCCCCCATTGGTCCGCCGAAATGATGCCCGTCGAATCCGGGTCCGGCGAAATGTGCGACTGCGAGTGTTGAGAGCACGATCATTCCTTTGATTGAGGGCTCCGACTGAGCCGATGACTACAGGCTCTCGCTTTCGACGTCGTCGCGAATCTGCTCTGTGGATGCTCGTGGTTACTCCACCGGGAGCAGCGGCCACTAGTCCTGATACCCCGCCTTGACCAGTCCGGTCTCATAGGCGACCACCACGAGTTGTACCCGGTCCCGAGCGACGAGCTTCGACATGATTCGGGAGACGTGGGTCTTCGCCGTGAGCGGGCTGAGAAAGAGCTTTCTCCCGATCTCGTCGTTCGTCAGACCGTGGCCGACGAGCCCGAGGACCTCCCGCTCGCGATCGGTGAGAACATTGAGCTGACGGGTGTCGGGTGCCTCCTTGAGGCCGCCGGCGACCCGCTCGAGAAGCCGTTTCGTCACGCCCGGCGAGAGCAGGGCATCCCCTCCGGCGACGACGCGCACCGCGCGGATCAACTCGACGGGCTCGGTGTCTTTGACGAGGAATCCACTCGCTCCGGCGCGGATCGCGTGCGCGACGTATTCGTCGAGCTCGAACGTCGTCACGATGACGATGTGGGTTCCGGCCAGCGCCGGGTTGGCGACGATCTGCTCTGTCGCCCACAGCCCGTCGCCATCGGGCATGCGGATGTCCATGAGCACGACATCGGGGCGCTCGCGGGTGACGAGGGCGACGGCATCCACTCCCGTGCCGGCCTCGCCGACGACCTCGAGGTCGGGCTCCGCCTCGAGAAGCGAGCGGAACCCGCCACGGATGAGCTGCTGGTCGTCGGCGATGGCAACGCGGATCATGGTCGTGCCCCTGTCATTCGATGCTGCGTGCCGGCAGGCGTGCCGTGACGCGGAAACCTCCGCCGGGCCGGGGTCCGGCCTCGAGCGAGCCGCCGAGGAGTTCGGCTCGCTCGTGCATCCCGAGCAGTCCGCGGCCGCCGGAATCCTGGCGAGGGGCTGGTGTGACGGTGCCGTTGTCGGTCACGGACAGCACGTAGTTCTCAGAGTCACGACCGGCGATCACGGTGACCGCGCTGGCCTTCGCGTGCCGGAGCACATTCGTCAGCGACTCCTGGGCGATGCGATAAAGTGCCAGCTGGATGGGGGCCGGCGGCGGCGGCGAGATCGTATTCTCGACGTGAACGACGATGCCCTGGGCCTCGATGGATGCCGCGAGACCGAGCAGCCGGGACAGGTCGGGCTCGGGCATGAGCGGCGCGCTCGGGTCGGCTCCCCCCTCGGCGCGGAGCACCCCGAGCACTGACCTCACCTCATCGAGCGCCGTCTTGCTCGTCTCCTTGATGCTCGCGAGCGCATCCCGGGCCTTGTCGGGCTGGGCGTCCATGAGGTGCAGTCCCACACCGGCCTGCACGTTGATCTGGCTGAGCGAATGTGCGAGCACGTCGTGCAGCTCGCGCGCGATCCGCACCCGCTCCGCCTGCACCTCCGACTGCTTCCTCTCGGCGAAGCGCCGGGAGAACTCGCGGTAATTCTCCCGCCGCGTTCGCACCGCCTCCCCGATACCCATGACGATGAGGATGCCGAGGGTGATCGCCGTGATCCGTCCCGTCTGCAGCGCGATTCCGGCGAGAATCGCGATGAGGAGGGTGGCGACCCACGCCGCGGCAACGGAGATCCATGCCCACACGCGCGCGCCACGCACGATGGCCGCGACTATCGCAAAAGCCAGCGCGACGTACGGCGGACGATCCGTCGTGTTGAAAAGCAGCAGATCGGCGGATGCGAGCACCGCGACGGTCGCAACGGTCGGGCCGGGAAACCTCCGGGCTGCGATCAGCAACAGTGGTCCTATCAGCGCGAGGACCACCCCGAGGATCAGCAGCTGTGTCGGCACCGACCTCGCGACGAAGTGCATGCCCTGGCCGGGGCGGAAACTCACGAACGCCGCCGGAACCTGCACGACGAGACTGATGATGACCGGAACCCAGAGCCTCGACCAGCGGTTGTCGTGGTTCATCGACACGCGATGAGCCATCGACTGCTCGATCCACGGCTCACTCCAGCGTTCGCGCCAGCGCTCGCGCGTGAAACGACCGAAGGAGGGCATGGACCGATCGTAGTTCGCCCGCTGCGGCCGCGGCATCCGCTCGCGGGCGCGCAACCGCTACTCCCCCGGGAGTACGCCGGCGCGCTCGTAGACTTCTGCGAAGTGGGTGAAATTCGCGGCCACCGCATCGATGAGAGCGGCATCGTCGCCGTTCTCCCTGTGCTCCCGCAGCGGCTGCTCCCAGATGCTGCGCCCGATGGCGAAGCCGATGAAGCCGGGCGTGACGGCCGCGATTCCGAGCCAGTGATCGAGCCTCTCGAAGGGGGCATCCCGACCGAGCACGATGCAGCGCACCTCGGATCGTGCACCCTGCTGCGCCGTCGCCACGACGGCACGCGCGGCCGCCGTGCTCTCCAGCCCCTCGATCTTCCAGATGGTCGGCTCCACGGCGTGCTGCTGGAAATCCGAGATCACCCGTGAGGTCAGCGCCGGGCGCAGCTCGCTGTCGTAGCGGTCGACCTCACCGCCGACCGAAGCCAACTGGGCCGCGGTCGCCGGAACGAGCAATTCCACGATGAACGTGCGCGCCGCCTCCTCGAGCATCAGGGACACATGGGCGAGTGCATGGAACTGGGCCGCGCGCCCGGCAGGGTCGCCGTCGGGATTGTCGCGCACGAGCACCTTGACCTGGTCGGGGTCGAAATCGGCGACGTGATCCAGCCACTCGTCGTCGGCAAGGGTGCCGTATTCGAGGGTGAAGAGCTTCTGCCCGCTGCGCTCGACCGGCATCGCAAGGTCGAGCCCGCGGGTGCGTGCGCGGCGGGCAACCTCCGCGCCGAAACGTTCATCGACGAGGACGCCCGCGGACGCGGCATCCACCCCGCCCTCGATCGCCCTCGTCAGCCCCTCGAAGATGAGGAGTTTGTCGGAGCTAATCTTCGCGACCTCGGCCTCGGTCGGTACGCCCGGAATGCCGTAGACATCACGCTGGAGCGAATCGCGATGGTCCATCGCGAGCAGGAAGAGGTTGTCGGCCATGGGCGGGGCTCCGTTCTCGTCGACGGAGGCAGCGATGTCGCCGTCGTGATTCGCCAGTCATGCTTTCACGTGTTAACGAACGAAGGCCGCAGGGGGTGGAGCCCCGTGCGACCATCGAGCTCCCCGACTTGGACTCGAACCAAGAACCGCCGCATTAACAGTGCGATGCTCTGCCAATTGAGCTATCGAGGATTGCTGGAACAGCGTGCCTACTTTACCAAAGGATGGCGTCCCACCAAATCGAGCGACCACGATGGCCTGATCCCTGGTGAAAGTCGCCCTCGACGTCGGAAATTCAGGACTTCGGTCATCACATCGCCGCTCACCGGCCCGCAGCAGCACTAATCGCGACCAGGCTCCTGAATTTCCGAAAGGCAGGTCGGGGTGGGGGCGGCCCGCGGAGGGGCGACCAGGGTCGGGATTCCCGTGGCCGGGTCGATCCGGAACGTCGCGATCGTGCTCGACCGCTCGTTGGCGACGTGCAGCAGTTCTCCGCTCACGACGAGGTGCCGCGGCCAGCTCCCGCCGCAGTCGACCGAGGCGATGGGAACGAGCGTCAGCGCATCGACGACCGAGACGCGATCGGAGCCACGAAGCCCCGTGTAGAGATATCGACCGCTGGCGTGAAGTGCGAGGGCCGCGGCGTGATCCCCGTCGACCCAGTCGGCAGCAGCCGACCCGGCGGCCAGAATGCGCGCCTCATCGTCGATGGCGAAGATCGCGCCGCTCAGTTCGCCAAGCAGGTAGGTAACCCCTTCGCGACTTCGGAGGAGGTCACGGGGCCCGGTCCCGGGCGGGAACGCGCCGGAACCGACGCGCTCGAGCATGCCATCCGACTGCCGATGTACGTACACGAGGTCGTCTCCGAGGTCGGCGCTCAGAACCGTCGACCCCGTGACGAGGGTGGAGTGGGCATGCGATGTCGCACCGAGCCCATCGAAGGTCTGCAGGAGGTCGCCGAGAAGCCCGTCGTCGGTCAGCGCAAAGACGTCGACCGTGCCGCTCCCGTAGTTGGAGACATACAGCCGGCGGTCCGTGACGCTGAGGTGACAGGGAAATGCGCCGCTGGTGGTAGCCCCGCCGAGCTGTTCGAGCGCACCTCCCCCGGACGGCCTGAAAACCTCGACCCGGGAGTTCGACTCGTCGACAGCGTAGACGAGCGCGTGTGCGGAGACGAGAAAGGACGGTGACGGCGTGAGGGCAGCCACGGCGCTGAACTCGAGGGTTCCGTCGTCCCGCTGCTCGGCGACCCCGATGCCGCTCGCCGAGCCGTCCATCGACGCGGTGTATCCGCCGACCCAGAATCGAGCGCGGGTCAATAGCCGGCCGCCGGGTCGACGACGCCCTCGAAACGGCCGTCGCCGAGAAAGGCCACGACATTGGCGCGCACCCGTTCGGCGAGCAGCGGTTCGATCATCTCCGGCGTGTCTGCGGTGTGCGGCGTGATGATGACGTTGCGCTCGTTCCAGAGTGGATGACCGTCTGGCAGCGGCTCCGGATCCGTCACGTCGAGCCCGGCCCCGGCGATCATTCGGCTGGCGAGGGCCCCGGCGAGCGCATCCGTGTCGACCAGACCGCCGCGGGCGATGTTGACCAGTATCGCGGTGTCTTTCATCGCGCGAAGTTCGGTCTCGCCGATGAGGTACCTCGTCGAATCCGTGAAGGCTGCGGCGAGGACGACGACGTCTGCATCCGGGATGACGTCGAGGAGGTGTTCGGCTGTGACGGTGCGGTCGGCCCCGATGACAGGGTCGGTGCTTCGACGCACGACCGTCACCCGCACGCCGAACGGCTCGAGGATCCGGATGAATTCGAGGGCGACACCGCCAGCCCCGACGATGAGCACCTCGAGTCCATACAGCGAGGTGCCGCCCTTCTCGGTCGTCCACGACGTCGCGAGGATACGCTTCGGGAAGAGTCTGAGCAGGGCGAGCGTCAGCGCGAGGGCATGCTCGGCGACGGGCTGCGCGTAGGCGCCTTTCGCGCTGGTCCAAACGAGGCGTTTTGTTGCGACGGACCGGGCGAGTACGTCGGAAAAGGCATCGACCCCGGCGTTCGGCAACTGCACCCAGCCGATGCCAGGATGGTTCGACAGCACCTCGCCGAGCTGGTCAGCGCGCCGGATCGACAGCCAGAGGATGCCGCGGGTGTCGTCCGAGAGGTCGCCGACCGTTCCGCCGCCGAGACGCACGGCATCGGCGAAGAACTCCGTCGACTGCGGCAGGATCGCGATCGGGCCGCTGGCGGGTCGACGATCGTCCGCGATGGCTGTCACGGGGTGGGGATCAACTGCGCGATGCTGGTTCAAGACAGTACTTTCCGGTCAGCCGATAGTCGGTCGGGCCTGGTCGATGGGCGCTTTCCTCGGTCGGGGCACCCTCGTCGCCACCAGGCTCTTCAGATACTCCTCGTACGGGGAGTCGAGCACGGCGTCGACGGCACCGAGGCCGATGAGGATGCCGTGCTGCATGACGGCGAGGCGGGAGGCGATCGTCGTCACCACCGAGAGCTCGCTGCTGATCACCAGAGCGCTGAACTCGCGATCCCGCTGCAGGTCGCGCAACGCCTCGAGAACCCCGTGTCGAACACTCACATCGACGCCCCTGGTCGGCTCGTCGGCGACCAGGAGCGCCGGCTCGAGGATGAGGGCACGGGCGAGCGCGACGCGCTGGCGCTGTCCGCTGCTCAGCTCCCACGGCATCCGGTTCATCACCGTGAGCGGCAGCCGCACGGCGTCGATCACGTAGGCGACGGCATCGGCTGCTTCCCTGGCATTGAATCGTCGGTCTCGGCGATAGATCGGCTCTGCCACATTTTCGGCGATGGTGAAGTCGGAGTTGAGTCGTTCTGCGCCGTCCTGGGGGAGGTAGCCGACGCGCAGGGCCGTGAGGTCACGGATGCGATGACTACTGTGGCGGAGCGATCGTCCGAGTACCTCGAGCGCTCCCCCGCTGATCCGCGGGATTCCCGATCCGGGACGACTCGGCCGTGCAAGGCCGGCGATGGTGACCGCGAGGGTCGACTTACCGGACCCCGACTCCCCGACGAGTCCGAGGATCTCCCCAGGACGGATCTCGAATGTGACGCCGCGAACCGCGACGTATTCGGCCGGCCGCGCATTGGAGCGGTAGTGGATCGACACGTCGCGCGCCCTGACGACGGCACGCCCCTCACTCACCACGACTATCGGCCTTTCATCTCAGTCGGCCCGTGTCAATGTCGCGACCCCGAGGAGAGAAACTTCGCCTCGCGCGCCTCGGGGGATGACATACATACCTTGCATCGTATCCATCGGTCGGCGGCAGACCGAGGGCCATTGCGTCGCTCACTTACTGAGCGTGCCGAACCGGAACTTGAATGAGGCGTCGAGAACGACACCCTTGACGGACTTTCCTCCGACGACGACCTGCGCACCCTGGAGCAGCGGGATCGTCGGGAGCTGGATGGCTACCATGTCCTGGATCTGTTCGAACTCCCGTGTTCGCGTCGAGATGTCCGTCTTGACTTTCTCCTTGTCGATCAAGTCGTTGACCACGGAATCCGCGTAGTGGTTACCGAGGGAGGCACCATCCGCGAAGAACGGCGACAGGTAGTTGTCGGCGTCGGAATAGTCCGGGAACCAGCCGAGCTGATACTCCGGGTAGACATCGGCGACGCGGTCTTTCGAGTACTGGCCGTACTCGGTGGACTGCAGGGCGACCGAGAACAGCTTCGACGCCTCGAGCTGTTTCGTCATCAGCGCGTACTCATCCGTCGAGGAGGCGCCGTAGTGGTCTGTGTTGTACTCCAACTTCAGGGTGACCGGGGTGGTGATTCCGGCAGCCTCGAGCGTCTTCTTCGCCTTTGCCGCATCCGGACCACCGTTGCCATCTCCGTACAGTCCCTTCAACGACGTGGTGGCGCCGGTGAGTCCATCGGGAACGTAGGAGTAGAGCGGAAGATAAGTGCTCCTGTAGACCTGACTGGCGATGGCTGAACGGTCGACCAGGTCGGCGACGGCCTGGCGCACGGCGAGGGCTTTCGCCGCATCCGGTGTCGACGCCTTCGCACCGAACGGCATCGTGTTGAAGTTGAACACGATGTAGCGGATCTCGCCACCCGGTCCCGTGGTGACCCTCACCCTGCTGTCGGCTCTCAGGCTGTCGACGTCGCTGGCGGACAGGCTGCGCGTCGCGACGTCGATTCCGCCCCGCTGCACGTCCAGTTTCATGGTCGACTGGTCGTTGTAGTACTTCAGGATGACTTCTCCCGTCTTGGCTGCGCCGAGGACCCCCTGATAGTTCTTGAACGCGGTGAACTGGATGAGCTGATTGAACTTGTAGCTCGCGATGTCGTACTGCCCGCCGAAGGCGTGCGCGCTGACTATGTCGTCGTCGCTCGTCACTTTTTCGGCCGAGAAGACCTGCTCATCAACTATCGGAGCGGCCGGGCTCGAAAGCACCCGCGGCCAGGTCTGGTCATTCGCGTTCTTCAACGTGAAGACGATGGTCGTCGTGTTCGGGGCGGCGGTGCTGGCGAGGCTCGACAGCAGGATCGAGGGGCCATTCTTATCCGCGATCTTCAGCATCCGATCGAAGCTGAACTTCACATCCGAAGAGGTCAGCTTGTCGCCATTCGCGAAGGTGAGGCCCTTTTTGAGCACGACCGTGTACTGGCTCGGCGATGTGAATTTGGCCGATGTCGCGATGTCGGGAGCGACATCCGAGGTTCCGGGCTTCGAGTTCATCAAAAACGGATAGACCTGGTTCATGATCGCGAACGAACCGTCGTCGTAAGAGCCGGCCGGGTCGAGGAAGGTGATTTTGTCAGAAGTGCCGATGGTGATGGACGGTGGGCCCTTCCCAGAATCGACTCCATTCGAGCATCCCGCGAGTCCGAGAACTGCGATGACCGCGACACCCAGCAGGGCACCCATGCGAAAAGGGCACGCAATGGACACTGCGTCAACCTTTCTCGCAGCGGCAGGCACTGCGTCGTTGCCCCGAGCCATGGCGGAGCATCCTGCGTCTCTCCTTGATACCAGTGAATCGGGTGGCGCGACTAACCGAGAGTGACGAAAGCCGGAATGTTTACCTTCCCGCAACACTCCGACGGTCGCCGTCAGTTGCCCCGCAGCTCCCGCCGTTCGGCCTCGATTCGCACCAGCTCGACCTGGATCTCGCGATAGCGCACGGGCTCTGCCGCAGCATCCGTACGCTGCAGGCTGCCGAGAAGTTCCGCCTTCCGGCGGAGGAGGTCGCGGTCGATCAGGTTGGCAGTGACGCCCTGGCAGTAGATGGTCAGTTCCCGCCCCTCCTTCTCGGGGATCGGGGCCACACAGAGTTCCTTGACGAGGCGGGCGAAGGGCGCCGGTACCTCGCGGATGACGCGATCGAGCCAGTCCGTCGAGTCGAAGGCATCCATGCTGGCGGCGATCCCGTCGCGGACGACCGCGAGGGAGGCATTCGAATACGCAGCCTGGCTCGCGCGCTGCATGAGGCTCACCCCGATGGACTCCGGATGCTGCAGCATCGCCATCAGCGAGTCACGTTCGAGACGCGTCACCGGGTCGGTCGGAAGCTGCATCATCGACGGACCGGTCTCCGGCGGCGTCTCGACCGTGGTCTCTCCGTAGCGGGGCTTCGCCGGCTCCGGCGCACGACCGCGAGCGGCCGACACGGCGCGGCCGACCTCGGACGGATCCATGCCGAGCCAGCCGGCCAGGTTTCTGACGTATCCGATGTTGAGTGCCTGATCGCGAATGCCGGCGACGACGGGAGCGGCCGCCCTGAGCGCCGCGACGCGACCCTCCACCGTGTCGAGGTTGTGGCTGGCGAGAGTACGCCTGACCATGAACTCGAACATCGGTTTCTTCGTGGTGATCAGGCGCCGCACGGCATCGTCACCGCGCTGGAGTCTGAGGTCGCACGGATCGAGGCCGTCCGGCGCGACGGCGACGAAGGTCTGCGCTGCAAAACGCTGTTCCTCACCGAACGCTCGGCTCGCCGCCTTCTGGCCCGCCTCATCCGGATCGAAGGTGAAGATGACCTCGCCGAGACCCTGGGTGTCGGCATTGTCGACGTCGCCGAGCACACGTCGGATCACCTTGATGTGGTCGACGCCGAAGGCCGTACCGCAGGTGGCCACCGCGGTGGTGATGCCGGCGAGGTGGCACGCCATGACGTCGGTGTAGCCCTCGACGACGACGACCTGGCGGCCGCGGCTGATGTCGCGTTTCGCGAGGTCGAGCCCATAGAGCACCTGGGACTTGTGGTAGACCGCCGTCTCGGGGGTGTTGAGGTACTTGGGACCCTGGTCTTCCTCGAGCAGCTTGCGCGCGCCGAAGCCGAGAGTCTGGCCCGTGACATCGCGGATAGGCCACACCAGGCGCGAGCGGAATCGGTCGTAGGTACTGCCGCGATCGCCCTGGCCGATGAGACCGGCGGCCAGGAGCTCCGCCTCCGAGTAGCCGAGCGATGCGAGGTGCTTGGTGAGGCCGGTCTTCGGCGCGAACCCGACTCCGAAACGCTGGGCGGCGGACGGATCGAAGCCGCGGGTGCCGAGGAAGATGCGGGCGGGTTCGGCGTCGGCGGTGCCGAGCTGGGACACGTAGAACTCGGCGGCCGCCTGGTTCGCGGAGAGGATACGCGCCCGGTTTCCGTGGTCGCTGTTGGCCTGGCCGCCGTCTTCGTAGTGGAGTTCGTAGCCGACCCTTGCGGCCATCCGTTCGACGGCCTCGGTGAAGCTGGTGTGATCCATCTTCTGCAGGAAGCTGAAGACGTCGCCGTCCTCGCCGCAACCGAAGCAGTGGTAGCGGCCGACCTGTGGGCGCAC
>JANYGT010000209.1 GCA_025362355.1 Lacisediminihabitans sp. | reverse complement strand
GATCGCGCCGTACAGGAAGGCGACGTGCACTCCGCTTGCCGTCGCGGTCTCGATCGAGTCGCCGGCATTCGTCATCAGCGCGGTGCGCGCCGACATGACAGTGACGAACAGTGCAGTTCCCGCGGCACCTGCCAGCTGCTGGATCGTTCCGACGATGGCGCTTCCGTGGGAGTAAAGCTCGGGCTGGAGTGATCCGAGGCTTGCGGTGAACAGCGGCGTGAAGAGCAGCGCCAGACCGATGCTGAGCGTCACGTGGGCGGCGAGCACCCAGAGGAACGAGCTGTTCTGGTCGAGCATCGTCATCGCCCAGAGGTCGGCGCTGACGATGGTCGCGCCGGCGATCAGTAGCGCTGTCGGTCCGACTTTGTCGTAGATGCGTCCGACGAACGGCGCGAGGATGCCCATGATCAGTCCACCGGGCAGCAACAGCAGTCCGACGGTGATCACCGGAACGTGCAACACCGTGATCAGGTAGATCGGCAGCAGCACGATGGTGCCGAACATCGCCATCATGCTGACCGCGAACATCCCGATGGAGAAGCTGAAGGTGCGGCTGCGGAAGGTGCGGAGGTCGAGCAGCGCCGAATCCGAGCGCTGCAGGCGCACCTGGCGGAGGATGAATCCGGCGATGGCGAGCACGCCGACCGTCATCGGCAGCCAGGTCTGGAGCGGCGTGGTCGCCGTGCCCAGATTGCTGAGGCCGTAGACCAGGCCACCGAAGCCGAGGGCGGAGAGGATGATCGAGAAGACGTCGACCCTTGTCGGCCGCGGTTCCGTGACGTTCTTGATCATCGTTCCGCCGACGATGAGTGCGACGAGCGCGATCGGCAGCACGAGGATGAACATGAAGCGCCAGACCAGCACGTTGAGGATCAGGCCGGAGATCGTCGGGCCGATGGCCGGTGCGACGGAGATGACGATCGAGATGTTGCCCATCATCCGACCGCGGTGGGCTGCTGGGACGAGCGTCATGACCGTCGTCATGAGCAGCGGGAACATGATGGCTGTTCCGCTGGCCTGCACGACGCGGGCGACGAGGAGGATCTCGAACCCTGGCGCGATGGCGGCGATCAGTGTTCCGGCACTGAACAGCCCCATCGCGGTGAGAAAAAGCGGTCGCGTGTGGAAGCGCTGCAGCAGGAAGCCGGTGATCGGGATGACGACGGCCATCGTCAGCAGGAACGCGGCCGTCAACCACTGTGCCGCCCCGAACGTGATGCCGAGGTCTGCTCGAAGGGTCGGAAGCGCGACGCCCATGATCGTCTCGTTGAGGATCATCACGAACACCGAGATGAGCAGCACGCCGATGACGATGCGGTTGCGGGAGTCGAGTTTTCCCGATTCGAGTTCGACCGGGGAGGAGGTTCGGGTGGCTGTCGAGATGGTTTCGGTCACGGTGTTCCCGTCGGTAGGTCGATGCAGAAGAGAGCGGGCTGCGCAGTCACCATTGGGAGAGCATTCGACCAGTCTGCTTTATTCCACCGACATCCGTAAGAGTCGCGGTGCCGTCCCTACACGTCGAGGGAGTCGTCCGGAAGCGGCTGCGCGGCGACCGCCTCGTTGACCAGCGGTTTCGACCGGGTGGGGTGCACGGCCGCGCCGTCTGCGAGGTAGACCTCCCGCGGCTGGCCGGCATCCGACAGCTTGACCGACGACATCCAGATCGATTCCGGGTGCACGTCCACGCCTGCGCGCACGTCTTCGGCGGTTCGGAGCTTCGCCACCCGGTGGATGAGTCCGCCGAAGCCGATCTTGACGACGACATCCGAGACACAGAGCACGATCTGCATCGCGGAGATCCAGAATCCGCCGGTGGTGAATATCTGCAGCAGGTACACGATCGGATACACGACCCAGCCGGAGAGCAGCAGGATCGTGGCACTGCGGAGCAGGCGTCCAGCTTCCGGTGTCAGCTGGGGGATCGACGCTCGTACGCTTCGGATGAGCACGACGTTCGTGAAGATCCAGAAGATCGAGCTGATCCCGCCGAACAGGAGGAGCGATGAGGCACTCATACCACCATCGATCACGAAGGCGCCGATGAAGCCGAAGAAGATCATCAGGAACGCACCTCCCCCGGCGAGAAGCTGGGTGCGCCGGGCGGTGACGCCGACGACGGTGCACACGGCGAGCAATTCGACGGTGAGGAGCGGGACGGTCACGGTCCAGTCCATATAGCGCGGGACCATCGTGAGGATCGTCTCGGAATTCGGATACCAGGTCGTACCGCGCAGTGTGTACCCGCGGGCGAACTCGATGATGATGACCGCGTACGAAAGGAATGCGATCGCGGCGATCGCGAGGCGGGCCGTCACCGCGGCGCGGTAGCGGGATCCGGATTCGTTGCGGGTCAGCACCGCGCGGACGAGGCCGGCGAAGAGCGCCAGGGCTGCGACGACGAGGAAGTAGAGCACGATGATGTGCTGCGGCGTCGAAAGGGCCACCGTCCACGGGGCGGAGACAGAAGCACTCATGATCATCTTTTTACTCGCAGGATTTCGGCCGGAGGGGGCGTTGACAAAGTGACCGGGATCGACATCTCGCGGATCGCGTGACCGGGCATCAGGTTCCCGGTCCTCTCGGCTCCGGCGTGAAGAACAGTCCGCCCGGGCTGTTGGCCGAAGCCGCAAGCTGTTCGATCCACGCTCGATTGATGACCGGCACTCGGCTGCCGGAGTAGCGGAACATGATCGTCGAGGATGGATCGAGCCAGATCGTACTGCGCCCACTTCCCTCACTCGCCGAGGTGCTCCACGAGAAGATGAAACTCTCCCGCCTGCGCAGCTTCGCCGTGATGACGATCTGAAGGTGCATGAGCGCACGGTCCTCGAACGCGACCTCGATGGCGGAACTGCCGTACAACAGACTGCCCACGTGCGTGTCCGTCCCCCTCGAGGCCACTCGTCGGGGCCACGACCAATTATGACGGAGACGGGAGGCGCAGGGAGTAGAGCTAGGTCTCGCGCGGGACGTCGACGGGTTCTGGAGAGAAATACAGCCCACCCGGACTGTTTGCCGACTTGGTCAGCTGCTCGATCCACGTTCGGTTGATGGACGGAAGACGACTGCCGGAGTAGCGATAGAACAGCGTGCTGCTCGGGTCGAGCCAGATCACGCTGCGTCCGCTTCCGAGTTCGACCGAGGTGGTCCAGGAGAAGACGAAACTCTCTCGGCGGCGCAACTTCGCGGTGATCACGAGCTGAAGATGGGTGAGCGCGCGATCATCGAACGCAACCTCCATGCCCGCACTGCCATACAGAAGGCTGCCCATGAGAGTTGCTCCTCGCTCACGCTCAATGCTAGGGGGTTGCCTGAGGTTTATTCGCTATCGGTTCAGGTCGCACCGGTAGTGGGTTCCGCGGCGCTGGTGTTCCGACTAGTGTCTGGCTCATGGCAAACCTCGTGGAGAAGATCGCCGAGTCGTTCAAGGACTTTGGCGTCACGCGCAACTACGGCACCCCGGTCACCGTCAGTGGTGTCGAGATCGTTCCGGTCTCGCTCGTCTGGCTCGGTTACGGCGGCGGAAACGACCAGGAGGAGAACGGTGGCGGCGGAGGCGGGGGCGCGAGCATCCCGATCGGTGCGTACGTCTACGGAGCGGACGGCGTGCGGTTCCGCCCCAACATCATCGCCCTGATGGCGATGTCGATCCCGCTCGCGTGCATCGCGGGACGGGCATTGCCGCGCATCATCAAGGCGCTCAAGAAGTAGGAAGCCTCGCCTCGGCCGCTAGCGCTCGCGCCCGCTCGGCGTACCGTGGCATGCGCACGACGAGCGCAAAGGACGAGGCAATGTCAGACACCGGTACCAACCCACGCACGAATTTCAAGGTCATCGCGCTCGCGGCGGCCGGAGCAGTCGGCGGCTTCCTTTTCGGATTCGACTCCTCCGTCGTCAACGGAGCGGTGGATGCCGTCCGCAGCCAGTTCGGTCTCGCCCCCACCCTGATCGGGCTGGCGGTCGCGAGTGCCCTGATCGGATGCGCGATCGGCGCCTACTTCGCCGGCCGGGTCGCCGATCGCTGGGGTCGCATCCCCGCGATGCTCGCCGGATCGGTGCTTTTCCTCGCGAGTGCCATCGGAGCGGGCCTCTCGTTCGGCGTGTGGGACCTGGTGCTCTGGCGGGTCATCGGCGGGCTCGGCATCGGCATCGCCTCGGTCATCGCGCCCGCCTATATCGCCGAGATCTCACCGAAGCAGCTGCGCGGTCGGCTCGGATCCCTGCAGCAGCTCGCGATCACGCTCGGCATCTTCGCGGCCCTCCTCTCCGACACGATCTTCGCGGATGCTGCCGGGGCGGCCGGTAAGACGTTCTGGTTAGGGCTCGAGGCATGGCGCTGGATGTTCCTCGCCGGTGCCGTTCCCGCCATCGTCTACGGCCTGATCGCCCTCGCGCTTCCCGAATCACCGCGGTTCCTCGTGCTCAAGAAACGGGATGACGACGTGCGCCGGATCTTCGCGCGCATCTGGCCGGACGACGATGTCGAGCGCGCCATCCGCGACATGCGCGCGGCGATCACCGATGACGAACGCAGCACCGAGAAGGGTGCTTTGCGCGGCAATCGATTCGGGCTGAAGCCGATCGTGTGGATCGGCATCATCCTCTCGATCTTCCAGCAGTTCGTCGGGATCAACGTGATCTTCTACTACTCGACGACCCTCTGGAAGTCGGTCGGCTTCCAGGAGAAGGACTCGTTCACGATCTCGGTCATCACCGCCGTCACGAACATCGTCGTGACCTTCATAGCGATCGCACTCGTAGACCGGGTCGGGCGGCGTCCGATCCTGCTCTTCGGTTCCGCCGGCATGACGATCTCACTCGCCGTGATGGCGATCTCGTTCAGCCAGGCGAACATCGTCAACGGTGCGCCGTCGCTGCCCGGTGCGTGGGGGCCGGTCGCCCTCGTGGCTGCCAACGTCTTCGTGGTCAGCTTCGGGGCATCCTGGGGTCCGGTGGTCTGGGTGCTGCTCGGCGAGATCTTCCCGACCCGGATCCGGGCCCGTGCCCTCGGTATCGCCGCGGCCGCGCAGTGGATCGCGAACTTCCTCGTCACGATCTCGTTTCCGCCGCTCGCCGCCGTGTCACTGGTGCTCACCTACGGCATCTATGCGCTGTTCGCGTTCCTGTCGTTCATGTTCGTGATGCAGTTCATCCCGGAGACGAACGGCATGTCGCTCGAGGAGGCGAACACGTTGCTGCCGCATCGCAACAGCGCGAAGAAGGCGTCCGCCGGTGCGAGGGTCGACGCCTAGGTTGCATCCAGCGGCGCGCCTGCGTCGGTAGCGACGGACATACTGGCGGCATGGCCACGCGCATCACGACCCGCGAGCTGCTTCGGCTGCGGCTCGCGAGCCAGCGGATCGAGAACCCGACGGGGGAGTCGCTCACACTCGTCGACGTCGCGCGGCAGCTGCTCGCGACCCAGGCCCAGGACTTCATCCAGGGCGGATGGGCGCTCGGGCTGCGGGCTGCCGGCTCGACCCTGCAAGACCTGACTGCGGCGCTCGAGAGCGGGAGCATCATCCGCTCCGCTCCGTTTCGCGGCACGCTGCATTTCATGGCCGTAGAAGACCTCGGCTGGGTGCTCGCGCTGACCGCGAAGCGCACGATCCAGGGCGCCACGAACCGGCTTCGCCAGCTGGACCTGGATGCCGCCACCCTCGCCACAGCGCGCGACGCGACCATCGCCGCTCTCGAGGGCGGCCGCAGCCTGCCGCGCGACGAGTACTTCGCCGTGCTCACGGCCGCCGGTATCGATCCGGCGGGGCAGCGCGGCTACAACGTGATCTGGTATCTCGCGCAGACAGGTCTCATCTGCTGGGGTCCGCCGCGGGGCACGCAGCAGGGGCTGGTGCTGCTCGACGAGTGGATGCCGACCCCGCGTCGGCTGGAGGGGAACGAAGCGCTGCGGGAGTTGGTCATCCGCTACTTCACCGGGCAAGGCCCGGCGACGATCCGGGATCTCGCCTGGTGGTCGAAGGTCACGCTCGCCGATGCGCGGCGTGGTCTCGAGCTCGCGCGGCCCGAGCTGACCGAGCTCGAGTGCGCTGGGGTCGCTTACTGGGCGTCGACCCGCGAACTCGACCTGGCGTCGGGCGTGCGTCGGTCGTCGGTCGTGCACGCGCTCCCGGGGTTCGACGAGTACCTGCTCGGCTACCAGGACCGGTCGGCGGCGCTCGCGGTCGAGCACAGTGCTCATGTCGTGCCAGGGAACAACGGCATCTTTCTGCCGATGATCGTGTCGAGAGGCGACATCGTCGGCACCTGGCGACGAACGGAGACTGCGAAAGGCGTCACCGTGACGCACAGTCCCTTCTTCGAGCTCGATGAGAGGGTGATTGCCTCGTTTACGCGCTCAGCCGCGAAGTTCGCGCGCTTCAGAACCGCCTGATTCAGCGGTTCGGAGCCTCACGCGGGTAGCGGGGTCCGAGCGATGATCCGCCGCACGATTTTGCCCGATGACGTGCTGACCACTTCGTCATCCAACAGCAGGGTGACATCGGTGAGAGCGTTCATGACGGCCGACTCGTCGAACGCTGCGTACAGTC
>JANYGT010000207.1 GCA_025362355.1 Lacisediminihabitans sp. | reverse complement strand
CATCGATCGGCTGACGGTACAGAAGAGCGTCTCGCCGCGGATCCTGCTACTCGGCCTGCCTGCCGTTTCGCACATGATCACCCTCCCGCGTCTTGCTCGGATGGCAGTCGACGATCGGGCGAAAGACCTCGACGACCAGCTCCGCCTGTTCGCTACCCTGAGAATGAATGTGAATTATCTGCCGTTCGATCCGCTCGCTACCGCAGCGAGTGAGCGACACCGCGGAAGTGCGACCTACCGATCGTGGGCCGGGCCTCTCGCGGCGAGGATCGCGCCGATCGTCGCGAAACTCGGCAATGCTCATCCCCGTGTCGTCTCTGACGAGATCCGGGAAGCCGCGGTGCATGCGCTCGGCATCCTCGACACGCCACCGGACGAGCGATTCGACCGCATCGTGGCAATCGCGCGCGACAGATTTCACTTCGAGATGGCCGCACTGAGCTTCATGGACAACGACCGGCAGTGGTTCAAATCCGTCGCCGGCGCAAAACTCGACAACTTTCCCCGGGGAACGACGCCCTGCGAATGGACGATTCGCTCCGTCGCGCCGTTCGCGGTGCCGGATGCGTCACAGGATGAACGGCTGAAAGACCTGCCCATCGTCAGGTCCGGGGAGGTCCGAGCGTATGCCGGGCACCCGATTCTCGACCAGTTCGGCGTTCCGGTCGGGGCGCTCTGCGTCGTCGATGCGCAGCCCCGCGAGATCAGCAGCGACGATCTGGTGTTTCTTCGTCAGCTCGCCGGGCTGGTCGAATCACTTCTCATCGCCGCCTGAAACGACTCGCGTCATCTTCTGACGGCTACGGTCTCACTGGATGTCGGACTCGATCGGTTCGGGTTCGAGGAGGTCGGCCACACTGTCGAGGATCTCGTCGGGACGAAACGGGTACTTGTCGATCTCCGCCTGGTCGCTGATCCCGGTCAGAACGAGGATCGTGTGCAGTCCGGCCTCGATGCCGGCGACGATGTCGGTGTCCATGCGGTCGCCGATCATCCCGGTGTTCTCGGAATGCGCGCCGATCTTGTTCATCGCCGAGCGGAACATCATCGGGTTCGGCTTGCCGACGACATAGGGCTCCTTGCCGGTCGCCTTCGTGATGAGGGCGGCGATGGCTCCGGTGGCCGGCATCGGTCCGTCGGCGCTCGGGCCGGTGGCATCCGGATTCGTGACGATGAATCGTGCGCCGTTGCCGATCAGGCGGATGGCTTTCGTAATAGCGTCGAAGGAATAGTTGCGAGTCTCGCCGATTACCACGTAGTCGGGGTCTGTCTCGGTCATGATGAATCCGGCCTCGTGGAGGGCGGTCGTGATGCCGGCTTCACCGATGACGAAGGCGGATCCGCCGGGCATCTGCGACTTCAGGAAGTCGGCGGTTGCGAGAGCGGAGGTCCAGAGGAACTCCTCAGGCACATCCAGACCGGATGCCCTTAGGCGCGCGCTGAGATCGCGCGGCGTGAAGATGGAATTGTTGGTGAGCACCAGGAAGGGCTTTCCCTGGTCACGCCACTGCTGCAGAAGTGCGGCTGCACCGGGAAGCGGATGATTCTCGTGGACGAGTACCCCGTCCATATCGGTCAGCCAGCACTCGATCTCGCCGCGTTTGCTCGCACTCGTCTCCATGCGCCAATCGTACGTGGCGGTGCAAGCATCACCCGCTCGGAGGTAGGCCCCGAGCGGGCGGCTACACGCTGGCAGTTCTCGGTGCTTCGATCGGTGTCACGGCCCGGCCGGCATGCGGATTGCCGGCTCGGTGAGGTACCGATGCCCGGTCGGAGAGGTCCATTCGAGGTCGCCGTCGGTGTGATGCTCCACCGACCAGCGCGTGTGGTGTTTCTGGTCGTGATGTTTCGGGCAGAGGTGCGCGAGGTTGTCATGATTCGACAGGCCGTTCTCTTCCCATGCCGTCGTATGGTCGAGATCGCAATGCCGAGCCGCAGTACCGCAACCGGGAGCTCGACAGGTCTCATCCCGCAGTCGGAGCCAGGCCCGTAGGTCGGGAGGTACCGGGTACCGGTCACGCCCCAGCGAGAGCACCGCGCCCGTTTCGGGATGCGTGAGCACACGGACGAATCCGGGGGCGTCGGCGGCGAGCTCGCGAGCAGTGTCGAGATCGATCGGACCGTATCCCTCGAGCACCGCTGGTTCCGTACCACTGCCGAGAAGAGTGAGCACCGGCACCGTGATGAGCACGCGGGCACGGATACCATGGCCGAGCCTGCGCCGACGAGCGAGTGCCTGCTTGGTCGCATCCGGATCGACGGCGGCGCCGCCCACAGAATCGGCATCGTCATCGGCACCGGCATCGGCACCAGCGGCAGCGGCAGCATCGGCAGCAGCCCCAGCACCGGCCGCCGAATCGAGCGAGCCACCGTCCGTCTCACCGTCGATGAGCAGGTCGCAGAACACATCCGCTCGTAACTGGGTGAGCGTGCGCGTCTCATCGGGAGCGGCGAGACCCCGCGCGATATCCGTCAGACGGTTGTGGATCGCCTGCCCGCTCGCCGCCGGAAGGTAGGCGTTGAGCCACGACATACCGTCGCGCGCGGGCTGGAGCGACAACTCGCGCCTGTCGCGGCAGGCGCCATTCCTGACCTCGATGGACTCCGGATGCGCCCGCTCCCGCAGTACTCGAGCCTTGCGGTCGAATCGGCTCGCGGTGAGCTTCGTAGCAAACGGCAGCGCACTGTCTTCGAACGATCGCCTGGTGGACTCCGGCAGCGAGTCGGCGTGATCGATCATCACCTGCGCGTGTCGATAGCTGATCTCACCGTCGGCGAGCGCCGCCATCGTGGCGGGCAGCTCACGCAAGAGCGATTGGCTCTCGTGAACGAGATTCTCGGCGGAGCGATCGGGAAGACGAAGGGCTGCGGCCACCTCGCTGACGAGCGAGCGACGAGCGACATCGGCTTTGCTCCAGCGGCGCACCACCGATTCGTCTCCCGGCATCAGGGACGCCGTCGCCTCGCTCCAGCCGCGCGCCTGGTCGATGAGCGCGGCCCGGACGGCGGTAGCCCGGGCGATGGCGCGATCCGATTCGGCGATGTCGTCGACGAGACGGCCCATAGTGTCGAGAAAACTAGCGGCGAGCGACGTCATCGCCGAAGGAGTATCCGACGCGCGATCGTGCCCAGGGGCAGTGTTCGCGGGTGATTCCATGATCTGAGTCAACACCGGCCGGACGGCGCTTCGGGGCCGGTCTCCGTAGCTGGGGAGAGGCAGAATTCGGTGCGGACGGGGGAGGAGGAGACGGTTGGCCCAGCCGCGTCCGGCCATCCGAAATCACCCCGCCAACGATCACCCCACCGAAGATCACCCCACCGAAGATCACCTCGGGGGCGCACTCAGCAAAACGATCGCGTCGAATTGCCCGGAGAAGCGCCCCTGGTTCGCAACGGTTCCCTGAACGAAAAGTGCACCGTCACGCCGGCCCGCGAGAAGCGCCACGATGCGGGGCTCGACCCACAGGCGTTCGCCGTCGACCACCTCGATCCAGTCCCCGTCGTCGGTGTCCACCGTCTCGAACCCGCGCCGCGCCAACTCGGCAAGGGCCGTCGATTTACCTACCCCCGACATCCCGGTGACGAGAACTGCGGTCATGGCGAAAGTCCGCCAGCACCGCAAGCGCTCCCCGATCGGACGCGCGCGCCCCGTCGACGGGCAGCGGATGTCCGCGAGAGCAGCGATCACCGCCACAGATCCCGACTAGCCTCGACCTGTGTCAGAGGCCGCTCCCACCCCCACCCCCGAGCACACCACCCACGGCGTCGGCCCATGGCCCGGCGACCTGCCGACCGAAGACGTCTACGACCCCGAGCTGCTCGCCCGGGGCGACACGCGCAACGTCATCGACCGCTACCGCTACTGGCGCATGGACGCGATCGTCGCCGATCTCGACAGCCACCGGCATCCATTCCATGTCGCGATCGAGAACTGGCAACACGACATGAACATCGGCTCCATCGTGCGCAGTGCGAACGCCTTCGCGGCCGACACCGTGCACATCATCGGACGCAAACGCTGGAACAAACGGGGTGCAATGGTCACCGACCGCTACCAGCACGTGATGTACCACGCAGACGTCGCGAGCTTCGCCCAGTGGGCGGCGGATGCCCGGCTCCCGATCATCGCGATCGACAACGTCGATGGCTCGGTACCGATCGAGTCCTTCCCTTTCGCCGAACGCTGCGTGCTGTTATTCGGCCAGGAAGGCCCCGGTCTCACCGACGAAGCGATCGCCGTAGCCGAATCCGTGGTCGCGATCACCCAGTTCGGTTCGACGAGAAGTCTCAACGCTTCGGCCGCCGCCGCTGTCGCGATGTACGCCTGGGTGACACAGAAAGTGAATTTTTCCCACTGATCGGGGCACAAAATGTCCTCCGAACTGGGGACGGAAACGTACCCATTGTTCCCGTCTTCCGCTCCGAACATCACATACGCTGTTAATGCGAAAACTGACCGAAGTCGCGCTCAACGCAAGGAGAGCCCATTTGGTCGCCTGCGGAACTAGTCCGCAGTGGGGGGAAGTTTGTCCGAGTCAGAGCCCGAGGCTTTGGTTCGTGGTCCGAGGCGGACCGCGAGCGTGATCCGTCGCGCCCTCGCTATGGTTCTCGTCGTCGCCGTCGGAACGATCGGCCTGGCCCTCGTGCCGGAGTCGGCTCAGGCCGCAGTCGTGCAGTGGGGGACAAACAGCGGAACCGCGCCCAACTACCAGGTCACGGTCAACGGCGACTTCCTGATGACCGGAAACGGTGTGCTCGCCTGCAACGGTCCGATCAACAACGCCACGAACGTCGGCAGCTGTGCCAACCTGCACGCCGACACCTACACCGGCACGGATGCCGGCAACAACGTGAACGACAACTTCGCGATGCAGAACAACAACTCGGTCGCGGGTTTCACGACCAACTCGTCGAGCGGCACGGTCACGATCCCCTCCGGTGCGAAGGTGGTCAAGGCCTTCCTCAACTGGGCGGGCAACACCGGGCTCCGCAACGGCACAGCGGGTAACTATTGTTCGGCGCCGGCGACGAACAATACGGCAACTCTTCCGGCCGGGAGCAGCACGGGCTACCGCACCCAGGCCGTGCAGCTCAAAGTCGGGTCGGGCGCCGTCACCTCCGTGCCGGTGGGAACCGAACTCGAAGACGCGACATCGCAGTCGCTCTCCTACTACTACAGCGCCGGCGCGGATGTCACGTCGAACTTCGCATCGGCAGCATCCGGATCCCCGCTCAGCATCTCCGCCGGAAACATCTGGACCCCGACCGGAGCCGGATGCTTCGCCGGCTGGTCGATCACCCTCGTCTACGACTACGGCACCTACATCGTCGGCAACGCATCATCCGTTCCGCACCGCATCATCTACTACGAAGGCCACGTTCACGAGGGCGCACAGGATGCCGCACTGACGGTCGGCTTCTCGGGCTTCACCGCCAACGGCACCGGAACCCGCGCCGGATTCACCCTGTTCGAGGGCGACCGCAACATCACCGGCGACAACGCCACCTATTCGCGGCAGGGGTCTGCGACCTACACAGCTCTTCCGAACTCCGACGGCACGACCACAAACAACTTCGGCACGGGCCACGCGATCGGCTCCGTCCGTTACACCCAGACGCAGGACACCTCGACCTTCACCAATCAGAGCGTCGACGTGATCACCGACCCCCTGACGAACGTCGTCGCCGGCGACAACCAGGCCAGCCTCAAACTCGGAACGAGCGGCGACTCCTACCTTCTTCGCAACGCCATTCTCTCGGTGCCCGTCGCCGGGGTCTCGATCGTCAAGACGTTCAATGGAACCGTGGATGCGCAGTATCGAACGAACACGGAGGTCGCGACGTTCACGATCACGATCACCAACACCGGCGCCGGTACCCTGCAGAACATCGTCGTCAGCGACGATCAGCCGGACTGTTCCCGCTCGCTCGGGGCGGTGACGCTCACCACCCTGCAATCGACGACCTACACCTGTACGGCGGCGGCGGCCTCGAACGCGTCGTACACCTCGACCGCGACGGTCAATGCGTCGACCGTCGTCGGCGGCTACCTCGCCAATGACAGCGACTCGACGGCGGTCGTGCTGTCGGCGATCACCGTTGCGAAGTCATCCGCTCTGGCTCCCGGAGCCACCGGCCGGGTCGGCGATACCGCGAACTACACCTTCGTCGTGAAGAACACCGGTGGGGGAACCCTCACGGGCATCACGCTGACCGACCCGCTCGTCGGGCTATCGGCGATCACCTTCGGCACCTGGCCGTTGGGAACGGCCGGAACGCTCAACGCCGGGCAGTCGGTCACCGCGACCGCGACCTACGTTCTCACCCAGACCGATGTCGACGCGGGAAGCGTGCAGAACACCGCGACGACGGTCGGTACCGACCAGGACGGCGGCCCGAAGCCGACCGGCTCGGCGACCAACACCCTGACGATCGTCTCGAACCCGGCGCTCGCCGTCACGAAAACCGGTTCCTACGCGAACGGCGGGACCGGCAAGGTCGGCGACGTCATCAACTACGTGTTCTCGGTGACGAACACCGGCAACGTGACGCTGAAGAACAGCACCCTCACCGACCCGCTCCCCGGGCTCAGCCCCCCGGTCGTCACCTGGCCGACCTCCACCGCCGGGCTCCTCGCCCCCGGCGCGAAGGCGACGGCGACGGCGAGCTACACCGTCACCCAGACCGACGTCGACAACGGCTCCGTCAAGAACACCGCGACAGCCACCGGAACCCCGCCGACCGGCTCGGCCATCTCCTCGCCGTCACCGCAATCGACGGTCTCGACCGTCGCGGCGTCGCCATCCATCGTCACCACCAAGAGCGGCAGCGCCGCTGGCACCAAGGGTGTCGGCAGCGTCATCACCTACAGCTTCAGCGCCAAGAACACCGGAAACGTCACCCTCACGGGCGTGGCGATCAACGATCCGCTTCCCGGACTCTCCGCCCGCACCTACGGCACCTGGCCGAGCGGAACCGCCGGAACACTCGCCCCCGGCCAGACCGTCACGGCGACGGCGACGTACACGATCACCCAGGCGGATGTCGACCTCGGCTCCGTGAACAACACCGCCGTCTCGACCGGCACACCTCCCACCGGCGCAGCGGTCACCGGCGCATCTCCGAAAGTCACCGTCGCGACGCAGGCCTCCGCCCCGGCCCTCGCCCTGACCAAGTCGGGCGCACTCGCTCCCGGAGCGACCGGCACGGCCGGTGACACGGTCAACTACTCCTTCACACTGAAGAACACCGGGAACGTCACGCTGACCGGTACCGGAATCACCGATCCGCTCCCCGGCCTGTCTCCGCTCACCTACGGCACCTGGCCGAGCGGCACGGCCTTCACCCTCGCCCCGGGCCAGACCGTGACGGCGACCGCGACCTACATCCTCAAGCAGACCGATGTCGATGCCGGATCCGTCGCGAACACCTCCACCGCGACCGGCACGCCGCCGACCGGAGCCGCCGTCAAGACGACCGCCATCGCGACCGTGCCGATCACCGCGGCCCCGTCGCTTGCCGTCACGAAGGCCGGCGTTTACGCCACCGGATCGACCGGCAAGGTCGGCGACACGGTCAACTACTCGTTCACCGTGAAGAACAGCGGAAACGTAACCCTCACCCAGGTCGCCCTGACCGACCCGCTCAGCGGACTCTCGACCATCGTCGTCACCTGGCCGGGAACCGCCGGAACACTGCAGCCGGGAGCGACCGCGACGGGCACCGCGACCTACACGATCAAGCAGTCGGACGTGGATGCCGGCAGCGTCAAGAACACGTCGAGTGCGACGGCGAAGTCTCCGACGAATGCGACGGTCTCGGCATCCTCCAACCAGGTGACGATGACGACGGCGACGGCGGCGCCCTCCATCGCGACGACGAAGGTCGGGTCGGCGAGTGGAACGGCTTCGGCCGGCGACACCATCACCTACACCTTCACCGCGAAGAACACCGGCAACGTCACCCTCACCGCCGTCGCGATCACCGACCCGCTGGTCGGGCTCTCCGCTCCGAGCTACGGAACCTGGCCGAGCGGCACGACCGGAACCCTCGCGCCGGGGCAGACGGTCACAGCGACCGCGACCTACCTGATCAAGCAGTCGGATGTCGACGCCGGCTCGGTCAAGAACACCGCGACATCCTCCGGAACGCCGCCAACCGGCGCGGCCGTCACCGCGTCGTCCGGGCTCGTCACCACGCCGACAGCTGCGGCAGCCCCCGCGGTCGTGCTCACCAAGTCCGGAGCCCTCGCACCCGGAGCGACCGGCAAGGCTGGCGACACGGTCAACTGGTCGTTCACCCTCCGCAACTCCGGAAACGTCACCCTGACCGGCGCGGCGATCACCGACTCCCTCCCGGGTATCTCGGCCGTGACCTACGGCACCTGGCCGAGCGGCACCACCGGAACCCTCGCGCCCGGCCAGACCGTGACAGCCTCTGCGACCTACGTGCTGCTGCAGACGGATGTCGACGCCGGCTCTGTTGCGAACACCGGAACGGCGAACGCGAAGTCGCCGACCAACGTGACCGTCTCCTCCACCTCCCCGGCCACCGTGCCGCTGTCGGCCGTTCCGGCACTTCTCGTCACGAAGTCGGGCGTCGCTTCGGGTACGGCGGCCGTCGGCAACGTCATCACCTACACCTTCAGCGCGAAGAACACCGGAAACGTGACGCTCACCGGCGTCTCGATCAGCGACCTGCACACCGGCCTCTCGGCCCTCAGCTACGGAACCTGGCCGAGTGGCACCACCGGAAAGCTCGTGCCCGGGCAGACCATCACCGCGACGGCGACCTACACGATCACCCAGACCGACGTCGATGCCGGCAGCGTGAAGAACACGGCGACGGCGACGGGAACGCCCCCGACCGGCGCGGCCATCACGGCCTCGTCGCCGCAGACGACCGTCGCGACCGCGGCATCCGCTCCGCTGCTCACCACCACGAAGACGGGATCGGTCGCCGCACCGGGCGGTGTCGGCTCGACCGTGACCTGGACCATCACCGGGAAGAACACCGGAAACGTGACGCTCACCGGCGTCTCGATCTCCGACTCGCTGCCGAACATCTCGGCCCTGAGCTACTCATGGCCCGGCACCGCCGGAACCCTGGCCCCCGGCGCGAGCGTCGTGGCAACCGGAACGTACACACTCACCCAGGCGGATGTCGACGCCGGCTCGGTCAAGAACATCGCGACGACGGTCGGCACGCCTCCCACCGGCGCCGCCATCAGCGCGGTGTCACCGCAGGCATCGGTCTCGACCCAGGCCTCGACACCGGCACTCGTCACCACGAAGTCGGGCGCCCTCGCTGTGGGCTCGACCGGAAAAGCGGGCGACACCGTCAACTGGGCATTCACCCTCAAGAACACCGGCAACGTGACGATCACCGGCGCGGCGATCAACGATTCGCTGACCGGATTGTCTGCCATCGCCTACGGAACCTGGCCGAGCGGCACGACCGGAAAACTGCTTCCCGGGCAGACCGTGACCGCGACGGCAACCTACCTCCTCACCCAGACCGACGTCGATGCCGGTGCCGTCTCGAACCCGGCCAACTCCTCCGGAACCCCGCCGACCGGCGCCACCGTGACTTCCCCGACGGTGTCGGCGACCGTGCCGATCAACTCGTCGGCCTCACTCGCCGTCACGAAGGTCGGAACCGCCACCGGAACGGCGTCCGTCGGCAACACGATCAACTACGCCTTCACCCTCAAGAACACCGGGAATGTGACGCTGACCGGCGTCACCCTCTCCGATTCGAAGTCGGGCGTGTCGACCCCGGTCGTGACCTGGCCGACGGGCACCTCCGGCACGCTCGCGCCCGGCGCGACAGCAACGGCCACCGCGACGTACACGATCACCCAGGCCGACGTGGATGCCGGAAGCGTCAAAAACACCGCCTCCACGACCGGCACCCCGCCGACCGGTGGCTCGGTCTCCGCCGTCTCGCCGCTGTCGACCGTCGCGACCGCGGCATCCGCTCCCTCGATCACCACGACGAAGTCGGGCGTCGCGTCCGGCACGGCCGGTGTGGGCAGTGTCATCACCTACACGTTCATCGCGAAGAACACCGGAAACGTCACGCTGACCAGCGTCGCCATCACCGACCCGCACGCGAACCTCTCGGCCCTCAGCTACGGCGCCTGGCCGAGCGGTACGACCGGAACGCTCGCCCCCGGCCAGCAGGTCACCGCGACCGCGACCTATACGATCACCCAGCCGGATGTCGACTCCGGCTCCGTGAAGAACACCGCGACCTCGACGGGCACGCCGCCCACCGGTGCCGTCGTCACCGGAACGTCGGCGCAGAACACCGTGCCCACCCAGGCATCCGCCGCCGCGCTGTCCGTGACGAAGACCGGAGCTCTCGCCGCCGGCTCAACCGGCAAGGCCGGCGACACCGTCAACTTCGCGTTCACACTCAAGAACACCGGAAACGTCACGGTCACGGGGGCCTCGATCACCGACACCCTCACCGGGATCTCGGCCCGCAGTTACGGTGCCTGGCCGAGCGGCACCACCGGAACGCTCGCCCCCGGCCAGACGGTCACCGCGACCGCCACGTATGTGCTGCTGCAGTCCGACGTCGATTCCGGCGCCGTGTCGAACCCCGCCGCGGCCACCGGCACGACACCGACGAGCACCACCGTCACGGCGCCGACGGTCTCGGCGACTGTGCCGGTGACATCCACCCCCTCGCTCGCCGTCACCAAGGTCGGAACGATCGCCAGCCCCGGCACCGGCAAGGTCGGCGACACGATCAACTACGTGCTCACCGTCAGGAACTCGGGCAACGTCACCCTGCACGGGGTGACCCTCACCGATTCGAAGCCGGGTGTCTCCACCCCGGTCGTCACCGGCCTCGGCACCGGCTCGAGCCTCGCTCCCGGCGCGACGGCGAACGCGACGGCCGCCTACACGATCACGCAGGCCGACGTGGATGCCGGAACGGTGACCAACACCGCGACCGCAACGGGCACACCGCCGACCGGTGCCGCGATCACCGGAACCTCACCGGTCTCGACCGTCGCCACCGCGATCTCGGCCCCGGCCATCACGACGACGAAGTCGGGCGTCGCCTCGGGTAACGCCGGTGTCGGCAGCGTGATCACCTACACCTTCGTCGCGAAGAACACCGGGAATGTGACGCTGACCGGCGTCACCATCGCAGACCCGCACGCGAACCTCTCCGCTTTGAGCTACTCGACCCCGTGGGCGAGCGGGACGACCGGCACGCTGGCGCCCGGACAGTCCGAGACCGCGACGGCCACGTACACGATCACCCAGGCGGATGTCGACGCCAGCTCGGTGAAGAACACCGCGACCTCGACCGGCACGCCGCCCACCGGCACCGCCGTCACCGGCTCGTCGGCCCAGAACACGGTGGTGACGCAGGCGGCCCTCCCGACCCTCGCGCTGACGAAGAGCGGTGTGCTCGCCCCAGGCTCCACCGGTAGGGCCGGCGACACGGTGAACTACTCGTTCACCCTGAAGAACACCGGCAACGTCACCCTCACCGGCTCGACGATCACCGATCCGCTCGTCGGGCTCTCCGCGATCTCGTACGGCACCTGGACGAGCGGAACGACCGGAACACTCGCCCCCGGCCAGACCGTCTCCGCCACCGCGACCTACATCCTCAAGCAGTCGGATGTCGACGCCGGCTCCGTCGCGAATACCTCGACCGGCGCGGGCACGCCGCCGACCGGTGCGACCGTCTCGGCCCGGGCATCCGCGACCGTGCCGATCACCGGCGCCCCCTCCCTCGCGGTGACGAAGGTCGGAACGGCGACCGGCACCGCGAGTGTCGGCAACACGATCAACTACAGCTTCACCGTCAAGAACACCGGCAATGTGACCCTCGGCAACGTGACGCTGAGCGATACCAAGACCGGAGTGTCTACCCCCGTGGTCAGCGGACTCGCGGCCGGCGCGAGCCTCGCGCCGGGTGCGACGGCCACGGCGACGGCCACGTACACGATCACGCAGGCCGACGTCGACTCCGGCTCGGTGAAGAACACCGCGAGTGCTTCGGGAACGTCCCAGGTCGGAACCGTCGTCACCGCCAACTCCGCGCTCTCGACGGTGCCGACCGTCACTGCGGCTCCGTCCATCACCACGACGAAGTCCGGGGTCGCCTCCGGCAACGGCGGGGTCGGCAGTGTCATCACCTGGACTATCACGATCACCAACAACGGCAACGTGACCCTGACCTCGGTGAGCGCGGCCGACTCCCTCCCCGGCCTCTCGCCGCTCAGCTATTCGTGGCCGGCGACCGCCGGAACGCTCGAGCCCGGCCAGTCGGTCACGGCCACCGGGACCTCGACGATCACCCAGGCGGATGTCGACGCCGGCAGCGTCAAGAACGTCGCCACCTCGACGGGCACGCCGCCCACCGGGGCCGCCGTCACCGGCGCATCCCCGCAGGCGTCCGTGGCCACCCAGGCGTCCGCCTCGGCGCTCACGCTGACGAAGACCGGCGCGCTGGCCCCCGGTGCCACCGGCAAGGCCGGCGACACGGTCAACTTCTCCTTCTCGCTGAAGAACACCGGCAACCAGACGATCACCGCCGCGGCGATCAGCGACCAGGTGACGAACGTCAGTGCACCGGTCTACGGCACCTGGCCGAGCGGCACGACCGGAACACTGGCGCCGGGCCAGACGGTGACGGCGACCGCGTCCTACGTGCTCACCCAGACCGACGTCGATGCCGGATCCCTGGTGAACACCGCGACCGCAACCGGCAAGTCCCCGAGCAACGCCACCGTCACCGCCCCCACCGCGACGGCGACCGTCCCGGTGTCGGCGACGCCCGCGCTGCTCGTCACGAAGTCCGGTGTCGCCTCCGGTACCGCGGGAGTCGGCAGCGTGATCACGTTCACCCTGAGCGCGAAGAACACCGGCAACGTCACGCTGACCGGGGTCGGCTTCACCGACACGCTCCCGAACCTCTCCGCTCTCGCCTATGGAACGTGGGCGAGCGGCACGACCGGAAAGCTCCTCCCGGGGGCGACCGAGACCGCGACGGCCACCTACACGATCACCCAGACCGATGTCGACGCCGGCTCGGTGAAGAACATCGCGACGGCCACCGGCACCCCGCCGACGGGAGCTGCGGTCAGCGCGTCATCGCCGCAGGCCTCGGTCGCGACGGCGGCATCCGCCCCGTCGATCACGACCACCAAGTCGGGCGTCGCCTCGGGGAGCGGCGGCGTCGGCAGTGTCATCACCTACACCTTCGTCGCGAAGAACACCGGAAACGTGACCCTCACCGGCGTCGCGATCACCGACCCGCACACGAACCTCTCGGCCCTCGCATACGGAACCTGGGCGAGCGGAACGGCGGGCACCCTCGCACCGGGCGTCACCGAGACCGCGACCGCCACCTACACGATCACCCAGGCGGATGTCGACGCCGGCTCCGTGAAGAACACCGCCTCCTCGACCGGTACGCCGCCCACCGGAGCCGCCGTCACCGGAACGTCGGCGCAGAACACCGTGCCGACCCAGGCCTCCGCGCCGGCCCTCACGCTGACGAAGGCCGGAGCTCTCGCGGTCGGGGCGACCGGGAAGGCCGGCGACACCGTCAACTTCTCCTTCACGCTGAAGAACAGCGGAAACGTCACGCTCACCTCCGCTGCCATCATCGACGACCTCGCGAACGTCTCGGCCCCGGTCTACGGCACCTGGCCGAGCGGCACGGCCGGTACGCTCGCCCCGGGCCAGACGGTCACCGCGACCGCGACCTACCTGCTCACCCAGAGCGACGTGGATGCCGGCTCCGTCGTCAACCCGGCCAGGGCATCCGGTCTGCCGCCGACCGGTGCGGGCGTCACGACCAGCGCCTCGGCGACGGTGCCGGTGACTTCCGCTCCCGGCCTGTCGGTGACGAAGGTCGGAACGATCGCCTCACCCGGTACCGGCAAGGTCGGCGACACCGTGAACTACGCGTTCACCATCAAAAACACCGGAAACGTCACGATCGGAACGATCGCGCTCACCGACTCGAAGCCCGGCGTCTCGACCCCCGTCGTCAGCGGCCTCGGCACCGGCGGCAGCCTCGCTCCAGGCGCGACCGCGACCGCGACGGCGAGCTATGTGCTCAACCAGACGGATGTCGACGCCGGCTCGGTCAGCAACATCGCGTCGGTCTCGGGCAAGAGCCCGACGAACGCGTGGGTCAGCGCGGTCTCACCGATCTCCGTCGTCGCCACCGCGGCCTCCGCACCAGCCCTGACGACCACCAAATCCGGCGTCATCGCGAGCCCGGGCACCGGCCTCGCCGGCGACCAGATCAACTACACGATCTCGACCAAGAACACCGGCAACGTGACCCTCACCGGTGTGACGATCGCCGACACGCTCCCGGGCATCTCGTCCCTCACCTACGGCGCGTGGCCGAGTGGGACGGCCGGAACCCTTGCACCCGGCCAGACCATCACCGCGACAGCGACCTATCCGATCACGCAGACCGATGTCGACGCCGGCTCGGTGAAGAACACGGCGACGGCGACGGGAACCCCGCCGACGGGAGCCGCGGTCACCGGTGTCTCGCCGCAGTCGGTCGTCGCGACCGCGGCATCCGCTCCGGCCGAGACATTCACGAAGACCGGAACCTTCGCAGCCGGCTCGACCGGTGTCGCGGGTGACACCGTCAACTGGGCCTTCACGCTGAAGAACTCCGGCAACGTCACCCTCACCGGCGTCGGCATCACCGATCGCCTCGCCAACATTTCCGCGATTTCGTACGGCAGCTGGCCGAGCGGAACCGTCGGAACCCTGGCGCCCGGCCAGACCGTCACCGCGACGGCCACCTACGCACTCTCCCAGTCGGATGTCGATGCCGGCTCCGTCGTCAACACCGCTGACTCGAGCGGAACACCACCGACCGGTGCGGCGATCACCCGAACCGCCTCGTCGACCGTCAGTGTCTCGTCGGTACCGTCCCTCGCCGTGACCAAGACGGGATCCATCGCGAGCCCCGGCACCGGGCTCGCCGGCGACACCGTGAACTACGCCTTCACGATCAAGAACACCGGAAACGTGACCGTGAAGGCGATAACGCTGACCGACACGAAGACCGGCGTCTCGACCCCGGTCGTCTCCGGGTTGGCGTCTGGGGCGAGCCTCGCTCCCGGGGCGACCGCCACCGCCACCGCCATCTACACGCTGACCCAGGCGGATGTCGACGCCGGCTCGGTCGCGAATGTCGCGACCGCCTCCGGCACGTCGCCCACCAATGCCCCGGTTTCGGCCAGCTCCCCGACCTCCACCGTGGTGACCGCCGCCTCTGCCCCGTCCCTCACGACGACGAAGACGGGCAGCCTCGCGGCCCCCGGGGGCGTGGGAAGCCTCGTCACCTGGACGATCGTCGGCAAGAACACCGGCAACGTGACGATCTCCGGGGTGACGGTCACCGACACGCTCGCCGGCATCTCCGGTCTCAGTTACACCTGGTCGGGGACGGCGGGTTCCCTTGCCCCCGGTCAGACCGTCACGGCGACGGGGACCTATCCGCTCAGCCAGGCCAATGTCGACGCCGGCTTCGTCACCAACACCGCGACGACGAACGGAACGTCGCCAACCGGCGGAGCCGTATCCGCCACCTCCGGCGCCGTTCGCGTTCTCACCCAGGCGAGCGCACCGGCCGTCGTGGTGACGAAGAGCGGCGCGCTGGCGACCGGCGCGACCGGCAAGACCGGCGACATCGTCAATTACTCGTTCACCCTGAAGAACAGCGGCAACGTCACCCTCACCGGGGCGACGATCACCGATCCGCTCTTCGGCGTTACGCCTGTGACCTACGGAACCTGGCCGAGCGGAACGACGGGAACGCTGGCGCCCGGCCAGACGGTCACCGCGACGGCGAACTACGTGCTCACCCAGACGGATGTCGACGCCGGCAGCGTCGCGAACACCGCGACCGGTGACGGCACCCCGCCGAGCGGCGCGCACGCGAAGGCGACCGCCGCAGCCACTGTCCCGATCACCCCCGCCCCGGCCCTGACCGTGACCAAGACCGGCTCGATCGCGAGCCCGGGAACGGGCCTCCCCGGCAACACCGTCAACTACTCCTTCGTCATCACCAACACGGGCAACACGACCGTGACCTCGATCGTGCTCACGGACTCGAAGCCCGGCGTCTCCACCCCGGTCGTCTCCTGGCCGGGCACGACCGGAACCCTCGCGCCCGGCCAGACCGCCAGTGCGACGGCGACCTACACGATCACGCAGGCCGATGTCGACTCCGGCTCGGTGAAGAACACCGCGTCCGTCGCCGGACGCTCGCCTGCCGGCGCGACGGTGCCGGCGACCTCCGCCCTGTCGACGGTGGCGACCGCGACGGCTGCTCCGTCCATCGTGACCACGAAGTCCGGGGTGGCGAGCGGAACCGCCGCGGTCGGCAACGTCATCACCTACTCATTCACCGCGAGGAACACCGGCAACGTCACCCTGACCGGTGTCACGATCACCGATCCGCTACCCGGCCTGTCGACCATCACCTTCGGGGCATGGCCGGGCGGCACCTCCGGAACGCTGGCCCCCGGCACGACGGTGACGGCGAGCGCGACGTACACGATCAAGCAGTCGGATGTCGACGCCGGCTTCGTGAAGAACACCGCGACGTCCACGGGTACGCCTCCCACCGGTGCCAACGTCACAGGAGCGTCCCCGCAGTCGACGGTGACCACGGCCGCCCAGGCGCCGAGCCTCCAGCTGTCGAAGTCGGGTGCCCTCGCGCCGGGCGCGACCGGGGTCGCCGGCGACCGGGTCAACTACTCCTTCGTGCTCACCAACACCGGTAACGTGACCATCACCGGTGCCGCGATCAGCGACCAGGTGGCCGGCGTCTCCTCGCCCGTCTACGGCACCTGGCCGAGCGGCACCACCGGAACACTCGCGCCCGGGCAGTCGGTGACGGCGACCGCGAACTACACGCTCCTTCAGACCGATGTCGATGCGGGCTCCGCGCTGAACACGGCGACAGCCGCCGGCACCTCCCCGACCAACGCCACCGTGACGGCGCCGACCGCGAGCGCGACCGTTCCGGTGAGTGCCGCCCCCGCACTCCTCGTCACGAAGTCAGGTGTTCTGAACGGAGCCCCGGTCGCCGGATCGACCATCACCTGGACCATCACGGCGAAGAACACCGGAAACGTCACGCTGACCGCCGTCTCCGCCACCGACACCCTCCCGGGCATCTCGGGTCTGGTCTACCAGTGGCCAGGTACCGCGGGAACGCTCACGCCCGGGCAGACCGTCACGGCGACCGGAAACTACCCGCTCGCCCAGGCCGACGTCGACCGCGGCTACGTGAAGAACACGGCAACTGCGAGTGGCACGACGCCGAAGAACGCGACAGTGACGGCATCCTCCCCGGAGGCGACCGTCACGCTGACCGCCAACGCTCCGGCCCTCAGCGTGACGAAGTCGGGTGCCTACACGAGCGGATCGGGTGCGGTGGGCAGCGTCATCCGCTTCACGATCGTCACGACGAACTCCGGAGGCGTGACGCTGACCGGGGTCTCCGACAGCGACACACTGCCGAACCTCGGCGCGCTCACCTACCAGTGGCCGGGAACCGCCGGAACGCTCTCCCCGTCGCAGTCCGTCACCGCGACCGGCAACTACACCGTCACCCAGGCGGATGTCGACGCCGGCTCGGTCAAAAACCTCGCGACCTCATCGGGAACGCCCCCCACCGGCGCGGCGATCACTGCCCAGTCCAACCAGGCGTCCATCGCCACGGTCACCGCCGCCCCGTCGATCTCAGTCACCCACGGCGGCGCGCTCGCGGGCGGGTCGACCGGAAAGGCCGGCGACACCGTCAACTGGACCTATTCGCTCGCGAACACCGGCAACGTGACACTGACGAATGTCTCGCTCACCGATCCGCAGATCAACCAGACCAATTTCACCTATACCTGGCCGGGCACCCCCGGCACCCTGCTTCCCGGACAGACCGTCACCGCGACCTCCAAGTACGTTCTCGCCCAGACGGATGTCGACGCCGGTTCGGTGACGACGACCGTCACCGGTAGTGCAAAGCCGCCGCTCACCGCGGCGATCAGCTCGCAGGTTCCGGCCACCGTGAACATCGCGGCGACGGCGGCGCTCAGCGTGACGAAGACCGGGTCGATCGCCAGCCCCGGCACCGGAGTCGCGGGTAACACGATCAACTACTCGTTCGTGATCGTCAACACCGGCAACGTCACCC
>JANYGT010000184.1 GCA_025362355.1 Lacisediminihabitans sp. | reverse complement strand
GATCGCGGCGGCGAGGATCAACAGTCCCTGGAAGACATATTGGAACACACTGCCGAGACCGAGCACCGTCGTCGCATTCAGCACCTGCGTCAGCAGCACAGCGCCGAGGATCGTGCCGATGAACGTGCCGCGACCGCCGAGCAGGCTCGTGCCCCCGAGCACGACGGCGGTGATGCTGCTCAGCGTGTAGGTGGAGCCCTCCGACGGATCCCCGATACCGATCTGCGTCATGAGGATGATGGCGCCGAGAAACACGAAGAGCGACGTCGCCACGTAGGCGAGCACCACCGTGCGGTTGATGCGGATGCCGACACTCCTCGCCGACTCCTCGTTCGAGCCGGTAGCTCGCAGATTCCAGCCCCAGCGGCGTCGGCGCAGGAAGACCTCCATCACGATGGCGAGGATCACGAGCACGATGAACGCGACAGGGATCGGCCCGACGGTGGTCGAGACCGCAGCCGTGAAATCGGTGCTGATGTACCCGCCCTGTGTCGACCGCAGCAGGAAGGCGAACCCGCCGAGCGCGATGTAGAGCGTCAGTGTCGCCGCTATCGGTGTGAATTTCAGGAAGCGGATGAGCGCCCCGTTCACGAGGCCGACCGCAGCCGCGGTGACCGCCATCAGTGCCAGCCCGAGGATCACGGTGCCGACCGCGCTCTTGTCATTGACGAAAAAGGATGAGACCACGACCAGGAATCCGGCGAGCGGACCGACAGAGAGGTCGATGCCACCGAGCAGAAGGGCGACCGTCTGCCCCATTGCGATCGCACCGAGCGCGCACGCGGTGATGAGCATCTGTGAGACGTTGAAGTCGCCGAGATAGCGTGGATTCTGCGTAAGAACATAGCCGCCAAGCACCACGATGACGATCACGAGCAATGCCGACGGCGCATAGTCTCCCTGCAAGAATCGTCGAAAACCTGTCGACCGAACCGACGTGGCCTTCCCGGTGCCGGCCTCGGCCGACTGCGCTGTCGAGCTCACCGCGGCCGTGATGATCGCCTCCTCGGTGATGTCCTCACCGACGAGGGTGCTGACCACGTGACCCCGAGACATCACGACGACCCGGTCGCAGAGGCCCTCGAGCTCTTTCGCGTCGGACGACGCGACGATCACCGGGATTCCGGAGTCGGATGCCTCGCGAAGAATGCGGTAGATCTCGACGCGGGCACCGACATCCACTCCCTGCGTCGGCTCATCGGCGATGAGCAGCACCGGATCGGAGAGCAGCGCGCGCGAGATGACCACCTTCTGCTGATTGCCGCCGGAAAGAGCCGAGACCGGGGCATCCATCGACGGAGCCTTCACCGACAGCGAGGCGAGGGATGCTCCGACCCCGGTGACCTCCTTATCCCGGCTCACGAAGAGAAACCTCTTGAACTTCTTCAGGGCCGCGATCGCGGCGTTCTCGCGAACGGAGAGTGACATCATGAGGCCCTCGCGGTGGCGGTCCGCCGGCATGAACGCCGCGCGGTGCAGGAGCTCATGCGGGCGGTATCCGTCGCCCGCGATCTCGACCGCGCCGGTGAAGTTCTCCAGCCCGGCGAGAGCGCGAAGCAACTCGCTCTGCCCGTTACCGACGACGCCGGCGACCCCGATGATCTCGCCACGCTCGCCCGACAGCGAGACGTCGACGAAACCTGGCCCGGTGATGTCTGTGACGACGAAGTTCGTCTCTCCGAGGGATGCCACGTCACGCTTCGGAGGGAATGTCGAGTCCAGTTTGCGGCCGACGATCATGGCGAGCAGTTCGTCGTCGGAGATATCGGAGACATCCGAGGTTCCTCGCACCTTCCCGTCACGCAGCACGGTCACCCGGTCGGCGAGTTCGCGCACCTCGGCGAGACGGTGGGTGATGTAGACGACCGAGGTTCCCGACGCGACGGAGGCACGCACCCGTGCAAAGAGCAGATCGACGGCCTCCCGCCCGAGCGGAGCCGTCGGCTCGTCCAGGATCAGCAGCTTCGGGTTGAGCGCGAACGCCTTCGCGATCTCGAGCAGGTGCTTCTGCGCGACGGTGAGCCCCTCGACCCTGTCTTTGAGATGCGCCTCGAGCCCGACATCGTCGAGCATCGTCCGGGCGAGCGCGGCCCCGGCCT
>JANYGT010000139.1 GCA_025362355.1 Lacisediminihabitans sp. | reverse complement strand
CACTTTTCGGAAATCGGGACGAATGAAAAAATATCCGAGTTGAAGTCCAGAGTCCAAAAGGCAGAAGAGAGGAAATAGCCCATGATGATTTTTTCTGTTTTGCGTTCGTGTTAGTGTTAGCGTTAATGTTAATGGTAGTATCAGAGTGAATGACAAACTTCAATCACTAATCCTGTAGTGTGTCCCAAACGATTTTTCTACTTTAGTACAAGCATAATAAAGTGCCAAAGTATAGTACTATGTGTCGAACTCGTGCGTGAATAATTTTTTTTGGGATGGCGACCGACACACGCGCAGCGTACCGCAGAACTGGAATAACTCACTCAATTATCATCAGATAAAGCTGAGGGCAGTCTCGAATAATTTATCTAGTTTAGTACGATCAGAATCAGGTGCTAAAGTATGCTGGTCTGTGTCGAACTGGTGCGTGAATAAATTTTTTTCTGGTGCATCAGACACAGACACAGCGGTACCGCGTGTCAGCTCTAGCGAAGGTGAATCTTTGTGTAGTGTGTTAGTGTTAGTGTTAGTGTTAGTGTTAGTGTTAGTGTTAGTGCAAATGCAACCAATTGCACTTTTCGGAAATCGGGACGAATGAAAAAATATCCGAGTTGAAGTCCAGAGTCCAAAAGGCAGAAGAGAGGAAATAGCCCATGATGACCTTTTCTGTTTGGCGTTAGTGTTAGTGTTAGCGTTAGTGTTAATGTTAGTATCAGAGTGAATGACAAACTTCAATTACTAATCCGGTCCGAAATCCCAAAGTCGAGGCAAATGCAAAGTTATGCACCTTGATGGCTAAAGCCCAAATCCAAAGGTCGAAAAGAGAAGGTCCTGGTCAGTCATTTATGTCATCGGTTTCAATTGTGTTAGCGTTCGTTGGAGTGCGAGCGAAACTTCAACTCAATTTCCTCCACTCGTCGAAAGCTTGGCAAACGGAAGAATCTTTGAGTTGAGCTCGGACATCAGTACTGTCAAAGAAGGAGAAAAACAGAATTTCATGCGAATTCGAGTTCGTCTTGTGCATTTATTGACATTCATGAAAGCAACGCCTACTGCATCAACGCAGACCGTACTGATCGATGGGCTTTCACGGTCCACGTCGTCTTAGTTGCGCTTTTGATAAAATGAGGCAGATCTGTTGCGTCTTTGAGTGTTAGCTCGACTTCTTCCCATTCCCGTGGCGGGGGGACATAAGGGGTTGTTTTGCCTGTGGTTGGATCAGTAACTGTCATTGTTATCCAGCCGTTGTTGAATCGCTGTTCGTCTTTTTGGTGATACCAATATTTGCGAAGATGTTGGACTTGCGCCATACTATCGACCAGTAAGCAATTGCGCGACATCCTAAAGATGTAGTGCAGTTTGACAGCCGCATCGCGCGCAGTCGGGGTCTCTGATGGTAATCCAATTTCTCGCAGTCGTAGCAGCAACAAGTTTAGAACTTCCGTGCTTAAACCGGACACATGAGGTACGAATAGCGGATCCAAATACTGCAGTTTGATGCGACCATCCCAAGCAGAGGCGGATTTGCGATCGAATTTCGGAGCTCGGCGGGGCCGTTTGTTTGGCTGCGAGCCCAATTGAGTCCGACTCGCTCCCAATGTTTTTCTCCTTTTACCGTGATATTTTGCCGAATGGGTCGTGACCGATCCCTCCTCGGCGGTTTCGGCATCAATGTCATCAGGAAGGACAAGAGCATTTGGAACTCCAAAAATCGCGCCAACCGACATGTTTGCGTATGGGTCGTGGATAATTCCATGCCGGCATTGAAACCGAGCAGTGGGCTCCTGATTGCTGAATTCTGCTGTCATTCCCTGCGTGCAATCTGCTTCATTGCATTCGAACTTACAGGCTAAAGCCAGTGCATCTCGAAAATGTACGTCTTTGAGTTGATGCTTTTGCATTCTCAACCCGTATCGTTTGCTGCGAGTCACATATTGTTCCCTTGAGAATTGAATAAGGAAGGATTCATGACATGGTTTATCTGATCTCGAGGGCAGAGTGGACCTAATCTCGAGTCCCAAATACAGCGGAGCCACCAGCACTGGTAAAGTCTTTTGAGTTTCGTCGGTCGACGGGTTTCGCATCGGTAATATGGTATTTCGGGAATTTCCAGCTCCCTCAACGTATGCGCCGCTTGATATAAGTTTAGGGCAAAGGTCTGTACATGTGGACACCAAGGATCCAACACGTAACATGTTCTTGGAACTTGGCAGCCCACGTCGCTGTGCCTCTTCTTGGTTCACCAAAAGATTGAAGTATTCAGCAAACGTCTCACTTCCGTCAGGGTTAAATCGCAGCTCTTTCGAGAAATCGCGATTCACGAAGCCGCACTCTGAAATCGTGCGTGCAATGGTCCATTGCTTGTTGTTCAGCAGATGCCACGAGGCAAATCCATTTCCTGGTGACTGCAATTGCCGTGACGATGCGTGAAATGAGGAAAATATCTCTTGGGTGTATACCGCCAAAGGACAATACACGGGCTCGACTTTTAGGATTTGATGGAAAAAGCACATGCGCGTTGGAGCCATCCAATTTGCACAGATCGGGAATAAAGTTGCCTCTTGACCAGCGTCAGGTTGGAGAA
>JANYGT010000119.1 GCA_025362355.1 Lacisediminihabitans sp. | reverse complement strand
TGCGAGCCGACGACGAGCGTTCCGCCGCCCGCGGCTTTCGAGGATCCCGTCGAGAGAGGACTACTCGAAGCACACCCTGAGAGGGCTATTGCTGCCCCCACCACGACTGCGCCAAGTGCGACGAGCCGGCCTTTTCCTGCTGTGAACATTGCCATTTCCTTTGTGTAAGGGGTTTTAGCCCAGTGCCGCGCGAGATCGGGATGATTTCACGCGAACGTCTTTCGGTCGTCCAGCCGTAACCCCGGCCGGAACGACGAGTCGCTGGATGATGCTGAAGAGGATCTCAGATGCGATCGCGAGGAAGATCACGAGGATCGACCCGGCGAGCATCTGCGGATAGTCCTGGGTCTGAACTCCGGCAAATATGAATCGCCCGAGACCCCCACCGCCGACGTAATCCGCGAGCGTCGCTGTTGCGATCACCTGGAGAGATGCCGCCCTGAGACCACCGATCAGAAGCGGCAGTCCGAGTGGAACCTCGACCTTCGCGACGATCTGTAATTCGTTCATTCCCATCGCTCGCGCGGAGTCGACGGTGCGTCGATCGACGGCCTCGAACCCGGAGTATGCCCCGGCCAGGATCGACGGAATGGCAAGCACGACCAGCGCGACGATCGGAGCGCCGAGGCCGATGCCCACTCCGAGCGCGATCAGGATCATGAATCCGAGGGTGGGAAGAGCGCGAACACCTCCGGAGAATCCGATGGCGAAGGCGCGACCCCTGCCCGTGTGCCCGATCAGATACCCGACCGGGATGGCGATCAGGGCCGCGATGACGAGGACCTCGAAGCTGATCAGCAGGTGTTGTCCGAGACGCACCTCGATTCCGTTCGCGGTGCCATAGTGCTTGGGATCGAAGATGAAGGCGAACGCCTGGATGAGGAAGTTCACGCGGTGGCCGCCGTTCGCTGCCGGCGAGCTGAACGACCGCCTCCGGCGCCGACGATTCGCGACCACGGCATCAGGAGACGGCCGATTCGAACGATGAGGAAGTCTACGGCGAGCGCGAGCGCGATCGTCACGACGATGCCGGTGAGGATTTCGGAGGGGATATTGCGCTGGTATCCGTCGGTGAAGAGCGCACCGAGGCTGTCGATGCCGAGGACAGCACCGACGGTCGTCAGGCTGATGGTGCTGACCGCCACCACTCGGATTCCCGCGAGGAGAACGGGCCCGGCGAGCGGCAGCTCAACCCGCCAGAAGCTGCTCCGGGCCGAATAGCCGACCGCAGTGGCGGCTTGGCGTACGTCCGGATCCACCGACGCGAGGCCGTCGGCGGTCGATCGCGCCATCAGCGCGATCCCGTAGATGGTCAGGGCGATGACGACGTTGATCGGGTCACGTAGTCCGGTACCGATGATCAGCGGCAGCACGATGAAGAGCGGGAGGGACGGTATCGCGTAGAGAAGGGCGAAAACCGTCAGAAGAATTCCTCGACTCACCTGGAATCGGTTCGCGAACCATCCGATCGGTATGGAAAGGAAGAAGCTCAGGATAATCGGAGGGATCGCCGTCGCAAGATGAGCCACCACCAGCTGTCCGATCAGATCGCCGTTGTTGACGATCCAGTTCATCGGACTACACCCTCCGACTGCTGCACGAGCACCCCGGCGGCTCGACCCTCGGAGTCGACCAGGATGTCGCCCGTCGCCGTCTTCTGAATGCTGAGAGCGCGCTTGCCTCGCTCCGCGCCGATGAAGGTCGCGACGAACTCATTCGCAGGAGCGGTGAGAATCTCGGTCGGAGACCCGACCTGGGCGATGACACCGCCCTTCTCGAGAATCACGACCTGGTCGCCGAGCAGGAACGCCTCGTCGATATCGTGCGTGACGAAGACGATGGTCTTGTCGAGATCTCGCTGGAGCCTGATGAGCTCGACCTGGAGTTCGGAACGCACGATCGGATCCACGGCACCGAAGGGTTCATCCATCAACAGGATGTTGGGATTGGCGGCGAGTCCTCGGGCGACCCCGACGCGCTGCTGCTGTCCACCCGAGAGCTGGCTCGGATAGCGTTCGGCGAGCGACCGGTCGAGACCCACGGTGTCAAGGAGCACGAGCGCCGCTTCGCGAGCCTCTTTCTTCGGCACACCGTTCAGCACGGGAACGGTGGCGACGTTGTCGACGACCCTCAGGTGCGGGAGCAGACCGGAGTTCTGCATGACGTAGCCGATGCTCCGACGAAGGGCGACCGCCTCGAGTGCGGTCGTGGGCTGCCCGTCGATCTCGATCGTCCCGGAGGTCGTGTCGACCATCCGGTTGATCATCCTGAGCAGGGTGGTCTTACCCGAGCCCGACGACCCGACGAAGACCGTCGTCTTGCGGGACGGGATGACCAACGAGAAATCATCCACCGCAAGCGTTCCGTCGGGAAACAGCTTCGAGACTCCGCGGAACTCGATCATGCGATCAGTTCAGCGCTTGTTGGAACAGTGCGGGTTTCAGTCATACTGACGGCTCATTCCTCGTGGGCTACACGAATCGACACTTGCCGGACCTGTTTAGCTAAACACTATTTGCAGCCACCGTCATCCCGGATCGCGCCCCGTTGCGGTTTGGTAAGAACTGTGTAGTGTCTACCCCTCGAGTGACGGGTCTCCATAGATGGCGACGAGGTAGGCACGGGCGACCGACTGCGCCTCGGCGATGAAGCGCTCGTCGCCTTTCCGACTTGCGGAGAATGCCCGCGCGAGCAGGGCATCCGAAAGGCTGAGCGCGACGTCGAGGTGGAACGCGACGTTCTCGCCCTCGATCTCGAAACGTGAGCGAAGGGCGTCGGCCATCAAACCGGCGATGACGGCGTTCCCCGAGAGGCTGCCGGGACCGGGGGTGATGTCGAGGACGTCCCCGAAACGCAGCGAGCGGAATCCGGGTTCATTGTGGAACGCCGTGACGATGTCGTCGATGCAGGCGGCGACGGCGTCGAGCCAGCTCTCGTGACGGGTCTCGAACACGGTCTGGGTTATCCGCGCGGTGAACTGCTGGAGAAAACGCTGGCTGAGCCCCTGAAGCACGACGATCCGGTCGGGGAAGTAGCGATAGACGGTGCCGATGGATGCACCGGCACGCTCGGCGACCATCGCGGTCGTGAGGCGCTCGTAGCCGATCTCGTCGATCACGGCTGCGGCGGAGTCGAGGAGCGCGGCGAGCCGAGCCGTGCTGCGAGCCTGAACCGGTTCGTTTCTCAGCAGCGCGGAACTTTCGGGTAATTCCTCTGCCGGGTTGTCTAGAGACAATCCAACCCCTCTCGAGTCTCGGGAATCCTATCCTGCCCCCGCGACGGGGGCGCGGGAACGACTCACAGTTTTGCCCGAATCTGCTTCGGGGCCATCGCCGTGAAAGACTTACCGAATGGCTCGCACCCGCAAAATCACCGGACCCGTGGTCGGGGCCGAGCCGATCCTGCACTGGGCCGCACGATTCGAGGACCGATTTCACGAGTTGCGAGAACGGATCGCCCGCCGCAGAGGGTACACGCCGACGATCGTTCCGTACACCAGCTACGGGGGGCCGGGTTGGGTACGGATTCTCTGCCGTGTTCTGCTCACCCGTCCCTCGCCCGATGGTCGCGTCCACCACAGGAAAATCCGCGGATGGCGCAGCTTCACCAGCGTTCCGGTCAATGAAGCCGCCCTCACCGTGCGAATCGGCGACAGCGTGCACACCCTCGTGGCCGACCGGGGCGGCGTCGTCGACACTGTCGTGACGGTTGACGTGGAACCCGGGTGGCACACGATCGTCATCACCACCGACGACCAGCGCTCCACCGGGCAACGGGACGCCGAGCCCGACACGGTCGAGGCCCCGGTGTTCATCGTCGACCCGGCGGCGACCGTCGGCCTGATCTCCGACATCGACGACACGGTGATGGTCACAGCCCTCCCCCGTCCGTTCCTCGCGGCCTGGAACACCTTCGTGCTCGATGAGCACGCGCGGCGACCCGTGCCGGGTATGGCCGTGCTCTACGAGCGACTGGTGCGCGCGCATCCCGGAGCCCCGGTCTTCTATCTCTCGACCGGCGCCTGGAATGTCGCCCCGACGCTCACCCGGTTCCTCTCCCGCAATCTCTACCCCGCCGGCCCGCTTCTGCTCACCGATTGGGGGCCGACGCATGATCGCTGGTTCCGCAGCGGACGCCAGCACAAGTCCGAGAGTCTTCACCGGCTGGCGACGGAGTTTCCGGGCATCCGCTGGCTGCTGGTCGGCGATGACGGCCAGCACGACGAGGAGATCTACGGGCAGTTCTCGGCCGAGCACGAGACCAGTGTCGAATCGGTGGCCATCCGCCAGCTGTCGAACAGCGAAGCGGTTCTCGCCGGCGGTCGGAGCAAGGCCGAGCTACACAGTGGCAACGGCGTTCGCTGGGTGTACGCACCCGATGGCGCCGGGCTCGCCGACCAGCTGCTCGACGAGACGGGTCCGGCGGTTCCGAAGCCGCTCTAGCGACACGCACACTCCGCTCGGGCCATGCGGTCAGGCTCGCTCTGAGAAGATGTGCTCATGGCACTGCACATCGAGGACTACGCGATGATCGGCGACTGCCATACGGCCGCTCTCATCGGCAAAGACGGCAGTATCGACTGGCTCTGCCTCCCGCGATTCGACTCCCCGTCTGCGTTCGGTGCGCTGCTCGGCGACGAAGGCCACGGTCGCTGGCTGGTCGCCCCGAAGGGCAAGGTACAGGAGACGACCCGCGCTTACGTCGAAGACACGTTCATCCTCGTGACACGCTGGGTGACGAGCACCGGCGAGGTGGAGGTCATCGACCTGATGCCGCACGGTGACCGGCGTGCCGACATCATCCGACGGGTGCGGGGCATCCGCGGCCACGTGAAGATGACCCAGGAGCTGAGGCTCCGCTTCGCCTACTCCGAGGCGCTGCCCTGGATGCGACAGATGCCCGATCGGCACGGTGCCGCGCTCGTCGCCGTCGCCGGACCGGATGCCGTCATCATCCGCGGTCCGGAGCTCACCGCCAGCGACCACCGGCACGAGGCCGACTTCACCGTCTACGAGGGCGAGAACGTCGACATGACCCTCACCTGGTTCCCGGCCCATCGCGAACCGCCCGAGCCGCTCGATGTCGGGAGCCGCATCCGGGAGACGGAAGTCTGGTGGAAGCGCTGGGCCTCCGCCTGCACCGCCGCCCCGCTCTATCACGACGAGGTGCACCGGTCGCTGCTCGTGCTGCGGGCCCTCACGCATCAGGACACCGGCGGCATCGTCGCAGCGCCGACGACGAGCCTGCCCGAGCAGTTCGGCGGCGCACGCAATTGGGACTACCGCTACGTCTGGCTTCGTGACGCTTCCCTCACGCTCGGCGTGCTGCTCAATCACGGATTCGCCGAGGAAGCGGATGCCTGGCGCAACTGGCTGCTGAGAGCCGTCGCCGGCGACCCCGGCCAGGTGCAGATCATGTACGGCCTCTCCGGCGAGCGGCGACTCACCGAGTGGGAGGTGCCGAGCCTTCCCGGCTATCACCACGCCTCGCCCGTGCGCGTCGGCAACGATGCCTGGCGCCAGTACCAGGGCGACATCTTCGGAGAGGTCATGTTCGCGCTCAGGACCGCGCGGGAGAAGGGCGTGACCGAGAGCGAATTCTCGTGGCCGCTCCAGCGGGCCCTCATCGCGTTCGTCGAAGACAACTGGACCCGGCCCGACAACGGCATCTGGGAGATCCGCGGGGAGAAGCAGCATTTCACGCACTCGCGGGCGATGATCTGGGTCGCGCTCGACTGCGCGATCCACGCCGTTCGGGACTTCGGGCTCGACGGTCCGGTCGACCGTTGGGAACGGCTGCGCGAAGAGATCCGCACCGAGATCGAGACGCACGGATTCGACGCCGAGCGCAACAGCTACACGCAGTACTACGGAACCTCCCGCGTGGATGCCTCGCTCCTGCTCCTTTCGCAGTTCGGCTACATCGATTCCAACGATCCACGGATGCTCGGCACGGTCAAGGCCATCGAGGAAGACCTGCTGCAGGACGGGCTGCTGATGCGATACCGCACCGAATCGGGGGTCGACGGGCTCGCGGGCGGCGAGCATCCGTTCCTCGCCTGTTCGTTCTGGCTGGTCGAGGAGTATTCGCGAACCGGGCGGATAGCGGAGGCCACCATCCTCATGGACAGGCTGGTCGGCTTCGCCAACGACGTCGGACTCCTCAGCGAGGAGTACGCCGTGCACGCGGGGCGCCAGGCCGGGAACTTTCCGCAGGCGTTCTCGCACCTCGCGCTGGTGCGGGCGGCCGACGCGCTGTCGAAGGCGACGGATGCGGCGAACTCCTCGGCCTGACCCTGTGGCGCGGTCAGCGTCTCTTGATCTCCCGCGGGCGCCGCTTATTTAGCCGGCTCAGCCAGATGCTCGGCGAAGAAGCCGTCGATGCGCTGCCAGGCGTCGGCGGCCGCCTCGGGGTTCGGCCCGAGATTCAGGAAGCGCTTCATCACGAAGCGCAACGCTTTCGGTCCGCTCTCCTCCTCGTTGAGGAAGGCGTGGCCGGCCTCCGGATACTCCTTCACGTCGTGGGGGATCCCGAGCTTGGTGAGCTCCGCCTCGAGCGTCGCGGCTGCACCCTTGAGCGAGGAGTCCTTGCCGCCGTAGCTGCCGACGATGGGGCAGGCGCCGGCGAGGACGGCATCCATGTCCTTCGGAAGTCGTCCGTAGTTGGCGGATGACGCGGCGAACCCACGGGTTGCCGCTCCGAGGGCGAAGCCCCCGCCCATGCAGAATCCGAGCACCCCGATCTCGCCTGTGCAATCGGCTCGCGCCGCGAGCATCTGGCGGGCGGACTCGATGTCGACCCACGCGCGACCCTCGCCGGAGGCCATCGCGCGAAAGGTCGCGGTCAGGCACTTGCGGGCGCCACCGACGGTGAACAGGTCGGGCATCAGCACGACGTATCCCGCCTCGGCCATTCGCTGCACCTGGCGGCGCATGACGTCATTGACGCCGAACGCCTCGTGAACGATGACGACTCCTGGCCATGGGCCGTCACCCTCCGGAACGCACAGCACGCCGCTCAGGCCCGGGCTGCCTCCCGCGAGAAGTGGCGAGACTGTCACGTCGACGATGGCAAGACCTGGCACGGATGCTCCTTCAGCGGGAAAGTGGGTTTACCTCGACCATAAGCCGGTCGCGGTTTGTTGGTAAGTGACGCGGCCCGCATCGCAGGTGAATTGTGCACAATTGAATTGCGAACACTGTGCTACCGTTGCCTCGTGATCGCTGCCTCCTCGACCCCACTCCTCGGGGAACAGATCTGCTTCGCGCTCTACAGTGCATCGCGGTCTCTGACGTCTCGCTACCGTGAGCTGCTCGCACCGCTCGGCGTCACCTACCCGCAGTACCTCGTGCTGCTCGTGCTCTGGGAGAACGGCACGAGCACGGTTTCCGAGCTCGGCCGCCGGCTCGCTCTCGACTCGGGTACGCTGTCGCCTCTGCTGCGCAGACTCGAGAACGCCGGTCTCCTCAGCCGCTCCCGCCGAACCGATGACGAACGTTCGGTCGATGTGGCTCTGACCGTCGCCGGAAGCGAGCTGCGCCAGCTCGCAGCGGGCATCCCGCAGCAGGTCTGCGCGTCCACCGGACTGGATATCGTCGAACTCCAGACCCTCCAGGCCCAGATCGCGGTGCTCGCCGAGCGGGTTCGCGCGAGTACGCTCCCTGCCGTCACTTGATCTTCTTCCGACGGGGCACCGACATCCGGCCGCCCGCATCTCCACATATCCCCACGAAAGAGAGTTACTGATGCCAACACGCACCGCACGCACCGCCTGGAACGGCAGCCTCGAGACCGGCGAGGGCCAGGTCGAAATGACGAGCTCGAAGATCGGCACCTACGACGTGTCGTTCCCGAAGCGCGCCGCGGAGGAGGCGAACGGCTTCACCAGTCCGGAAGAGCTGCTCGCCGCGGCCCACTCCGCCTGCTACGCCATGCAGTTCTCCGCAGTGCTCGGAGCAGCCGGCGGCACCGTCGAGGCGCTCGACGTCAAGGCCGATGTCTCCCTCGGCCCGGACAAGGCCGGCGGATTCCGCCTCACCGGAATCGCGCTCACCGTTCGCGGCGAGGTCAGCGGCATCGACAACGAGCAGTTCCAGGCCGCGGCCCTCGACGCCAAGAACAGCTGCCCGGTCAGCAAGGCTCTCACCGGCGTCGACATCACCCTGGATGCCCAGCTCGAGAACTGAGTCACCGCACGAAGCGAGGGGCCGCCGGGCTATCCCGGCGGCCCCCTCTTTTTCCTCTCGCACATGCGTCACATACGTCAATCGGCCCCTCATACGCCCAACGGCGGGCCGACCTACGTCAGCGCGAACTGGGTGCGCGCGACCACCCGGGCTGTCATCCTTCGAGAAGGTGAGGATGCTGGCGCGGCAGCGTCGGCACAGGAGGTGGATGTCGCGACACTGGGCGGATGACGGAGTTCGACCTCGAGGCGTCGCTCGCCGATGGGCGCGATGTACGACCCCGTCGCGGTGGAGTCCAATCCCTGGAGGCCACCCTAAGCGTGAGTACCCCGAAAATGCACCA
>JANYGT010000103.1 GCA_025362355.1 Lacisediminihabitans sp. | reverse complement strand
GCCAGTTCGGCGGTCCGCTGCGCGCGCTGCAGAGGCGAGCTCAGAACCAGTGAGAAATCGTAGCCAGCGACCAATCGACCTGCGGCGCGGGCAAGCTCCTCACCTCGAGCGGTGAGCGGAACATCCGTGAGCCCCGTGTGGCGTCCCTCCTTTGACCACTCCGTCTCCCCATGGCGCAACAAGACCAATTTTCCCGAAGGGTTATCGGGAGCGGGCTGTTCGGGTAGCGGATCGTTTGTGAGCACGCTCCAACCGTAATCGCGATGGATCGAACATGGTCGAGCCCTCGAAACGGCCTGCTGAACCGCGGTCAGGTGAGACTGCCCTCAAGCGGGACGCTGAGCGGGACGGATCCAGGGTGAAGTCACCCAACGGGCGAGCGTTTCTGCGCTACGTCGCCTTTGATAGGGCAGTGGATCGTCCCATTCCGTCAGGTGCGCGATGGCGACGCGAGTCGTCGTGCTGCTTCGACGACGAACTGTCGACGTCGTGCGCGCTCCTGCTGGTCGTCCTGTGTGGCGCCGGTGATCATCTCGGCCAGCTGCGGCACGGTCTGCCACCATGCGGCCAGGGCGATCAACGCGAAAACGAGGTGAGCTGGATCGAGACCGCGATCGAGCAGGCCGTCACGTTGGGCGGTAGCGAAGCGTCTAACTTTCTCCCGGTAGTGCGTCGTGCGCACCACAGCGTCAGCGGGCGGGCCGTTCTGTAAGCCCTCCCACTGCAGCAAGCGGCCCAGCTCGGGGTGGGCCGCGTGATAGTCGAAGGTCGCGCCTGCGAATTCTCCGACGTCATCCAATCCGACCCCGGTGAGGTCGACGGCCGCGGCAAGACGCTCCAGTTCAGTCGACAAGACCAGTTCCCAGAGCGCCTTCTTGTCGCCGAAGTAGCTGTAGAGCCGTTCTTTGTTCACGCCGGCTCGGGCTGCGATGGACCCGACGGTCGTGCCGTCGAACCCCCGAGCGGCGAATTCCACGAGTGCCGCATCACGGAGCCGGCGGCGCGTCCCCTCGGTATCCCATGCCATGTCCAGACAATACCAACGTTCGGGTTGGAATTTGATCAGGATGAGGATACGATTCCAACCACACCGTTGGAGTTGGAGGAAAAATGCAACAGATCGATCGTCTTCCCGCAAAGATCCCGTCGCCAGAGACGGGCTCGGTAGCACTGGTGACCGGAGGCAACAGTGGCATCGGATTCGACACCGCGCGGCTGTTGCTCGATCACGGCGTGACCGTGTGGATCGGTGCCCGCGACCTGGGAAAGGGACAGCGGGCCGCGAAGGAACTCGGCTCGACTGCGCGGGTTGTGCAGCTGGACGTCACAGATCCGTCATCGATCGCCGCCGCGGTGGAGCGGGTCGGTGATCTGGACATCCTTGTCAACAACGCGGGAGTAAACCCCGGCAGCGACGACATCACCGGAACCACTATCGAGCAGCTGCGCACCGCCTATGAGACCAACGTCTTTGGCCTCATCGCCGTCACGCAGGGCTTTCTGCCCGCGTTGGAACGGTCGGCGCATCCTCGAATCGTCAACGTTTCAAGCGGCACCGGATCACTGACCTGGAACAGCAGCCCCAACCCGCAGTTCGACTGGGAACTGGTGCAAGGCGGCGGCCTCGCCTACCGGAGCTCGAAGACGGCAGTCAACGCCGTCACCCTGCTGACAGCTCAGGCTCTCGGCGAGAATTTCAAGGTCAACGCCCTTGCACCTGGCCTGCGCCGCACGAATCTCATCGCCGGCATGTCCGTCGGTGGTGACCCTGCCGAGGCCGCAACGGGGGCGGTCCGCCTCGCGCTCCTGGCGGACGACGGTCCGACCGGCGCCCTCTGGTCCTGGGACGGCACCCGCGCCCCCTGGTGATCGAAGTCGAGAGCCGACCAGCCACCGACGACGTCGACGCTGCCTGTGAGGATGCGCACCAGCGCGGCTATGAGATCGTCCACCCGCTTACCGACGAGCCGTGGGGAATTCGTCGATTCTTCGTTCGGAGCCCGGACGGACACGTGATCAATGTCGCTCAGCATCGTTCGTCAACGAAACCTCCGCCGGGTTCGCTGAGGCATCACCGTAGGCGGAACCGTGAACGGACGCTCTGCGTCCGGTGGCGGATCCTGCCGCGGAACGACGGTGGTTCTACAGCTGGAGGTGAAGACGCAATGCGTCGTCAAGCCGCGCCATGACCTCTGCGGGGGCCCGCCCGAGGATCGCGCCCAAACGCTCGACGTCGATCGAGCGGACCTGCTCGGCCTGGGCCTTCGAGTCCAGAGGGAGCCCGGTCGCACTGGCGGGCAGCAGGGCTTGAAAAGGGAAGATCCGGTCGGTGTTGCTGGTGACCGGTACGACGGTGACCACTCCGCGGCCCAGCTGGGTCGCGATCGAATTCGCGCGATCGTTACTGACGATCACCGCTGGACGTCGTTTGTCGGCCCCGCTTCCGCGCGCAGGGTCCAGATCGACGAGCCGGATCTCACCGCGCAGCATCGGCGATCCCGTCTGCCGCGGTCACACTCCACGCCGCGTCATCACCTGATGCCTCC
>JANYGT010000089.1 GCA_025362355.1 Lacisediminihabitans sp. | reverse complement strand
GGAGCCGAGGGGGAACATGGCGAGCTCGGTCATCCCTCAAGCGAACCACGGCGAGCGGGGAACACCAAGAGGCTGGACCTATCGGCAGCGGGGTGGTAGCTGATCTCGACGAGCTCGATCACCGGGGCAAGCACGTACTCTTGAATCCGGGTGCTGACGGGCATCGCTATCGGACGGATGTCGTGGACAGCACACAGATGAAACTCTTCGTCGCCGCCGCGACGGAGCTGCATTTCGCGCACGCCGCCCGCGCAATGGGGGTCAGCCGCACGGCCATGATCGCGTCGGTGAAGGCGCTCGAGGCTGAGCTCGGGTATCCGCTGTTCGACTACGGCGCCGCGACGACGACCCTCACAGCCGACGGGACCGCCCTTCTCGCCGCCACGAGATACGAGATGAAGCGCTCGGCGGCGGCCGCGGCGGCATCCGCTCCGGCACCGGGTGGTAAGGCGAAGGCCTCGAAGGGCAAGGGGCGCACCCCGGCGGTGAAGGGCGCGCCGCGGGTGGGGAAGCGGCGGCAGTCCCGCTGACGGCGGTCATCCAGTGGACTCTGCGGTTTGTGCGGGTAGCGTTCTGGCATGGCCTCCCGTGAGCACCTCGTCCGCGCGCTGTGGACGCTCTTCGAGCCGATCCACGCGCTGACCTACTTCTCCTCACAGTCCCGCGAGAGCTTTGCCGCGGTCGGGCTCACGCGCTACTGGGACGGCTATTTCGCAGGACGATCCGCACCGCTCGGTGCCGTCAGCGATGCCCCGGTCACCGCGATCTTCAGCGGTTTCGCACCGATGATGGCGGAACGCGCGTTGCCGGCGGCCTGGTCGATCGCCTCGGTCGAGCGCGTGCTCGAGGCACGCTCGCTCGGGGCGGCAGCGACGATCCGAGAGCTCTTCGACGACGAGGATGCCGTAACCGCGGCTGCAGACGCCCTCACCCCGATCGCCGCGGGCGCCGACACGATCGGGCGCCCGCTCGCCGCGGCGAACCAGGCCCTCCCGCTCGAATCCGATCCGTTCCGCAGACTCTGGCAGGCGACGGCGACCCTCCGCGAACACCGGGGGGACGGCCACGTCGTCGCCCTCGTCGCCGGGGACATCGCGGGGCTCTCGACGATCGTGCTGCGGAGCGCTGTCGACCTCGACGCCGCGACGATGAAGAAGGCCCGCGGCTGGAGCGACGAGCAGTGGGCCGCCGAGGAGGAGCAGCTTGTCGGGCGAGGGCTGCTCGAGTCCGACCTGTCGCTGTCACGGAAGGGCGCCGACGCGCTCGACACCGCAGAGGCGGTCACGAATCACCTCGCGACAGGGCCGTGGCAGCACCTCGACGACGACGCACTCCGCGAGATCGCAGGCCTTCTGTTGCCGATCGCGCTCGCCTGCGCGCCGCTCTACGGACATCCGAATCCGATCGGGATGCCCGAGCCCTGGGATCCGATCGCGGATTCCTCAGCGACCTCCGTGCCGGAAATCATCAGTCGACAAGCAACCACCCGACCAGCCTAAGGAACCCCATGTATACAGTGCACAACCAGACCGGACGCCGCTTCGTCATCACCGGCTCGAACAGCGGAACGGGCAAGGAGGCTGCGAAGCGGATCGCCGGCGCCGGCGGTGCTGTCGTGATGGCCGTTCGCACGCCCGAGAAGGGAGAGTCGGCGCGGGCGGAGATCCTTCGCAGCTATCCGAATGCCGACATCGAGGTGAGGAAAGTCGACCTCTCAGACCTCGCGAGCGTTCACACCTTCGCGTCCGATCTGCTCGCCGAGGGTACGCCGATCGATGTTCTCGTCAACAACGCCGGCGTGATGGCTCCCCCGAAGCGCTTCACCACGACGGACGGGTTCGAGCTTCAATTCGGCACCAACTTCCTCGGACCGTTCGCGCTGACCAATCTGCTGTTGCCGCGCATCCTCGAATCATCCGCTCCCCGGGTCGCGACCATGTCGAGCATCGCCGCCAATTTCGGAAAGATCCATTTCGACGACCTCCAGTGGACGAGCGGGTACGTGCCGATGCTCGCCTACGGCCAGTCGAAACTCGCCGACATGCTTCTCGGGATGCGTCTCGCCGAGCTGTCGAAACAGCGAGGCTGGAAGCTGCTGTCGACCATCGCGCATCCCGGATTCACCCGCACGAATCTACAGACTGCCGGCGCCAACCTTGGTCGCTCGAACCCGAAGGCGGAGCACAATCGCCCGATCATCCCCTCCCAGGACGTCGAGCAGGGAACCGAGCCTCTGCTCTTCGCAGCCGCAGACCCCGGCGCCCAGCAGGGCGCCTACTACGGCCCATCGCGCCTCGGCGGCATCGTCGGGCCGACCAAGCGCGCCAGCCTCGCCCGCAGCTCTCGCGGTACCGATCTACCGGCATCGCTCTGGGCCGTCGCGGAGAAGCTGACCAAGACCGCTCCTCCCGCCTAACCCTGGAAAGCGCTGCTCGGGAGGTCTTTCTCGCCGGAGGCGATTGCTTCGACGATCCGGGCGGCGACAGCATCGGGGTCGAGGGCCGCTCCGAAAGCGGGAGCCGTGCCGGCGATCGGATGCTGCGACAGAGCGGTTCCGGTGTGTCCGGGCCGAGCATCCAGCAGTCGGATTCCGCTGCGACGATACTCCCGGGACGCCGCGACCATGAACGCGGCGAGGCCGGCTTTCGCGGCGGAGTAGGCGGCGAGTCCGGCCGTCGGCATCTCGGCCACGACGCCGCTGAGCGTGACGATGAACGGGTCGCGGCCGGCCGCTGCCGACTCGGCGAGGGGGCCGGCGGCGTCCCGGATCACGCGGAGCTGGCCGACCATGTTCGACAGGACCAGTTCGTCGATGGTGGCATCGGAGACATCCGCTGCCGGTCCGAAAGCGACGACGCCCGCAGCGAGCACGACCCCATCGAGCCTTCCCGCCCTCTCGACCGCCGCGGCGATGACCGCCGAAGCGCTCTCGGTCGAGCGGAGTTCGACGGTGAGCCCTCCGTCGGATGCGGTGCGGGAGGCCCGGACGACCGTCGCCCCTCCCGCTTCGAGTCGTGTGGCGATGAGGGATCCGAGACCCCCCGACGCACCGATCACCAGTATTACGGAGCCTTCGATAGCTGTCATATCCCGCACACTACTCACCTGCGGCAGAACGTCGATCCCGATGTCGGGCCCTCAGGGATTCGAGGCTCACGACGAAGACCCAGACGAGCCACGGGAAGGTCGCGAAAACGGCGCCGCCCCAGCCTCCGACCGAGTAGAAATCCCGATTGTCGGTACCCCCGAACACCGTGGAGATCGCGACGATGTTGAGTGCGGCAACCGCCCACGCCAGAAATCCGACCCAGCGCGGCAGGGCCTTGGAGACCAGGACGACCCACCCGGACGTCGCCGACACGAGCGCGATCAGCACATAGCTGACGGGACCGAACAGCAGGAGGTAGCCCTCGGTGAGGGTGCGGATGACGGTCGGGTCGGTCGAACTGCTGAGAGCGCCGAGCGCGCCACCCGCCTCGAGCGAGTCGCCGACGAGGGTCGCGCCGATGAAGACGAGCCCCGCCCCCAGGATGATCGCGGTCACCCACTCGATCTCCCCCTCCGCGACGGTGATGAGCTGACGGAACCCCGCGAAGAACACAACGAGGACGGCCATCATCAGGGTGTCCGCGAGAGTGATGAGCAGGGTCTGGGTGCTCGTGCGGAAGGCGAACTCGGCGAGCGCCGGGCCGTCATCCAGTGAGGGACGAACGCCGAGTGTGATGCGGATGCCGGCCTCGATGACGATGAGCGCCGCGACAGCGAACCCGGATATCCCGGTGAGGAGCCGGGCGTTGGGGGCCGTGGTCGGCGGCAGTCGCATCATCGCCCAAGTGTGGCGTGTTTCCCGCGACACAGCCCGAAAAGTTTGGCCCGCATTCGGGGGGTGTGGATGCCGTATGCTTCACAGCAATGGAATCCCCGAACCATTACGAATTGCTTGGCGTGACACCCGACGCCACCGCAGCCGAGATTCGTACCTCATACAGACGACTCATCCGGATCTATCATCCCGATGTGGCCGGTGCCGCGGGTGCGGCGATGACGCTTCGGCTCAACGACGCACAGGCGGCGCTGCTCGATCCGACCCTGCGCGCTCGGCTCGACTCACGACTTGGTGCCCATTCGAGGTCTGCACCGGCCTACGCCGGACGCCCCGACGCCGGCTCTGCCTCTTACTCCGGCTCGGCTCGGTCGTCGTATTCCGCCGATCGGCCGTTCGCCCGGTGGACGCAGCCGACCCCCTCCACTCCCCGCCCCAGCGCGATTGCGAGTAACCCCACTCTGGTCATCGCCTTCGCGGTCGCCGCTGCCGTGATCGTCGTCGTGAGCATCATCGTGCTGGTGTTCAGCTACTCCGGCACGGTCGGTCTGCTGTCCCCGCGCAC
>JANYGT010000082.1 GCA_025362355.1 Lacisediminihabitans sp. | reverse complement strand
GGGCGATCGACACGCTCAAGCAGGGAATGCAGCTGGAGGTGATGAGCCCGGAGGGAGGCTTTACTTCCCGGATCCACTCGACCGGCACCGCGCACTATGTCGCGGTCGCGGCCGGGTCGGGCATCACGCCGGTGCTGGCGCTGATCGAGAGTCTTCTCTCCGCGTCTCCGCTCAACCGGTTCTCGCTCGTCTACTCGAACCGCACCGTCGTCGACACGATGTTCGTCGACGAACTCGCCGACCTCAAGGATCGCTACTCTTCGCGCCTCGCGCTCTATCACGTGCTGACGCGGGAGCGACGGAGCTCCGACCTGCTTTCGGGCAGGCTCGACGCCATCAAGTTCCGTGAGATCCTCGGTTCGCTCATCTCGCCGACCGACGTCGATGAGTGGTTCATCTGCGGACCGTTCGATCTGGTGCAGCTCTGTCGTGACACCCTCGAGGAGCTCGGTGTGGATGCGAGCAGCATCCGCTACGAGTTGTTCACCACCGGCAGGCCCGACCGCCCGGAAGGGCAGGCCGGTCGCCCGATCGACCCGACGGCATCCGACGACGTGCACACGATCACGTTCAGGCTCGACGGCAGCACGGCGACTGTCACCAGCCCGGTGAACAGCAACGAGAGCATCCTCAACGCGGCGCTTCGCGTGCGAGCCGATGTGCCCTTCGCCTGCGCGGGCGGCGTCTGCGGAACCTGCAGAGCAACGCTGACCTCGGGGACCGTCGAGATGGTCGAGAACTATGCGCTCGAGCCCGACGAGCTCGCCAGGGGCTACGTGCTCACCTGCCAGGCAGTGCCGACGAGCGAGTCGGTCACGGTGGACTACGACGCCTGATCGCACTGTGCCTTGCCAAGTCGAAGGAGAACGATGACAGTTCGAATCGAGATCGCGAACAGAATCGCCGAGATCGTGCTCGACGATCCCGCAAAGTTGAACGCCCTCGATGTGAGAGCGATCGGCGAACTCTCCGCAGCGTTCACGGAAGCCGAGAACGCCGGCGTGCGAGCACTCCTGTTGAGAGGTGAGGGCAGGGCGTTCTGCGCGGGCCGCGACATCTCGAAGGTCGACCCGGCGAACGATGACGCCCGCGGATACCTCGACGAAGTCGTCACGCCGCTGCTGCATCAGATCGCCGACTTCCCGGCACCGACATTCGCCATGGCCACCGGTGCCTGCCTCGGGGTGGGCCTCGGGCTGTTGGTTGCAACGGATGTCGTCTATGTCGCTGACAACGCCAGAATTGGGTCGCCTTTCGCGAACCTCGGTGCAACTCTCGACTCCGGCGGGCATGCGCTGTTCGTCGAACGACTTGGAGCCCACCGCACGCTGGATCTCATCTATACGGGCGAGCTGATGTCAGGAGCCGAAGCGGTCGCTCTTGGTCTCTTCAGTCGAGTCGTTCCCGCCGATGAATTGCTCGATTTCACCTGGACACGCGTGCGGAAGGTGGCATCCGGCGCGACCCGTGCCTACCTCGCCAGCAAACAACTCGTCCGACGCCTGCGCGACGACCGGGTGGGCCTGTGGGAGTCGCTCACCGAAGAGAACATCGCGCAGGGCGACCTTTGCCTGACCGACGACTACCGGGAGGGATTCGCCGCCTTCCAGGAGAAGCGAACTCCCGTCTTCAGGCAGAGCTAGAGGTTGCCGAGCAGCACCAGCGGCTCCTCGACGCAGCGCGCGATATAGGTGAGGAATCCGGAGGCTGTCCCGCCGTCGCACACCCGGTGGTCGAACACGAATGAGAGTGTGGCCACCTTTCGGACGGCCACCTCGCCCTTAACAACCCAGGGGCGATCCATCACACGGCCGACGCCGAGCATCGCCACCTCGGGATGGTTGATGATCGGGGTGGACCCGTCAACGCCGAGGCCGCCGTAGTTGTTGAGGGTGAATGTGCCACCGGAGAGCGTGGCCGACGGGTAGTCGCCCTTCTCGGATGCTGCGACGAGCTCGCCGACCCGGTCGCGGAGCTCGCGTGTGGTGAGGCGGTGTGCTCCGTGAACGACCGGCACCATGAGCCCGCGTGGCGTCTGCGCGGCAACGCCGAGGTTGATCGAGCCGTGCTGGACGATCACGTCAGCCGCCTCGTCGACAGACGAGTTGAGGATGGGGAACTGCCGGAGCCCGTCGACACAGAATCGAGCGATCAGAGAAGTGAGGCTGAAGCGCTCACCGGTTGCAGCCTGCAGGCGATCCTTGGCCGCCACAAGTTCCGTAGCATCCACGTCGAGCCAGATCGTAGCTTCGGGAACGACCCTGCGCGACTCGCTCAGCCGCGCCGCGATGAGCCTGCGCATTGCCGTCATCGGGATCCGGACGTCGGAGTCGGCCGACGACATCGTCGGCGGCCGGGTGGTGGTCACCGGCGAGTCGGTCGCGAGCAAGGCGATGGCGGCCTCGACGTCGTCCCGGAGCACCAGAGCCCCAGGACCGCTTCCGAGAATGTGCGATGCGTCGAAGCCGTATGACTTGGCCCGTTTGCGCACGAGCGGAGACACGACGGGTGATCGACGGTCGGGGTCCAGCAGCGTGCGTGACATGGCCGCCTGTTGCTGGGCCGACGAGCTGCGTGAACCGAATCGCCCGCCCTCCGGACGTGTGAGCCGCATGGTCGACTCCTTCGTACCGTAGCCGACCAGCATTGCGCCAGAGCCAGCAGCGGGCTCGATCTCTGGAATGGCTGTGCCTGGAACGACATTCGTCGAATCTGCACCCTCGTCGAGAGCCGCCACGGTGAGAAGCGGCCCGCCCTTCGCAACGACCTGGCCCTCGGCCGCATCCAGACGTTCCACCCGACCGCCGTACGGCGATGGCAACTCGACCACCGACTTCGCGGACTCGACTTCGACCACGAGCTGATCGATGGTGATGATGTCGCCGGGCGCAACGAGCCAAGTCACGACGGAAGCCTCGGTGAGACCCTCGCCGAGGTCGGGGAGCAGAAACTGGTTCGACACGGAGTTCACCACTCCCAGGTATCGAGGGCGGCAAGCACGCGCTCCGCAGTCGGCAGGTAGTGCTCTTCCAGCTTGGGTGACGGGTAGGGGATGTCGAAGCCGGCGATTCTCAGAATCGGGGCAGAGAGGTGGAAGAACTGTCGTTCGGTCACGCGGGCTGCGACTTCAGCGCCATAGCCGCCGAACTGCGCCGCCTCGTGGATCACGGCTGCTCGGGAGGTCTTGCGAACGGACGACCCAACGGTCTCGTCATCGAACGGGGAAAGACTCCTGAGATCGATGACCTCGATGGAGAGGCCCTCGAGCGCACCGATCTCAGCGGCCTGCAGGGCGGTCTTCACCGTCGGTCCATAGGCCAGCAGAGTGACATCGGTGCCTTCCCTGAGCACTAGCGCCCTTGTCATGGGGGCAGTCCTCGCTGGAAGTGTGACGACGTCCTTCACCCAGTAGCGGCTCTTGGGCTCGAGGAAGATGACCGGGTCATCGCTCGCGATCGCCTCGCGAAGCATCGAGTAGGCGTCGGCGGGGTTGGAGGGAGTGACGACGGTGAGGCCGGGGGTGTGGGTCCAGTACGCCTCAGACGAGTCGGAGTGGTGTTCGACACCGCCGATGCCGCCCGCGTAGGGAATACGGATGACGATCGGCAGGGTGACGCGGCCTTTGGTACGGTTCGCCATCTTGGCCAGATGCGACGTGATCTGCTCGAACGCCGGGTAGCTGAACGCGTCGAACTGCATCTCGACCACCGGACGCAGGCCATACATGGCCATGCCGATCGCGGTGCCGACGATTCCGGATTCGGCGAGCGGGGAATCCCAGACGCGCGACTCCCCGAATTCATGGGCGAGCGAGTCGGTGACTCGGAACACTCCGCCGAGCGGCCCGACATCCTCGCCGAAGATCACGACGGTCGGGTCGTCGGCAAGAGCGTCTCGCAGGGCGGCGTTGAGGGCTGAGGAAATGCTGACAGTGGTGGGATGCGCGTCTGTGTCAGCAGCAACCAGGAGTTTCGGGTCGTCGAGGATCGTCACGGTGTGCTCCCGTCCTCTGCGGTCGCGAGCTCACGAGCGAGAAACTCTCGCTGCTCGCGCAGCGCGGGCCGATCGGCTCGATAGACGTGATCGAAGAGCTCGAGGGGATCGAGCACCGGCTCGGTGTTCATCGCGTCGCGGGTGGCGGCGGCGAGTACCTCACCCGCCTCGGCGATGTCCATCCGCACGGTGTCCGTGAGCGCACCGATGTTGAGCAGGTACTTCTCGATTCGTTCGACCGGATCGAGCAGCTTCCATTTCGCTTCGTCGGACTTTTCCCGATAGCGCCTGGGGTCATCCGAGTTGGTGTGAGCTTCCATACGGTAGGTGAGGCCCTCGATCATGGTGGGTCCGCCACCGGATCGCGCCCGCCCCACCGCTGCACTCGTGACCGCGAACATCGCTGCGACATCGTTGCCGTCGACGAAGTACCCAGGCATGCCGTAACCGATAGCCCGATCGGCGAGCGTACGAGCGTGCGACTGTTTCTCGAACGGCACGCTGATCGCCCAGTGATTGTTCTGGATGAGGAAGACGACCGGCGCCTGCCAGACCGAGGCGAAGTTGAAGGCCTCGTGCGCGTCGCCCTCGCTCGTGGAACCGTCGCCGAGCATGGTGAGGGCAACCACGCTGTCCGACGCGAGGCGTGCGGCGGTTGCAAGGCCGACGGCGTGAAGGGCCTGGGTCGCCAGGGGAGTCGCCTGCGGGGAGATCCGATGCTCGTAGGGGTCGAATCCGGTGTGCCAATCGCCGCGGAAGAACGAGAGAATCTCAACGGGGCTGACCCCACGGGTGAGAAGGGCGATGGTGTCCCGATAGGTCGGAAACAGCCAATCCTCGCGGCCGAGGGCCGCGACGGCAGAAATTTCGCATGCTTCCTGGCCAAGCGCTGACGGGTAGGTCGCGAGCCTGCCCTGGCGGGTGAGCGCGGTCACCTGGGCATCGAACCGTCGAGCAAGAACCATTCGTCGATAGAGGCTGAGGATGGTGTCTTCATCGGGAATCTCGAAACCGGCTGACCGGGTGGTACTCACCGGGTCGCCGTTCTCGTCGATCAGGCGGATGGGCAACCTCGTCGGCAGCGCGGGCGCACCCCGGGTAAGAACATCGTCGCTCATGCGGCAATGCTGCTAGACCTCGGCGTTCGGCACGAGTGGATGCGCTCAGGTCGGAACAGATGGCCCGCCGCGCACTGAATGCGCGCAATCTGTAGCGCCGGCGACCTACGAAATCGGCCAAACGTCCTGAGCCACGCCCGGTGCCGTTCCGTCGCGCGAGTCCAGAACGAGGTGCGAGCGGGTCGAGAGCACGCCGGGCAGAGCACGGATCCTGCGCATGATGACATCGCTGAGGCTGTCATTGTCTGGGGCGCTCACCGTGACGACGAAGTCGATGTCGCCACTCACTGCCAGCACGTTCTCGACGAAGGGAAGTGCGGCGAGCGAGCTGGCAAGCTCGGGCCACGGCGCGTCTCCGACGGTGATGATGACGATGGCCGTCACGTTGAGCCCGATCGCCTTGCGATCGACCTTTGCTCCGAAGCTCTTGAGGATTCCCGACTCGACCAGACGGTTTATGCGGGTGTTCGTGGCGGTGCGGGAGATATGCACACGCTCGGCAACGGCACGAACCGACAGCCTGGAGTCCTGACTGAGTTCCGAGATTATGGCTCGGTCTATCCGGTCGAGCTGCATTGCCTCAGGCTATCGCCCCGAACGATCGGTCAGTAACTCGAGACATGCCCCGAGCACGGATAAGAGTGTGGCATAGGCTACGAGCGTGCCGAGTTCAAAACCGGAGGCGCGGCCGCCCGCAATCAGCCTGAGCCGGCCCACAGAGGTCAGTAGGGCAAGCGCCGCCGGCACGATCATCGAAGATCTTCGTGGGCTGATCGCCACGGGGGCGATCGGAAAGGGTTCGCGCCTGCCCACCGAGCGCGATCTTGCGATCGTCTACAAGGTGAGTCCGTCCACGGTGCGGGAATCGATGCGGGCACTCGCCGTGATGGGGCTCATCGAGGTGCGCCATGGCAGTGGGTCGTACGTGGTCGAAGACACCGCGAAGATCGTGACGAGTTCGCTCGCGACCGCGATGCAGATGGAGGGTGTGACGATCGGCGAGCTGATCTCGCTGCTGTCGCTGATCAATGAGCGCGCCGCAGTGCTGGCTGTCACAAGGGCGACGCCGGAAGATATCGCCGGCCTGGTCGCAGCCAATGCCAAAATCGTCGCGGGCGAATCGCCACGGGACATTCTCGACGGCGTGGTCGCCTACCTGACCGGCATCGTCGAAAGTGCTCACGAGCCGCTGCTGCTCGTCTTCGGTCGCTTCATGGTTCAACTTCTCGATCGCATCGAGATCGATCTCTTTCCGCCCGACACCGCGTTCTGGCAACGCCTGACCCGTGAAGTCGGTACCGAGCGGGTCGAGATCATCGAGGCGATCTCCGCCGGTGACGAGGCAGCAGCGGTTTCTGCGGTTCGGCGCTATCACGAGCAGGCCGTGTCGAGGATGCAGGCCAACTCCGACCAGGTCGGCGCTCGGCTTTCCGACGATCGATTCGCCTCCGTCATCACCGCACTGATCGGTAATCGCTGATCGATCGAGGTCCCTTTTTTTTGACTGAAAGTCACCCAGTGACATTGACACAATGCACACCTGATGTGAGACTGGCGCACGTCGAAAGACCGAACACAAAGGAGTGTGCGCCCAGATGAATCACAAATCCCCCCTCCTCGCAGCATCCGTCGTGGCGATCATCGCCCTGGCCGGATGCAGCAGCGCCGTCACTCCGACGGCGTCGCCCGCGAGTAAGTCCCTCACCACCATCACGGTCGGCGTCAGCCCGTCGACCGCCTCGGCCGCCATCTACCTTGGCAAGCAGAAGGAGTTCGCCGCGCACGGCCTCGACGTGAAGCTCACGATCATCCAGTCCGGCGCACAGGCCATTCCGCTGCTGCTCAACGGCGGGCTCCAGTTCGCGCTCGGTGATGCGGCGGGCACGATCACGGCGGCGACGAACGGGATCGCCATCACTGCGACCGGGGTTGCGACAGTTTCACCCACCAAGGCGAGCCAGGACTATTCCTCCATCGTCGCGACAGACGCGACGATCACGAGCGTCTCTGACCTGTCGGCGAAGACGGTCGCCGTCAACCAGCTCAAAGGCATCGCCCAGCTCACCGCCGCCGCCGCTATCGACAAGAAGGGGGGCGACTCGTCGAAAGTCCGGTTCGTCGAGCTGGCGTTTCCGCAGATGGTCGACGCCGTGGCAAGCGGCAAGGTGAGCGCGGCACTCGTCGTCGAGCCGTTCCTCTCCGCGGGCAAAGCACAGGGACTTCATGTCGTGCTCGCGCCCCAGGCGTACTCGGTTCCCGGCCTTCCTTCCACGATCTTTGTGGCGTCATCCGCCTATGCGAAGGCGAATAAGTCGGTCATCTCGGACTTCAACAGGGCCGTGAGCGAAGCGGGAACTCGCGCCAACGCAGACCCCGCCCTTGCGCGAAAGATCGCAGGCACCTACACGACGATCTCGCCCGACGTGCTCAAGGTGATCGCGTTGCCCATCTTCGCGAACAGGGTCGCAGATACCTCGGGGCTGCGAAAGCTGGCAAGCCTGATGACCACGTACAAGTTCCTGGCCGTCAAGCCCGACTTCACCGCGCTCCTTCTCAGCGGCAACTGAGCATCGCAGGGTTCGCAGTGACATCCCGGCAGACAGTGCCCGTCATTATGGCGGGGTCTCGTCCACGGGCGTGGCCCCGCAGCACCCGCCGGGTTCCTGACGTCGGACACAGAATCGTCTGGCGTACGGTCGCAGTCGTCGCAACGTTCGCTCTGTGGCAATTTTCGTCGGCAGTTCTCGGCGACCGCGTGGTTCCCGCGCCGGCGCAGGTGTTTCGTGCGCTCGCGTCGCTTGTCACGACCGCCGAATTCTGGACAGCCCTCCTGACCACGGTCACCAGCACCCTTCTCGGCCTGCTGATCGCCGTAGCGCTCGGCGTACCGCTCGGACTCGTCGTGGGAAGCAGCCGATTCCTCACCGCGAGCACCAGGCTCTCGGCCGACTTCCTTCGCACTATTCCACCGGTGACCCTGATCCCTCTGGCGCTGCTGCTCTACGGCCCCAGCATCGCAATGCAGGTCGTACTGATCGTGTTCGGATCGGTGTGGCCGCTATTCCTCCACGCCATCTACGCCGTCAGGGAGGTTGATCCGATCATGCGGGATGTGTCGGCTGTGTTCAGGATGTCGACCTGGTCTCGCTGGGTCAACATCACCCTCCCGAGCTCCGCACCGTTTCTGCTCACCGGGTTGCGAGTGGCGAGCACCATCGCCCTCCTGCTCGCGGTCGCAGCAGAACTCATCGGCAACGCACCCGGGATCGGACTCGAGATCGCACTCACCCAGATGGGGGCGCAGGTGGCCACCGCCTACGCCTATGTCGTCGTCGCAGCGCTTCTCGGCGTCGTTCTCAATCTGGTCCTGGCAGCCGCGCAGAGGTGCCTGCTGTTCTGGCATCCTTCCGTTCGATCAGTGGATGTCGCATCGTGACGACCATGCGAACCTCTCGGCCGAGGGCGACGATGAGTTCGTACGTCGGCCGACTCACCCTCGAGTTGTGGCTTCCGGTGGTGCTTGTGGCGCTCTGGTGGTTCGCCAGCATGAACTCGACATCCGCATTCTTCCCGCCGCTCCGGCGAATCGTCCAAGACACCGTCGACGTCTGGTTCATTCAGGGCCACATCTCATCCGATGTACTTCCGAGCCTCACGAATCTGCTGTTCGGTTACGCGATAGCGCTTACAGTCGGGGTCGCGCTCGGCCTACTGCTCGGACTGATGCCGCGACTCTACGACGCTCTTGAACCGGAGCTCGAGTTTCTTCGCGCGGTGCCCGCGGTCGCCATCCTGCCGGTTGCCATCATAGCGATCGGGCTGGGCGATGACATGCGCATAACGGTGATCGCGTTCGGATCGTTCTGGCCGATCCTCGTGAACACTGTCGCCGGCATCCGGTCGACAGACCCCGTTGTGAAGGATGTCGCGACCGCCTTCGGCCTGCGGCCGGCGACGAGGCTTTTCTCGGTGAGGCTGCCGTCGGCTGCGCCCCAGATTCTGGCCGGTGCGCGGACCGCTCTGTCCATCGCGGTCGTGCTCATCCTCGTCAGCGAGATGAGCGGGGCGTTTCGGGGGCTCGGTAACTTCGTGCTCGCGGCGCAGCGCAACTTCGCGATAACCGATATGTGGTCGGGGATGATCATCCTCGGAATGCTGGGCTACCTGGTGAACATCATATTTCGCGTGGTCGAATCGCAGATTCTGCGGTGGCATCCCGCGTATAGAGAGGGAGCGAAATGGGTGACGTCGCAGTAGTGGAGGCCAGCGGTCTCGGGCACGAGTATTCGACGGCGGGAGTGACGACACGAATTCTGGGGTCACTCGAATTCATCGTCGCATCCGGAGAGTTCGTCTGTATCGTCGGCCCGTCCGGCGTCGGCAAGACCACTCTGCTGCGATGCCTCGCCGGGCTGCTGCGACCCACCTTTGGCAGCATCACGGTCGACGGGCATCCGATAGCCCGCGGCAATTCCGCGCTCAGCCTGGTCTTTCAGGACTACGGCCGCTCGCTGCTGCCGTGGCTCACCGTTCTCGCAAACGTCGCTCTCCCGTTGAAGGGAACGGCGCCGCGAGCCGAGCGCCGGGATCGAGCGGTGAGCGCACTGCACGAGGTCGGCCTTGGCGATGTTCTCGAGAACTATCCGTGGCAGTTGTCGGGCGGCATGCAGCAGCGGGTCGCAATCGCTCGTGCGTTGGTGGTCGAGCCCCGCGTGATCCTCATGGACGAACCCTTCGCCTCCGTCGATGCACAGACGAGAGAGGCGCTCGAGGATCTTGTGCTGCGCATCCGAAACCACGGCGGGATGTCGGTGGTTCTCATCACCCACGACATCGATGAGGCGATCTACCTGGCCGATCGGGTGATCGTGCTTGGTGGCCGGCCCGCGGAGGTTCGGGCGAACATCCCGATTCCTTTCGGTCGACATCGCGAACAGCTCGCCACCAAAGCCGAGCCCGAGTTCGCCGAGCTGCGGGCCCGAGTTCACCAGTTGATCGGCGCGCCGGATGACGGACGGCGCCCGGCAGCAGACCAGGGCAACCCCCGGGACGAAGGAGCACGACAATGAGATTCGTCAGATTTCGGTTGGACGGTGTGGACCGACTCGGGCTCCGGGGTGCGAATGGCTCGGTGGTAGACACCGGGTACAGCGACCTGCGTGACTACCTCGCCCTGTCCGCGGAAGAACAGTCTGCGGTGTCGCGACTGCTCGAAGACCCGAGCCGGTTCGTCGTTCCCGAGCGTCTGCTGGCACCGCTGGCCGACCGATGCCAGATCATCTACACCGGCGGCAACTATGCAACCCACCTTGACGAGGTGTCACACCTCATCACCCCGGTCGAGCCGGTCTTCTTCCCCGGTCTGTGGTCGGCTGTCATCGGGCCGGGCGACCCCATCGTCATTCCCGACGAGCGCACGGCCACGGACTATGAGACTGAGCTGTCGTTCGTGATCTCGAAGACGGCGAAGAACGTTGCGGCCGAGGATGCCTGGGGCTACGTCTTCGGGTACACGATGATCAACGACGTGAGCGCTCGCGACGTCATGGCGCGCGAGTCGCTCCAGATAATGCTGTGCAAAAGTCCTGACACATTCTGTCCGGTGGGCCCGGACATCGTCACCCGCGACGAGATCGGTGAGCTCACCGGTCGCCGCATCACTACGACGGTGAACGGAGTACTGAAACAGGATGCGCTCCTCGACAACATGCTCGTCACGATTCCCGAGCTTCTCGAGTTCCTCACCCGCACCGTCACGTTGAGCCCGGGCGACGTTGTGACGACAGGAACGCCGGGGGGAGTCGGCGCTTTTCGAACCCCGCCCGAATTCCTGCACCCGGGCGACGTCGTGACCGTCGCAGTGGAAGGGATCGGCGAGCTCACCAACCCGCTCGTCGCAGGGTGGGAAGGGCGGGGCAGGTGACTCGCGCTGAACGGGAACGGAATCTGATCGAGCAACTCGGCACACGGTTCGGTGCACGACTCATCGTTGCCGGCGACTCACGATACGACTCAGCGCGCGCCGTGTGGAACGGCATGATCGATCGGCGGCCGCTGGCGCTGGTGCGCTGCGCCGACTCGACCGAGGTGTCGATCGTCGTGAAAGCGACGACCGCCGCAGGCATACCGCTGTGCGTCAAGGGGGGAGGTCACCAGATCTCGGGCGGCGCGATCGTCGAGGATGGCGTGGTGATCGACCTCGGACTGATGCGGACGGTCGACGTCGATGTCGTCGCCAAGACGGTGACAGTCGGCGGAGGGGCGCTGCTCGGCGATCTCGATCGGGCAGTCGCCCGCCACGGTCTCGCCGTGCCCGCCGGGGTGGTTTCCCACACCGGAGTGGGAGGGCTCGTTCTCGGGGGAGGGATCGGATGGCTCTCTCGAAGCCGCGGACTCACCATCGACAGTCTTCTCGGGGCACGCGTGATCACCGGAGACGGCGATGTGGTTGCAGCGGATGAACTGCGGAACGCCGACCTGTTTTGGGCAGTGCGCGGAGGGGGAGGCAGCTTCGGCGTCGTCGTGGAGTACACGTTCGGGGCAGAACCTATCGGCCCGGTCACCTTCGGGACCCGGGTGGTGCGGTTGAGTGAGGCGCGGCAAGCCCTTGAGGCATATGGATCCTGCCTTCCGACCCTTCCCCGTGAGCTGCAGGTGATGGTCAAGCTGCAGAAAATGAGAGACGGTGAGGTCGGAACGTTCGGAGGCGAACCTGCGATCACCTTCGAGTGGTTGTGGTGCGGCGATCCGCAGAGGGCACATGACGCGGTGAACCTCCTCGGGCTCGCGCGGTTCGGGACTGAACGCGTGCGCGTCACCAACTTTGCCGCTGTGCAGTCACAGCAGGATCATCGGTATCCTCACGGATACCGGTACTTCCTGAAGCCCGGGCATCTCGCCGGGATCAGCTCTGACGTCATCGAGACGATCATCGCGGCCGCCGGGGAGATGCCGACCGAAGACGCGCAGATCGAACTCCTGCTGCTTGGTGGTGCTGTCGACGACGTGCCCGAGGGTGGATGCGCGTATCCGAACCGATCGGCGGCGATAGCCTTCACCGTCACGGGAGGGTGGCGAGACCGACGATCAGACGACGAACACAGCGATTGGTGCCGAGCGACCCACGCTGCACTGTCGCGCTCCGCCTCGCCCGGGGGATACGTGAACTTTCTCGGCGCCGATGGTCCCCTCGCCCTCTCCGATGTCTTCGGCGAACAGAAGCTCGCGAAACTCAGGCAGATCAAGCGCACCTACGACCCGAACGACGTCTTTCAGCCACCGGTGCACATCACGCCCGCAGAACCAGAAGAAACGATCGATCGCCCCGTATTGGAGGAAGCACAATGAGCACACCGGGTACTTCGCACATCCATTCGCCCCCGCCGGATGATGCCAGGCCGTACGTTGCCGGCATCCATCATCTGAAGATCGCCGTTTCAGACCTCGCGGTGAGCCTCCCGTGGTACGAACGTGCGCTCGGTGCGAGCCGACTGCCGCAGTACGACCATGTGCTGCCCGGCGGTGATCCGTTCGCCTACATCCTGAAGATCCCGGGTCTCGGCACTCTCCTCGAATTGAGAATGGCACCCGCGCAGGCCGCTCGGCAGGCCGGCTTCGATCCGATCGTGCTCGCGACCGAGACCCTCGCCGACCTCCAACGGTGGGCGGCGTACTTCGACGAATGCGGGATCGAGCATTCGGGGGTGCTGCGCGGAATCCTGGGATGGTTGCTCGTGTGTCGTGACCCCGATGGTCTCTCTGTGCGGTTCTACTCCCATGAGAGTCACGAATTCGATGCGCTCAACGCAGACATCGACTCACCCTGGGTCAGCTACCCCGCGACCTGGGTCGGCTGATGTCGCGGTGTCGTCAGGTGGCTGCGACGTTGCCGCTGATTTCGGCCTCATCGATGCTTTCCTTTCTCCTTATGGCGGTCGGTCTGGGCGACGTCTACCAGGGGATGGGGCCGTCAGCATTGGTATAGCTCCCCGTCGGGGCGGCAGCAGGATCCAGGGCAGCGCGCACGATTGCGACCACTCCCTCCTCGATGGGCTTTCCCATTCCGCCGGTGCCGTCGGTGGCTGTGAGGCCCGGGTCGACCGCGAGCACACGGATGTTCGGCAACACCTTCGCGTACTGCACCGTGATCATATTGATGGCCGTCTTAGACGAGGCGTAGACGACGGATGGCCAGCTGGCCTCGACCTTCGTCGGATCGGTCGCCCACGTCAAAGATCCCATTCCGCTGGACACATTCACGATCGTCGGGGCGGCAGCCATCGAAAGCAGTGGCAGAAAGGCATGGATGACGCGCACCGTTCCGAACACGTTGGTGTCGTAGACCGCGAGCATGTCGCTGCCGTCCACGTCGGCCGTCTCCCTTGTCAGGTCCCCCGTGGAGCCCGCGTTGTTGATGAGCACATCGAGGTGTCCGACGTCGTGGGCGATCAGTTGGGCCGCCGCGTCGACGGAGGAGTCGCTGGTGACGTCGAGCACAATCGGCTGCGCGCCAGTCTCCCCGGCAGCTACGCGCCCTCGCTGCTCATCGCGCGCGGCAAGGAACACACGGTGCCCGGCGGCCACCAGCTGTCGCACGGTCTCTCTGCCGAGGCCCTTGTTCGCACCGGTGACGAGGATGACAAGGGGCCGTCCGGCTGGATGCTGGTTCAGGGGAGTCATTTGCTTTCGCCAGCCTTCCGAACGGTCTGCTGTAGGTCGAATTCCGGATCGAGACGTGTGGAGATGCTGACCTGCAGGTTTCGCGAGGCGAGAGCGGTCGGCACGGTGATTCCGAAATCGAATCTGTCGACGGTCGCCTTCGCCTGGGCGGTTGCCCCGGGCGCCACCTCGAATAGGGTGACGCGGAGATCGACCGGCGACGCGATGCCTTTGACCGTGAGGACACCACGCACCACCACGCCGTCGCTCGTACGTTCGGCTTTCGTGCCGCGATAAGTTGCGACGGGATTCGCCTCGCTATCCAAGAATTTCGTCGACGCGACAACCTGGTCGCGTTTTTTGCTGGCAGAAGAGAACGAGGCCATGTCGAGCTCCGCCTCCAGAAGCACCAACCGGTCGCCGTCGAGGGCCACCCTGCCGCCGATCATCTTCACGCTGCCATTGACCGCGCCCAAGCCGAAGAGATGCCTCGTCGTGAAGGTCACCGTGGTGTGTTCGGGCGACAGTCTGAAATTGACGACGCCTCCGTCGGGAATCGACGTAGTAGATGTGTGGACGGGGTCCTGAAGCATGCGGTCTTCTCTTTCCTGATGTGGCTTTGTTCATTGCACATTACCTGTTGTAAACAGGTAATTCAACTTCCGTGGGTGGCATCAGTTTATGAAGGGCCTCAAATAGCAGAAGAAATAGGAGTCGCGACAGGTATTGTATGAACCGTGACGTGCACAGTGAATGTGCTGTCGAGACAAGATTCACGAGAGGCCGCAAGAGATGACGTATGAGGGACAACAGGGTCGTGCCATCGGGGGAGCAGTCGATTTCGGTCCGATGAGTTCCGCGATCATCCGATTGGCGAGGGCTCACCGTGCTCTGGCCGCCCAGCTCATGAAGGCCGTCGGGCTTGGTCCCGACCAGGGTGCGCTGATGATGCATCTCTGGTCTGTGGGCCCGGTTCGACAGACGGCCCTGGCTGCGCACTTCGGCAGAGACTCGGCCTCGACGACCCGCACAGTGCAACGCCTTGAGCACGCAGGGTTCGTCCGTCGCGACACCGACCCGACCGACCGACGGGCGACTCTTGTACGGCCCACGGCGGCCGGCACTGCTTTGAGACCCCGAGTCGAGGCCATCTGGTTGCACCTCGAAGAGGTCGTGCGGAGTCTTCCCGAGCACGACGAACCGCGGACGGCGTTAGAAACTGTGACCGAACTGGGTGACTTAGTCGAAGCAGCCCTGCCCGCGCGGCCCTCGATGTCTCTCGCCGACCTCTGACTCAGCGACCTTCGATCAAGCTGTGATTGTTCACGCTCTGCGAAAGCCAGGCGTACCGTCCCCCGGGAGCCGGAATCCCCGGCTGTCGTGAGTGGGAAGGAATGTCATGTCCGTTGGAGACAAGGCAAAGGATGTCGTCCAGAAGGCTGCGGGACACGCCGAAGAGTTCGTCGGCAAGAAGACCGACGACGAGGAGCTGACACATCAGGGCCAGAAGGACCAGGCCATGGGTGAGGCTCGCAAGAAGGTCGAAGACGCGAAGGACGCTGTCGAGAAGTAACTCGATGGTGGTGGCGTGAACAGCCATCACGATCTCATGCTCGGGGCCCGACATCGATTGGATGTTCGGGCCTTTTCGCGTCTCCGGGAGACCTGTCGGTTGATCTCGGCGACTACCTGGCTCTCGCCGAGCTGCCTGCGCCGCCCGACAGAGCCGCTCCCGACACCGCGCTGATGTGCCGGGCCAGCGCGGGTGCGTACTGCTGCTCCTGCGAGCCGCTGTAGGGCCAGTGGATCGGGTAGTCGTCGCTGCCGAACGACGCCCCGTGCGTCTCGGTACCACCGACGAACGACCAGGTCAGATCTGCGGCGATTCCGCTCTGCGCCTCGACCTTCGCATACCACGGCCCGATGTCGGCCCGTGTCCACGGATACTCCCCGAGGACGAAGGCCTTGCCGGCCCCCTGCGCGGCCGACACGTCACGATCCAGCTGGCCGGCCAGGGTCATGATCGGCGCGGGGGCCCAATTGGCATCCTGCGCGTAATAGTGCGCGCCGACGATATCCACGTGCGGCGCGTGGAACCCGGGGGAGTCCGCCACGGCGAGACCTGTCGCCGCCGACCCGTCTGCCACCAGTTTGCCCGGAGCCAACGATTTGATGTAGGCCGCGATGTCCTCCGTCCACTCCGCAGTCGCCGAGTAGATCTCGTTGCCGGTCTCGATGATCGCGATCGTCGGGTCGTCTTTGTAGGCAAGGCCGGTGTAGGGGTTGACGTGATTGAGCCAATGATTCAGGTAGTCCTTGAAGAGGGCCCGGATTCGAAGCCCGCCCGCACTGGTGGAGAAGAACTGGTCCTCGATTGCGGACCCCTTCTCGGCGCTGCCCGCGTCGAACAGGTGCGACGGCGCCGGCACATCCACAAGCCCGGATCTGTTGCGCTGGTAGGCCCAGTGCACGAAGACACCTTTGCCGCCGTGATAGTAATTCCATTGGTCGGTGATCGGCACCATCAACAGGATGCCCCGCCGCTTCGCCTGGTACACCGCCCAGTCGGCACTGTCCAGGTTCGCATCGGAGTACGTGCCCGGAGCCGTCGCAAAGCTCTTGGGCGTTCCGGCGCTGATACCCACCGTGTGGGCGCGCACCAGAGTGGCGCCCATCGAACCGATGCCGGAGAACGTCGCCGTCAATTGAGCGTGGCTCGGAAACGTCGGGGCGCCGCTGCTATCGCGCTGGTTGTCGTCGAGGCCCAGCCAGTAGGCGTTGACCCCCGACAGGCGTCTACGCTGCCCACGCACAAGCAGCTCACTGCCCCGGCGGGTGAGGATCGGTGCAAGGGGGGCTGCTGAAGCCTTACTCGTCGCGAGCGTAAGAGTCTGTGCTTGCGCCCCGCCGGCCGTGGCAGCGGTCAGCACGCCAGCCGCGACGATGGCGTAGAAGCCGCGCCTTGTGATGTCTTTCATAGAATCCCCCCAGATCTATTCGCAGCAGTCAACTCACTGCCAGAGCGTGCATGTCCCGATCGACGACTGAGTTCTGCCCAGCGCCACCTCGCGCCATGCGCCATCCCCCGATGACGCAACACGTCGACGCGGATGCCAAGCCCAAGAACCCCTCAGCCTGTACCGCGGCGACAGCTTCACATTACGTTCCATGCGCGACTGCCGCAAGAGATCGCGCCTTGTCGACAGAAGCTCAAAGGTGGGGGATGCCGAGCGGGACCGAGCTTCTGGATGCTCGCGGTCGATCAGGTGCCGAGGGCGATGACGCACCGGGTGAGCGCGCGGGCGAGGGCGTCATTCTCGGATCGACTCAGTGCCGACAGCATCCGATGTTCGACTTCGTCCACGCGGGCCTCGGCAGCGTCGAGAGAGTCCCTGCCGGCGGACGTGAGCTCGGTCGGCAGGGCGCGCCCGCTCTCGGCATGATCCGGCCGGTCGACCAGCCCACGATCGAGCAGGAGCTGCAGCATCGAGTTCATCGACTGGCGGGTCATGAATGTGCCACGCGCCAGAGCGGCGGCCGAAATTCCGGGCTCACGGCGGAGGAGATGGAGGCACGAGTACTGCGACACGGTCAGCTGGAGCGGTTTGAGGGCCTCGTCCATTCGCAGGCGGAGCAGCGACTGCGCCTGTTTCAGCAGGTATCCGACCGGCGGCTGGTTGCTCATGTCAGTATCCTGACATACAATCGGTTGTAAGGAAACTGACATAAAGGAGAATCATCATGACCGTCACAGGCCCAGACTTCATCGCCCTACAGGTTCGCGATCTCGAGAAGGCGGCGTCGTTCTATGAGAACGTCGTCGGTATCCCGCGTGCACCGTTCTCGCCGCCACACGCCGTGGTGTTCGATACCCAGCCGACCTTCGCCGTGAGAGATCCCGCACCGGGAGTCGACCTCGAGTCCGGCGAACTCGGTCTCGGAGTAGCCCTCTGGTTGCACGATCCCGAGGCGACCGCCCTTCATGCCAAACTGGCCGCGGCCGGTGCGACGGTCGTTCAGGAGCTCTTCGAGGGGCCGTTCGGCGCCACCTTCGTCTTCCGAGACCTCGACGGATACGCGGTCACCGTGCATGACCGCGCCACACGGGGATAGTTCCGCCACGACCAACTCGGAAAGGAACGATTCTGCACTTGACGCAGAGATGCAGCCGTGTATTATTGCAGTGTCTGCAAAACAGCACGCCACCGTCGGCGCTCGCCTCATCGAACTGAACCGACGCGGCGATTGACGCGCCCACCCCGTCATAGAAGGACCCCTCTTGTCTACAACCACCGCGCCCGTCAAGGCGCAGCCCGCGGCCTCGTCGCCGAAGGGTTCCGCACCCCTCATGTCGCACCGGCAGATCCTGCTGGTGATCTACGCCCTCATGGCTGGCATGTTCCTCTCGTCCCTCGACCAGACCATCGTGGGAACGGCCATCCGCACGATCGGTGACGATCTTCACGGACTCAATGACCAGGCGTGGGTGACCACGGCGTACCTGATCACCTCGACGATCGCCGTTCCGATCTACGGGAAACTGTCGGACATCTTCGGCCGCCGTCCGCTGTACATCTTCGGCATCGTGGTGTTCCTGCTGGGCTCGCTGCTGTCGTCGTTCTCGTCGTCGATGTTCATGCTCGCCGGGTTCCGCGCCTTCCAGGGCATCGGCGCCGGCGCGCTGATGTCGCTGCCACTCGCGATCATGGGTGACATCCTCGCCCCGCGTGAGCGTGCGAAGTACCAGGGCTACTTCCTCGCCGTGTTCGGTCTCTCCAGCGTCATCGGCCCGCTCATCGGTGGTCTGTTCGCCGGAGCCCCCTTCATCCTGTTCATCACCGGATGGCGCTGGGTCTTCCTGATCAACGTGCCGATTGCAATCCTCGCGCTTGCGATGGTGCTGAGATTCCTGCACCTTCCCAAGTTCCGCAAATCGACCAGCCCGCGCATCGACTGGTGGGGCGCGACCGCGGTCATCACAACTCTCGTGCCGATCCTGCTCGTGGCCGAAGAGGGTCGCACCTGGGGCTGGACCTCGGCCGGCTCGATCGCCTGCTATGTCATCGGCGGCGTCAGCCTCCTCGCGTTCATCCTCATCGAGCGGTACATGAAGGAAGACGCGATCATCCCACTCGCCCTCTTCCGGTCCCGCACGTTCTCAATGGCGACCGTGCTCGGCGTACTCGTCGGATTCGGGATGTTCGGCGCCCTGCTGACCCTTCCGCTCTACCTTCAGATCGTCTACGGACTCAGCCCGACGAACTCCGGTTTCGCGAGCCTGCCGCTGATGGCCGGCCTGCTGATCGCGTCCATCGGATCCGGCCAGATCATCTCGCGCACCGGGAAATACCGAATCTTCCCGGTGACGGGCACGATCTTCCTCGCCGCCGGCTACCTGGTGCTGACGTTCCTCACCTTCGACAAGCCGCTCTGGTTCATCTTCATCGCGATGTTCCTGATCGGTCTCGGGCTCGGCCAGATGATGCAGACCCTCACCCTGGCCAGTCAGAACTCGGTTCAGCCGAACCAGATGGGTGTTGCGACCGGCGCCTCGACCTTCTTCCGCCAGATCGGTGGAACGCTCGGTGTCGCGGTTCTGCTGTCGGTGCTGTTCGCGGCACTGCCGGCCAACATCATCCAGTCGAACGAGAACACGGCAACCCTCAGTTCCGGGCTCGATGCAGCCCTGACGCCGAGCGTCGCCGATGCCCCCGGCAACACCTTGATCATGAAGCAACTCTGGAACCCGATCGTCAACCCGCTGAAGGACGGAATCTCGAAAGAGCTCTCTGCGGCCGCAAGCAAAGCGGTTGCGGCGGCTCCGCCCGCTGCGCAGCCGGCTGTGCTTGCCGAGGTTGCGAAGTCCGCGCACGCGAGCGTAGTCGGCGACACTGTCGCCGTGGACTGGTCGAACGCCGGCCAGCGCAGTTACTACGTCGACAAGCTGACTCCGTCGATCGTCTCGAAACTGAAGTCGGGCAGCACCGCGAGCTCGAGCAACAGTGCTACCTCCGATACGTCGTTCCTGAATGGTGCAGACCCGCGGCTGACCAAGGCGTTCAAGGTCGGCTTCAACAGCTCGGTCGTGACGGTCTACTGGATCGGTCTCGGCGTCATCCTGCTCGCCTTCGTCGTGAGCCTGTTCTTCAAGGTGCCGCCGCTGCGTAAGACCTCAGCGCTGCAGCAGCAAGCGGACGAGGCCGGTATGACCGAGACGGGGAGCATCCAGGTTCAGCACTGATGTCGCGGTGGGCGACGACCTCGGGTCGTCGCCCATTCTCGCTCAGGTCGAACGAAGTGAATCATGGAAACCACCATCGTCGAAGGCAGTCCCGTCGAACGAAGCCCCGAAGAGATCGGGCTGCGTGAGCGCAAGAAGCAGCAGACCAGAGCCGCGATCCACGAGGCCGCGTTTCGTCTCGTCGACGAGCAGGGCCTCGAGTCGACGACGATCGACCAGATCTGCCAGGAAGCGGATGTCTCCGGCCGCACGTTCTTCAACTACTACACGTCGAAGGCTGCAGCCGCGCTCGACCTGCGGGGAACGCCGCTCGATCCGGCCGTGAGGGAGGCTTTCCACTCGGCCAGCGGGGGACTCGTTTCGGCCATGTGTGAAGCGGTAGCGAGCACCGTTGAACTCGGGCCAAGTCACCTTAAAGTCAAAGCCCTCATCCTCCGCCATCCGGAGTTGATGACGACTGTCTCGCAGATGATGATCGAGGTGCGCGGCCAATTCGTCGGGCTAGCGGAAGAGCGGGCGAGCAGCCGTGAGCAGGCTGAGCTGGCCGTCAGTCTCGTGATGGCGGCTCTCGGCCGGGTCATGCACCACGACAACGGGCCAGGGGTCGACCTGTCGCAACAGCTGCGCGAGACGGTGGATCTGCTTATTGCGGTCGGTCACGAACAGCTGGTGCCGGTTCACGACTAATTCGTGCGCCCTCCCATTCCGTGGAAGGGCGAAATGGTGATCGATCCGACTTTTCGACGTTGACCAGCGAGCATTTCTGCGGTGAGATGTAGACCGTGTCGAACGGGTCGCGACGCGGCTTCGTTTCTCGCTCCCGTCCGTGCCCGACACCGGTTTCGCGAAGGGACAACCTGTGACCGCACCCCAGCCCTATGTTCACTTTCCGGGCACGGCGCGTGAAGCGCTGTCGTTCTATCACCGGGTGTTCGGCGGCGAACTCACTCTGAACACCAGAACAGATTTCGGCCTGTCCGACGGATCGGCAGACGCGATCGCCCACGGCGTTCTCGACGGCCCGGTCTCACTTTTCGGCGCGGACGCTGAACCGGATCAACAGAGTTTCTCCAGCAGTGGCCTCATGTTCGCCCTCCTCGGAGCCGCGGATGAGCCGACCCTCCGGCGCTGGTTCCGGGAGCTTTCGGATGGCGGCACCGTCGTCGATGACCTGCAGGTGCGTGCGTGGGGGGCGAGCGACGGCCAGGTGCTCGACCGCTACGGCATGCTCTGGCTGATCGGGTTCGAACCAGAGGGGTCGGAGAAATGACGCCTGACGGACCACGGCCATTCGAGATCCATGAGTCGGGTGCCCTGCTTCACGGGACCAAAGCGGACCTGTCGGTTGGGGATCTACTGTCTGCCGGACGCCTCTCGAATTTCGAAGAGGGGAGAACGACGAATTTCGTCTACCTGACCGAGACCCTGGATGCCGCGGCCTGGGGCGCTGAATTGGCGTCGGGGGACGGCCGGGGACGGATCTACATCGTCAAGCCGACCGGCGCCCTCGAAGACGACCCCAACGTGACCGACAAGAAGTTTCCCGGCAACCCCACCCGGTCGTACCGCACTCGAGAGCCGGTAGAGATCATCGGCGAACTCGAGGACTGGGTCGGACACTCTCCCGAGCAGGTGACGACCATGAGAGACGGCCTGGCCGAACTGAAACGCCGAGGCGACGCGGTCATCTACGACTAGCCGTGATCAAGAGTTTGCCAACCCGGCAACAATAGTTGCTGAGTGCGGTCTCGAGAGTCGACCCTGTGATGAGGAGGTCTCCATTCATGGCAGGTGCGCGCGATCGCAGCAGACGACCGGCGTAGCTGATTGCTCGGTGAGTTAATACCTCGGAACCCCGTTCGGGTGGTTGGATGAAATCGTGAGCGATGCGACCCGCGGACTGCCGGAGGCGGCACGGAAGCGTGTCGAGCAGCAGAGGCTGAGCGGCGTCAGCTCGTCCCTCTTCTCCGCTCCGGCGGCTGCGGCGGCCAAGAGCGCCGGCCTCGCTCCCGTCGGCGAGGTCTTCGGTTGTCTCGTCATGAACCTCGGCTGGGCCGGCACCGGTTGCAACTGGTATGTGCCCTACCAGGCGACGGGCTTCGCCAACTACGTCTACGGGTCGCAGCCCGTCTCGCCCGTCATCACCTCCGCCCGCGGTGGGAGGTACAGCGGCTTCACCCCCTACGTGAAGGCGTTCGAGGCCGCGTGGAACGGCGCCCTTTCGCGGATGCTCGCCGAGGCTCGGGCACTCGGCGCGGAAGGCGTCGTCGGCATCCGCATCGAGCGCTCCCTTCTGCAGAATCAGGCCTGGGAGTTCACCGCGATGGGAACGGCCGTGCGGTCGACGGACGTGATGCTCGCCCCGCGACCGACCACCGCCGGCGAGGTGTGGAGCACCAACTTCAGTACGGAGGATGCGGCATCCGCGATCCTGTCCGGGTTCATGCCCCGCGAGGTCGTGCTCGGAATGTCGGTGGCGACCAAGCACGAGGACTGGCAGCTCAGGCAGCAACGCACCGGCTGGCTGAACCAGGAGGTCGTCGGAATGTCTCAGCTGATCCAGGCTGCGCGGAACGAGGCTCGAACACGGATACAAGCCCACGCGACGCACACCGGTGGAGCTCACCTCGTGATCAACGAGATGGAGTTGCGCGAATTCGAGACCGAGTGCGGTGCCCAGGAGGGCCGTGACCTCCACGCCGAAGCGAGCTTCGTCGGAACGACGCTCGTGCCCGTTGCGCGATTCCGGGGTCGTCCGGAATCATCCCGGGTGCTGACCGTCATCCCCCTCAGGGACCTGTGACCCGATCATGACGATGCTCACCACTGCCGTTCGCGAAAGGAACCCCCGTGTCTGACCCCTTCTCCGGTGTGACCCTTCCAGCGGACGCGCGGGCGCGGCTCGCCGACGGACGTAAGCACCTCTTCACCTCCGATCTCTCGGTCAACGAGTTCTTGCTCGTTCGGCAGGCCGGCTTCCGACCGGTCGGGCTCGTGCTCGGTTCCAGCGTCTACCACGTCGGGATCCAGCTGCGGAAGTGGGGCCAGAACATGGAACTCGACAAGCTCAGTGAGGCCATGTACCACGCCAGGGATCTCGCGATGACGCGCATGGAGGCCGAAGCGGATGCCCTCGGCGCAGATGGCATCGTCGGCGTACGTCTCGAGATCGAATTCAAGGAGTACGGCAACGACCTCGCGGAATTCGTGGCGATCGGCACGGCTGTCGTGGCCGAGGAGAAGCCCGAGAAGGGCACCTGGCGCAACAACAAGGGACTTCCGTTCACCTCCGACCTCTCCGGCCAGGACTTCTGGACACTGATCCAGTCCGGCTACCTCCCCCTCGGTCTCGTCATGGGAACCTGCGTGTACCACATTGCACACCAGAGCATGATGGCCTCGCTCGGCAACATCGGGGCGAACGTCGAGATCCCGCAGTTCACCGAGGCCCTGTACGACGCCCGCGAACTGGCGATGGGACGGATGCAGACCGAGGCGGAGGTGCTCGACGCCGAGGGGATCGTCGGCGTGCAGCTGCTGTCGCTCCCGCATCGCTGGGGCGGCCACACCACCGAGTTCTTCGCGATCGGAACCGCGGTGAGACCCCTCCGTGATGATCACGTGATCGCCACACCGAGCCTCGTTCTGCCGCTCACCGACGGCGGACGGTGATGGTCGGAACCCCCGGAACTCAGGCAGCGGTGGCGGATGCCGACCCGCAGTCGTTCCTCAACGGGCTCGTCGAGAGCGTCGGCCGCGCACTTCCCGCGCCCCTTGCCGAGAGCGTGCTGACGGTCGAGCGCACCCGATCCCTCGGAGACCGTCTCGCCGGACGCCCCGGCACGATCGCCGGGCTTCGCCTGGTCGGCGCGACCGACACGATGTCCCTCGGCTATGAGCCGGGCCCGCGCTGGTCGGCGGAGACGGCGCGAGTGTCGGGCGGCGTCATCATCTCGCGCCGCGCGCTCGCGCTCGGCGAATGGCTGACCGTCTTCGCGGGTCGCATCGCTGCCATCGCCGCGGATGCCGCCGGCGATTCGGCCGCGTCGGCGCGCGCCCTTCAGACGCTCGGAATCCAGCCGGCTGCAGCGGACATCCGCGTCGGTGGGACAACGCTCGAGGCAGACCTGCGCGCCCTCGGGTCACGGGTCGACGACCGTGTTCCGGTCGAAGCAGCCGCCCTGGTGCGGCGCATAAGCGAGCTTCTGCTCGACACGCTTCCGAGGGTGGCCGGCAGCGGCGAGCCGGACATCGTCGTTCGACGCACGGCGACCGCCTACCTTCCGGACACGCTTCGCGCGTACCTCTCGCTTCCGGCCGACTGGGCGGTCGACCATGTCTTCCCGGACGGAACGACACCGGCCGGATCGCTCGTCGCCCAGTTGTCGGCGCTCGAGTCGGCCGCGAGCAGGATGCGCGAATCCGCGGTCGAGCAGGATGCCTCGGCGCTCCTCGTGAACGGACGGTTCCTCTCGGACCGGTTCGCGACCTCGAGCCTCGACCTGTCCTGATCGAACGCGATCAGCTCGCGCCTCGACCTCTCCTGAGGGCGTGTGGTCAGCTCGAGCCCGAGTGCGACCGGTCGAGGTAGCTCTTCGACCGCGCGACCTGCTGCTCGAGAGCGCCGACCGTCACCGCCATATTCTCGACCGCTTTCGCGCGGTACGTATCGATCGAATCCATGGTCTCGAAGACACTGTCGAACGCGTGCTGGAGTGTCTCAACGCTCACGCCCGATGACGCGGCCTGTTCGTGGATCATGCCGGTCTGCTGCTTCAGCAGCTCGCTCGTGCGGTCGATCATCGAGTTCGTCGCCTCGTTGAGTGCGCCGATCTGATCGAGAACGAGGCGCTGGTTGGCGAGCGCCTGCGCGACGATGATCGCGGTTCTGAGGGCGGCGACCGTCGTCGTCCGCGCCCGTTCGACACCCTTGATCAGCTCGAGGTTGTTCTTGCGGATCATGTCGAGCGCGAGATAGCCCTGCACCGACACGGCGATCTGCGTCATCAGGTCTTGGCGGCGCTGCCGGATCGGAAAGAGAGCGTCCGCGGTGAGTGCTTCGGCGAGTCTGGAGTCGGAGGCACGCACCTGCTCTGCGCGGGCCGCGGTCGCGTCGTCGAGTGCCGCGGAGAGAGTCGCGTATTCGCCGAGCTTTCCCATGGTGACCCAGAGATTCGCGCGCTCCTGCTCGATGGAGGCATTGTCTTTGAGCAGTTCGTCCTGCCCGGAGATGAGAGCCCCGATGATCGCATCGAGCTGCTTCTGAGCCGACTGATAGCGCTCGAAATAGCGAATGAGCCTGTTGCCGCCGGGAATCATCCCCAGGATCTTGCGCGCACCGGTCAGGTCTGCACGGGCCGGATCGAGCTCCGTGATCGTCGTGCGGAGCTCGAGCAGCGTCTTAGCGACCTTCGCCTGCGGATCGGCTGGGGCGCCCCGGCCACGAGCCGCGGCGAGCGACGATTGCGGACGCTCGAGCATCCGGCTCGACACCTCTGCGGACGACCGGATCTCCTGCTCGCCCATCCTGGTGATGTCGCTGACCTTCCGGGTGAACTCGGGGCTGCCCGGCTGCTCCCCGGCGAGATCGGCGACGAACGAATCAGCCTTGGCCAGCAATTCGGCGCGTTTCGCCGGGTCGAGGGCGACCATGCCGACAGCCTGCTCGCCCTTCAGCTGCGGTACCGCGGCGGGAGGGGTCAGCACAATGTCGTAGCCGGCCGCCGATTCGGGCGGCGTCAGGGGCTGATTCAGGTCGAGTTCAGACATCCGGGGCTCCTTCCGGCGCACCTCGCGCCCGCACTAAGCGTATGACGGCGACCCGGGAAGTGGGGCTACTGTGCTGGAGGGATGAGGCGAGAGGAACATCAGCGGATGAGCGAGACCGGTCAGACGGCGGAAGCGGATGCGACGGCCGTCGCGGGTATCCCCGACCTGCTCGCCCGCGTGATCGCGCGGCTCGAGGCTGCGGGTGTGAAGCAGGAGGCGCTGGGGGTCATGCGGGAGCCGCGAAAGATCGCGATCTTCACTTCCCCGGCGCTGATGCAGCCGGCGGGAAGCGTCTGGCGCCTCGGCGTCGTTCTGCTGGATGCGACGGGCCGGCTGTATTCGACCGGGTCGGTCACCCGAGCCGTCGAACCACTGCGCGGGGTGACCAACCAGTCGATCGAGGCCGAGGAGCGCCGCGACATCCGACGGGCGGCGACGCGCGGTTCGTTCGTGGAGGGCGAGGTCATCAACTTCAACTTCGCGCCCATCGAGACGGATGCGGAGAGCGTTCTCGCGGCATCCGGCGCACTCTCCGCCGCCGAGGGCACCGTGATGGTGCGCCTCGGGACGGATGCGGTGGTGCCGTTCGAGAAATACCTGAACGACCGGGTGACGCTGCTGATCGGCGACTGAGCCGATTACGGCGTCGGCATCCCACCGTTGACGTGCAGCGTCTCTCCGACGACGTAGCTCGACTCCGACGAGGCGAGGAAGACGAAGGCCGGCGCGAGTTCGGCCGACTGCCCGACGCGGCCGAGCGGCGTGTCCTGGCCGAGAGTCGGCAGCGCTTCGGGCGGCTGGCCCCCGGTCGCCTGCAGCGGGGTCCAGATCGGACCGGGTGCGACCACGTTCACGCGGATACCCTTCGGCGCGAGTTGCTGCGACAGCGCCTTCGAGAAGGTGTTGATCGCGGCCTTCGTCGAGGCGTAGTCCACCAGGTTCGGCGACGGTGTGTAAGCCTGGATCGACGTGGTGTTGATGATCGTCGAGCCGGCCTTCAGGTGAGGAAGCGCTGCCTTCGTGATGTGGAACATCGCGTAGACGTTCGTCTTGTAGGTCTGGTCGAACTGCTCGTCGGAGATGTCCTCGAGCGACTCGACGGCGAGCTGCTTGCCGGCGTTGTTGATGAGGATGTCCAGGCCACCGAGCCCGTCGACCGCCTTCGCGACGAGGTCGCGGCAGTACGCGGCATCCATCACGTCGCCCGGGATCGCGACCGCGGTGCGGCCCTCCGCCTCGACGAGCTCGACGATGTGCCGGGCATCCTCCTCCTCGACGGGGAGGTAGGAGATCGCGACATCCGCTCCCTCACGAGCGAAGGCGATGGCGACCGCGCCGCCGATGCCGGAGTCTCCGCCGGTGATCAGGGCTTTGCGCCCGGTGAGGCGGCCCGAACCGCGGTAGGTCGACTCCCCGAGGTCGGGGCGAGGGTCGATCCGCTTCTCGATGCCGGGCTGCTCCTGCTGCAGTTCGGCGTCGGGGGAGATGGTCTCGTAGCGGGTGACGGGGTTATCGAAGGTGTACTGGTCGGTCATGCTGCGGACGGTACGCGCGGCACCCCGTCGTCACAGGGGATTGACTATCGGCGGCGGGCAGCGCCACGGCGCGCAGTGCCACCGCACCCTCCGCGGTTCCTCTCCCCCCACCCGAAACGCAGGAGTTTTTGCCATTTCCGAGCAAAAGGGGCACTTCTTGCTCGAAATAACGAGAATGTCCTGCGTTTTCGGAAGGCGGAACTGCTTCGCAGGGGAACGGATGCTGCGGCTACTCGGTGAGGGAGCGCTTGTAGGCGTGGAGGGCCTTCACCCGTGCGTTCTCCTCCGTCACCTCGAAATGCACGGCGCGTTCGCGCACGAGCCATTCCGGCGGAGCCTGCAGCAGCGACTGGATCTCGTCGGTCGTCATGACGTCGCTCACGCCGCTGCGGGCGAGGCCGGAGTTCGAGATGCCGAGCTTGTGGGCGACGACATCGCGCGGATGCGGACCGGTCTTCCGCAGTTCGACCAGCCACTCCGGCGGATTCGCGCTCAGCTCGTTGAACTCGTCGCGGGTGACCCCGGATTCCTGAAATTCCGCGGGAGTGGCAGGCAGGTAGATTCCGAGTTTTTGGGCGGCGGTGGACGCCTTCATTGTCTGGGAGGATTTCGCCGGCGTCATGCGACCAGCGTAGCCTGAGCGCGTCGGCCGACCGGTGGGCGACAGCGCCGTCCGGCGCATGAGTGGGGGGTGCCCGTGGACGCCGAACGTCTCACGATCGCCTTCATCGCCGGGGTCACCCTCACGAAATGGACGACGGCCTGGCAGGAGCGGCATCCGCGCATCCCGCTCGCATTCGTTCCGACCGATGCCGCCGCGCAGGTCGCGGTGCTTCACCGGCGGGATGCCGACGTGAGCTTCGTGCGACTGCCGATCGCCGGCGACGGGCTGAGTGTCATCCCGCTGTACTCCGAGGCCGCCGTCGTGGTGCTGCCGAAGGATCATCCACTCGCCGACGCGTCGGGCCTCACCCTCGACGACCTTGCTGCGGAAGACCGGGTGAGCGCGGCGCTCGCCGCAGCGGATGCCGTCGAACTGGTCGCGGCGGGCGGCGGCATCGTGCTGCTTCCGCAGTCGATCGCGCGCGCGAACACGCGGAAGGATGTCGTGGCCCGCCCGGTCGTGGATGCCGCGGAGACGCGCATCGCGATCGCCTGGCTGGCCGACCGCACCACGCCGGAGATCGAGGAGTTCGTCGGCATCGTGCGAGGTCGAACGGCCAACAGCTCCCGCTCGCCGCAGGAACCGGTGGTCGCCCCGAAGCCGCCGCCCAAGCCTGCCGTCCGCAAGCCGAAGCCGATCACGGGCCGCACCCGTCCGCGGAAGCCCCGCCGCTAGCTCGTCGCGGCTCGTCGCGGCACGTCGCGGCACGACGTTGAACCACTCCGGTGACGTTGGGGCAGCCACATCCGTCCCACTGTCACCGCAACGTCCCAATGTTCGGCGGGGAAGTCAACCGACGGGCGCGACCACCCGGTTGCGCCGCCACGCGACGACCCCCGCGATGATCCCGGCGAGGATGAAGCCGCCGCCGACGATGTACGCCGCGACCTTGACGCCGGGGATCGACGCGGCGAAGTATCC
>JANYGT010000079.1 GCA_025362355.1 Lacisediminihabitans sp. | reverse complement strand
GGCTCTGGCTGGTCGATGTCGTCCGCCAGCACCTGCTCGCCCGCGACGACGTCATCCGTGTCGGGGTTGCGGCTGGCGATGTCCGCCGCCACGGGATCGTTCTCTTTGGTCATGATGCCGCCTCGCCCTCGTTGAACTGCTCGGTGTGATCACCGTGATCTTCGTGATCTTCGTGATCTTCGGATGCCGCGTCGTGATGATCGGATGCCGCACCCGTCGAATCCGGCGTGCTCTGCTTCGCATTGGGCGCCATGAGGTCGGCATCCTCCGGCAGCGTTCCATCGCCGTACAGCTCGAACGCGGACTCGCCGCTCGTGCCAGTGCCGCTCGTGCCAGTGCCGCCCGTGCCAGTGCCGCCCGTATCAGTGCTACTCATGTCACTCCGTTTCATGGTGATGGAACCTCACGGTAGGCCGAGGCACCAGTCGCGCAAGCCCTCGGCGCCGAATCATCCACGCACCGGGTCTGTCAGTGCTGCAGAGATCCGCACGGTCACGGATGTCACAGTCCGTCGCCCTAAGCTGATCCCGGCCCGCACACGCCTGCGATATGGCGACGAAACAAGATTGGCGAGAACAGCGATGCGCGTCATCAGCTACAACCTGAGAGAAAACCATGCCAGCGGCGAGCTCATCGCCCTGACCGAGAACAACGATCTCGACGCCCTGTGTCTGCAGGAGGCCGACACGAGTATGCTGCCGGCCGAACTCCACAACCTAACACTCGCCGATTCGACGAAGCGCAACCGCCTTGGCCTAGCGATCTATTACAACAAGGAGCGATTCACCGCGCTCGACACTCAGACTTTCGCGATCAAGAAATCGCTCCACGACCATGTGATGCGCCCGGCACACGAGCGCGTCATCGGCACGCGGCTGATCGACAACTACTCCCAGCGTCAGCTCGTCGTTTCGTCGTTCCATGCGGCACCGCTGACCGCCCTCAACTCGCTTCGACGGGCCCAGATCCGCGCGGCCCACGACATGCTGCGCACGATGGGCGAAGGGCTTCCGACTCTCATGGTGGGGGATTACAACTATCCGCTGTTCCAGAACAAGCTCAATCGCGCCGTTCAGGAGACCGGATATGACCTGTCTCTGAGCGACCGCCGCACGTACACGCGCTACAAGTTCTTTCGCGGACACTTCGACTTCGCGACATCCATCGGCCTTCGCATCGACAGCGTCGAGACGCTGCTGCAGGGTGATTCCGACCACATCCCGATTCTCGTGACGGCATCGTGGCTCGATGCCCCCGCCCTCTCCGAGCCCCAACTGGTGTCTCCCGAGATCGACGACCCCTCGATCTGAGCTTCTGCACTGGATCGCAGTCGGGCGCAGGCGGGTGGATGCCGCGGCCGCGAGCAGGGCGACCTGAGAGAGTCACGAGTACCGTCGGCAGCCTCACCCGACCGGGGTAAAATTGTCGAGGTGACTCCACCGACATCCACCACTGCGACACCAACCACCGTCGGAGAGCTTCGCGCCTCCGGCCACGTGCAGAAGACGCTCCGCGTCGAGATCCGTGACAACCTGCTCGAGGCCCTCCGCGAGGGCCGCAATCCATGGCCGGGCCTCCACGGCTTCGAGTCCACCGTCATCCCGCAGCTCGAGCGGGCACTCATCGCCGGGCATGACATCGTGCTGCTCGGCGAGCGCGGCCAGGGCAAGACCCGTCTGCTCCGCACCATGGTCGGCCTGCTCGACGAGTGGTCACCGGTCATCGAGGGCTCGGAGCTCGGCGAGCACCCCTTCGAGCCGATCACCACGACGAGCGTGCGTCGGGCCGCGGAGCTCGGCGATGACCTTCCGGTGTCCTGGCGCCACCGCGATGCGCGCTACGCCGAGAAGCTCGCGACCCCCGACACGAGCGTCGCCGACCTGATCGGTGACGTCGATCCGATGAAGGTCGCGGAGGGCCGCAGTCTCGGGGACCCCGAGACGATCCACTTCGGCCTCATCCCGAGGAGCCACCGCGGAATCGTCGCCATCAACGAGCTACCCGACCTCGCCGAGCGCATCCAGGTCGCGATGCTCAATGTGATGGAGGAGCGCGACATCCAGATCCGCGGCTATGTACTCCGCCTTCCGCTCGACGTGCTCGTCGTCGCCAGCGCGAACCCGGAGGACTACACGAACCGCGGACGGATCATCACCCCGCTGAAAGACCGTTTCGGCGCCGAGATCCGCACCCATTACCCGACCGAACTCGTCGACGAGGTCGCGATCATCCGCCAGGAGGCCGAGCTCGTCGCCGACGTGCCCGACTACCTCGTCGAGATCCTCGCCCGCTTCACTCGCGCCCTCCGGGAATCGAGTGCGGTCGACCAACGCAGCGGAGTGAGTGCTCGTTTCGCCATCGCCGGCGCCGAGACGATCGCCGCGGCCGCGATCCACCGTGCGACGCGCCAGGGCGAAGAGGATGCCGTCGCCCGCCCGGTCGACCTCGAGACGGCCGTCGACGTGCTCGGCGGCAAGATCGAGTTCGAGTCGGGGGAGGAGGGGCGCGAAGACGAGATCCTCGACCATCTGCTGCGCACCGCCACCGCCGAGACGGTACGGGCGCACTTCCACGGCCTCGACTTCGGCACCCTGGTCGAGGCGATCGAGAACGGCAACATGGTGACCACCGGCGAGCAGGTCACCGCCCGCGACTTCCTCGCCGGCTTGCCGTCCCTCGGCGAGTCCGAGCTGTACGACGACATCTGTGCGCGTCTCGACGCGACGAACGACGGCCAGCGCGCCGGGGCCATCGAGTTGGCGCTCGAGGGCCTCTACCTCATGCGGCGCATCAGCAAGGAGAGCGGCGAGGGAGAGACCATCTATGGCTAGCGATATCCGTATCGGAGACCCTCGTGGCTAGAGCCAATCGCCGCCTCAGCCGCGCCTCACGCTACGGTCGCTACGACGGCGGGCCGGATCCACTGGCGTCTCCCATCGACATCTCCGAGGCGCTCGACGCCATCGGCGAGGATGTCATGGGAGGCGACTCTCCGGAGAGCGCGCTGCGCGAATTCCTGCGGCGCGGCGGAAAGAGCCAGACGGGTCTCGACGACCTGGCGCGTCGGGTGGCCGAGCGTCGGCGCGAACTGACCAGGAAACACAATCTCGACGGCACTCTTCAAGAGGTCAGGGAACTCCTCGAGAAGGCGGTGCTCGCCGAGCGCAAGCAGCTCGCTCGAGACGCCGAGATGGACGACAGCGACCGGATGCTGGCCCAGATGCAACTCGACAATCTGCCGGCCTCCCCGGCGGCTGCCGTCTCCGAGCTGAACGGTTACGACTGGAAGAGCCCGGAGGCCCGCGCCGATTTCGAGAAGATCAAGGATCTGCTCGGACGCGAGATGCTCGACCAGCGCTTCGCCGGTATGAAGAACGCGCTCGAGAACGCCACCGACGACGATCGCGCGGCGATCAACGAGATGCTCGGCGACCTCAATGAATTGCTCGATGCTCACAAGCGTGGCGAAGACACCCAGGAGCAGTTCGACGAGTTCATGGAGAAGCACGGCGACTATTTCCCCGATAAGCCGAGCAACGTCGACGAGCTGCTCGACTCGCTCGCCGAACGCGCCGCGGCGGCCCAGCGGATGCGCAACTCGATGACCCAGAAGCAGCGGGACGAGCTCGACGCTCTCGCCCAGCAGGCCTTCGGTTCGCCGGAGCTGATGGAATCGCTCGGCCAGCTCGACGGCAACCTCAGAGCGCTCCGACCCGGAGAGAACTGGGGCGGATCCGAGAGCATGGAGGGCGAGGAGGGTATGGGGCTCGGCGACGGTACCGGCGTGTTCCAGGACATCGCCGACCTCGATGAGCTCTCGGAGCAGCTCGCTCAGTCGTACAACGGATCCCGCATGGACGATGTCGATCTCGACAAACTGGCGAGCCAGCTCGGCGATGAGGCCGCGGTGGATGCGCGAACGCTCATGGAACTCGAGAAGGCACTCCGCGACTCCGGCGCCATGAAACGCGGTTCGGACGGGCGACTCAAGCTCACTCCCAAGGCGATGCGGCAACTCGGCAAGGCTCTGCTCAAGGACGTGGCGAACCGGATGTCGGGGCGCCAGGGTAACCGCGACATCCGGCAGTCCGGCGCGGCCGGAGAACGTTCCGGGGCAACGCGTGAGTGGGCCTTCGGCGACACGGAGGCGTGGGATGTGACTCGCACCATCACCAACGCCCTCACGAGGACCGCGGGGGAGGGCGGCTCCACCGCGGGCGGAGTGCGCATCGAGATCGGCGACGTCGAGGTGCAGGAGACGGAGGCGCGCACCCAGGCCTGCGTCGCTCTGCTCGTCGATACGTCGTTCTCGATGGCGATGGATGGCCGCTGGGTGCCGATGAAGCGCACGGCGCTGGCACTTCACACTCTCATCACCAGCCGTTTCCGCGGCGACGACCTGCAGCTGATCGCCTTCGGCCGACACGCGGAGGTCATGGATGTCGAGCGGCTCACGGGCCTTGACGCCCAATACGACAAGGGCACCAATCTTCATCATGCGCTGCTTTTGGCGAACCGTCATTTCCGCAAGCATCCGAACGCACAGCCGGTGCTGCTGATCGTGACCGACGGGGAGCCGACGTCCCATCTCGAGGCCAGCGGGGACGTCTTCTTCAGCTATCCGCCGCATCCGGTCACCGTGGCGATCGCCGTTCGTGAACTCGACAATTCGATGCGCCTCGGCGCCCAGACGACCTTCTTCCGGCTCGGCGATGATCCGGGCCTCGCCCGATTCATCGATTCGATGGCCAGGCGCGTGGGCGGCACTGTCGTCGCTCCGGAGCTCGACGACCTCGGTGCGGCGGTTGTCAGTTCGTACCTGGGTTCGCGCCAGGGAAGTGGCGGATTCGGCGCATCGGGGGGCGGATTCGACGACATGTTCGGCCGCGGCTGGGGCTACCGGGCCGGCTAGGTCTGCCGAGTCAGAAGATCGGCCAGGGCACGGCGGGCATCCGACCGCGAGGGCCGGGAAATCTCCCGTCGGCGAGGAGGCGGTCGCACCGCGCGGCGAAGGAGGCGATCTCGAGCGGGGTGACCAATTCGGCGAGCGCTTCGCCGAGTGGGCCTGTGAGATCTGAGCGAACCCGGTCGATTCCGGCTAGCTCGTCCGTGCTGAGCGGCTCGTCGATCCACCCCCAGAGCACGGTGCGCAGCTTGTGTTCGGAGTGGAACGTGAGCCCGTGATCGACGCCGTGGCGGTGTCCGTCCGCCATTTCGAGAATATGTGCGCCCTTGCGATCCGCGTTGTTCACGACGATGTCGAAGACGGCCATTCGGCGCAGCACGGGCGAGTCTTCGTGGATGAGCGTCACGGGACGGTCGCGCTCGTCGCTGCCGTCGAAGACATGACGCCAGCCCGTGTCGGGAACGTTGTCTGCGCTGACGAGGTCTACGGCATCCTGATCCGGATCGGCATCCTGCCAGAGCTGCACCATCCCCGTGCCGAGCGGTCCGTCACGCAACCAGGTGCGGGGAACCACGTTCCAGCCGAAAGATTCCGAGACCAGGTAGGCGGCAGCCTCCCGGCTCGCGAGGTCGCCGTCGGGGAAATCCCAGAGCGGACGCTCGCCCGAGACCGGTTTGTACACGACGACCGTGTTCCCGATGGTTCCGAGGAAGGTCGCATTGGATGCCGTGGTGATACGACCGGTGAGCTCGAGTGGACCGGCCTCGAGGTCGTCGTCGCCGAGCTCGTCGCCTCCGAGCTCGTCGCCTCCGAGCTCGTGGCCTCCGAGGTCATCATCGCGGAGATCCCCCTCGCTCACGGTCAGGCGTCGCCGGGGAGAGAATGCACGTGACCGTCGGGATCGATGGGGGTGCCGCAGACCGGGCAGATCGGGCGTCCGGCTCCCACCACCTCGAGAGTTCGTTTCGCGAAGGCTCGCGCCGTGCCGACCGGAATTCGCACGACCAGCATCTCTGTCGGCTCGACAGTGATCTCGCCTGATCCGAATTCGTCGTCGGAACCGCCCGTGTCGGCATCGACGACCGGATACGCCTCGATGACCACCTGCGCCGTCGTCGGATCCCAACCGAGGCCGAGGGCCCCCGTGCGGAACTCGACTTCGACGGGCTCGAGTGGATCGTTGTCGACGAGCTCAATCGGCGTGGTGGCCGGCACGGTGATCGAACTGTCGTCCTGACTCATCAGCTGGTCGAGGATCTCGTCGATCTTCGCGGCGAGCAGAGCCGACTGCTCCTTCTCGAGGCCGACGGTGACGATGCGTGATCCTGCCCGGGCCTGCAGGTAGAAGGATCGCGAGCCCGGCTCGCCGATCGTGCCGACGACGACCCGATCCGGCCAGTCGAACCCGTGGACGATGGTAGGCATGAATTCATTCTACGATCGGGTTCTGGCTGCAACCTCAGAGGTTGCCAGCCCCACCACCGACCGGCGCGTCGATCACCGGGGTGCTGGTGCGCAGCCAGGAGAGGTCACCGGAGTCGGTGTTGGTGCCGATGACATTCGGGCGGCCGACTCCGTACCGCACGATCGAAACGGATGCCGGGCCGACGCTGATGCGCTGGAAAAGGTCGAGATGCATCCCGAGGGCATCCGCGAGGATCGACTTGATGATGTCGCCGTGACTCACTGCCACCCAGACGGCGCCCGGGCCGTGCTTCTCCTCGAAGTCGGCGTCGTGTCGCCGGATAGCGGCAACCGACCTGGCCTGCATGGCGGCCATCGACTCGCCGCCGGGGAACACCGCGGCTGACGGTTGCGATTGAACGACTGACCACATCGGTTCCTTCGCTAGATATTTGAGCGACTGCCCCTGCCATTCGCCGTAGTCGCACTCGGTGAGGCCGCGCTCGATCAGCGACACCGGGGCATCCGTTTGGTTGTCGGACACGAATCGCGCGGTCTGTCGACATCGTTCGAGCGGGCTCGACACCACGCCGACCAGCGGTACGACTGCCAGTCGCTTGCCCACGCGGGCCGCCTGGTCGCGGCCGGTCGCATCGAGCCGCACTCCGGCGGCTCGTCCAGCGAGTATGCCATCGACATTCGCGGTGGTGCGTCCGTGCCGAACGAGGATGACTGTGGCCATACGTCAAGCCTAGACATCCGCCCGAAGGGCTTCCGACCTCCGATCCACCGTTGCGGCTCGGGGTGGGAGCCGACGCCGCCACAGCGACGAAGGTTCGGGATGTCGTCCCGGCAAGCCGCGCGACCGCTGATCTCCCGTTGGTCGCCTGTTGATCTCCCGTTGGTCGCCTGTTGATCGCCTGTTGTTCATCGGAGACTCGAGCTCGGGGCCGGCCCCTACGCGGCGGATATTCCAGCAGGGTCGATCTGTGTTTCGGGCTCGGTGCGGAACGTTCGGCCGAGGGGTGAGGTCCATTCGAGAACCCCGCCGCCGACCTGTTCCACCCTCCAGCCGGTGTGATGTTTCAGCTGATGGTGCTTCGGACAGAGATGTGCCAGGTTGTCGTGCGCAGTGTCGTTCCCGAACTGCCAGTCATCTGTGTGGTCGATGTCACATCTGCGGGCCGATTGTGCGCACCCGACGAATCGACAGGTGCCGTCTCGCACCCGGAGCCAGCTGCGAAGGTCTTTCGGAACGGAATACCGATCTCGACCAACCGAAAGCACCGCACCGGTCTCCGGATGAGTCAAAAGGCGAGTGAAACTCGGCGCCCCGGCCGCGAGCTCGCGGGCCGTGTCCGCATCGATCGGACCGTAACCCTCGAGGATAGCTGGCTCAGCAGGCTGACCGTCGAGGGTGCGACCGTCGAGGGTGCGACCATCCAAAGTACGACCGAGGAGCGTGAGCGCTGGCACGGTAACGAGCACGCGTGCGACGATTCCGCGACAAAGCCCTCCGGTCGCATCATCCGTAGTGCCATGGACGAGCAGATCGCGGAACGCGTCGACCCGAAGTTGGCTCAGCGTGCGAACTTCAGACGGTACCCTGGCCCCATCGGCGTCTTTGCCACTGGCGGGATTATTGGCACTGGTGGGACTCTTGGCACTGGCGGGATTATTGGCAATGGCGGGACTCTTGGCACTGGCGGGACTCTTGGCATCAGCGGACTGAGCGTCGCGCACGCGGAGAGCGATGTCGGTCATGCGATGGTAAATCGCCTGAGCGTCTACCGCCGGCAGATAAGCGTGTAACCACGCCATTCCGTCGCGCGCGGGTTCGAGGGCCAGTTCGCGATCCTCGGCACGGGCGGCAACCCTTGCGTCGATGGAGTCCGGGTGCATCCGCTCTCGCACCACCCGCGCCTTTGCGGCGAAACGGGCGATAGTGAGGTTGCGGGCAAAACCAATCACTGCGGCCTCGAATTGCGCGCGACTCTCTTCGGGAAGCGAATCAGCGTTATCGATAATCACCTGTGCGTGACGGAGACTGATCTGCCCGCGCCGCAGACTTTCCATCGTTGCCGGAAGCTCGTGTGCGAGCGAGCGACTCTGCTCGATCAGGTTCTCCGCCGCACGTTCCGGCATCCGCAATGCACAGGCCAACTCGGTGACGAGTTCGCGACGCGCGACCCGCTCGGGAGTCCACCCGTTAGTCGATGACGAAGCTGCCGCTGAGGCCGCATTATGGATCTCGCTCCATTGCCGTGCCTGGTCGACGAGCTCGGCACGCACGGCCGTGATCGCGGCAATGGTGTGGTCAGCCGCAGCGATCGCGTCGACGAGGTCGGCGAATGCATCGCCCATCATCTCGTCGAGCGGATCGATGCCCGCAATTGCTTCCATGACTCCATTCAACAGGGAGCCACCGACATTCCTCGGGCAAAAAGCAGACCAGTTCAGTTGGACTTCACGACTCCGCGGTGGAGGAGATGACGGCGAATGATGAGCACAATCAGCCGGATCAGAGAGAAGCGGTAGCGGGTAGAAGAGTGAGCCAGCCGGCACCAAGACGATGTCGAGATACTCGGCCGGGCAGCAGACCCCACCGCCGCTGCGTTTTAGGAGCGCAAAGCGGCTGGCAAAGCACGATGATGAACCACAACAAGCTCTTTGTTTGCGCGTGTCAAAGAGGTGTAAAGAGACCCCAGCCGACCTTCATTCTCTGGGAAGTCTGCCGGTTCGACGACTATGACACCGTCGAACTCGAGCCCGCGGGCTTGGTCGTGAGACAACAGCCTGATTTCGCGTTCAGGTCCAAGCCACACCTGGCTTCCCTCGGACTGAGCAGACCAGCCGACCTGGCGTAGTGCCGCTGTGATTTGTGAAGTGGCGGCCGCGATTATCGCTATCGACCCATCAGGGATGCGATTCAACAAGAGGATGGCTTCAGCGACCGCAGAAGAAGCCAGTTTGTCCCGCTGCGCGGCACGCACTCGCTTAGGTTCGACCCCTTCACCCTGAAGCGACCGGACGGTCCGGTCGGCACGCGCAAGCAACTGATTTGCGTACCGCATGATCGAGCTAGTCGATCGGTACCCGCGCTCCAGTATCTCGATTGGCGTATGTCCGTCATTTTCTATACCGAGTTTGGTAGCGACTGGCTTCCATGATCGAAATGTGAGATCCGTGCGGCGCTGATTTAGATCGCCGAGAATCGTCCAACCCTGACTTGGGCCCAACCTGCCGAGAATTTCCCATTCGATGGCGTGCACGTCCTGTGCCTCGTCTACAACGACATGCGCGATGTCGGCAAACCACGGGGGCTTCCGGAACATGACTCCAAAGTATGCAAGAAGCGCCCTTACGTTGGAGTCGGAACGCGCCTCCTCGAAGGGCGGCAGCGCGCGAAGGTAGCGGTACCAGGAGGCATCCATCCCGCTTCCACCCGGAAATGCAGGATCTGAGCGAAGGCGATCGTATAAAACGCGGACGGCTGTTTGGCGATCGAGATTCTCGAGCTTTCCTTCGCGCCTCACCGCACTGAAAGTTGCCTTCAGGTAAGGCTCTTGGGTCTGCTGCACGGATAGGTGACATCTGAGTTGGCTTGCCCTGGGAGGGCAGGCTGGAAGGATGTTGAAATGCC
>JANYGT010000066.1 GCA_025362355.1 Lacisediminihabitans sp. | reverse complement strand
TGAGCTCTGCGGCACTCCGATGGACCCGGACGGGCACGTCCACGCCCTGCCCGACGACCTCTGACAATGCCGGATGCAGATCTCCTGAACGGTGAGCTCGAGATCACCGGACGTATAACCACGGCCTCGAACGCGACCTTCCTCGCGACCATCGCCGACACCGTGGTGGTCTACAAGCCCATCGCCGGGGAGCGTGCGCTCTGGGACTTTCCCGACGGCGATCTCGCGAGCCGGGAAGTCGCGGCCTGCCTGGTCTCCGAGGCCTTTGGCTGGAACATCGTTCCCCGCACCTGGCTGCGCGACGGCCCGCTCGGTGCGGGGATGGTGCAGCTTTGGCAGGACATCGATCCCGACCAGGATGCCGTGGACCTGGTCGAATCGGATGCGGTGCCCGATGAGGGCTGGCGCCGCGTCTTCGACGGCACGGACGACCAGGACCGGGCCGTGACGCTCATCCACGAGGACTCCCCCGCGCTCAGGCGCATGGCCGTCTTCGACATCGTCGTGAACAATGCCGATCGCAAGGGCGACCACGTTCTCGCGATGGCGGACGGGCATCGCCACGGAGTCGACCACGGGCTCACCTTCCACGTCGAGCACAAGCTGCGCACCGTGCTCTGGGGCTGGCTCGGGGAGCAGCTCACCGCCGACGAACTGGCCGGGATCGACGGGGTGTGCGCGCAACTCGACGGCAATCTCGGCGCGGCCCTCGCGGAGTTGCTCACCGCTGACGAGATCGAGGCTTTCGCGGCTCGCTGCGAGCGGCTGCGGCGCGACGCGCGCTTCCCCGCACCCCACGGTGAGATGCCCGCCGTGCCCTGGCCCTTGTTTTAAGGCGCCGCTGTTCTGAGGCCCCGCAGGATCAGCTCGACCAGAAGCGCCACCCGCGGCCGAACATGCCGTCGAAGCCGCCCGAGCCGCCCCGCTACGGAAGCACGTGACCGGCCGCAGTGAACAGGCGGTACCACTCCGGACGCGTGAGGGGAATGTCTGAACCGGCTGCCGAGTCCCGCACCCGGTCGACGTTGGTTGTGCCGAGCACCACCTGCATGTTGGCCGGATGCCGCGTGATCCAGGCCACCGCGATGGCGGCAGGCGGCACGGCGTAGGTGCTGGCGAGGTCATCGATCACGTCGTTCAGCTCGGCGTAGTTCTCCCGGTCGCCGAGGAAAACTCCATCGAAGAATCCCTTTTGGAACGGCGACCAGGCCTGGAGGGTGATCCCTTTCAGGCGGCAGTAGTCGAGGATGCCGTTGTCGCGGTCGATCGACTGGTCGAGGCCTGCCATGTTGGCGGAGACTCCCGCGGCGATGAGCGGTGCGTGGGTGATGCTGAGCTGCACCTGGTTCACGACGAGAGGCTGGTTCAGCGAGGCGGCGAGAAGTTCGATCTGGCCCGGCGTGTGGTTCGAGACACCGAATTGGCGCACCTTGCCCGTGCTGTGGAGGGTGTCGAATGCCGCGGCGACCTCATCGGGCTCGACGAGGGCATCCGGGCGGTGCAGCAACAGCAGGTCGAGGTAGTCGGTCTGGAGGGCGGCGAGGGATTCGTCGACGGAACGGAGGATGTGCTCCTTCGAGTAGTCCCAGAATCCCGACCGGATGCCGACCTTCGACTGGATCGTGACGGCCGCGCGCTCGGCAGCGGAGAAGGTGATCGCGTCTCCAAACCGTCGCTCGCATCCGTGGGTGGTATCACCGTAGACGTCGGCATGATCGAAGAACGTGATGCCGGTGTCGATCGCGGCGCCCACCAGGGCCCGGATCTCGGAGTCGGATAGCGGTTCGATCCGCATCAGTCCGAGAATGACGTTGGGAACTTCGGCGGTCGAATTCAGCAGGGTTTGTGTCTTCATGAGACAAGTCTGCCCCTCCTGGCATCAAGTCCGGGCCGCCGTGGGGTGCCCCTGGGTCGGATACGCCGGAAGGGGCAGCATCGCGACGGCGGGATCAGGCGAGCCAGCGGTGGTTCTGCACAACGGTCAGGCGCTTCCACCAGGATCCGATCCCCCAGGTGTCCCCGGCGGCTGTCGCCGCGACGACGATGAGAGCGAGAGCGTAAATCACGTGGTAGTCGATTCCGGGGTTGGTGGACGCGGTGCCCGCGGTGAACGGCCATTCGGCGAGATACATGAACATCATGATGACGGTGCCGGCGATCGCACTGATCCGGAGCCCGATGCCGAGCATGACGGCGACTCCGATAGCGATCATGCCGAGCATGAACAGCACATCAGTGGTCGTGCCGGAGATCGCGGAGAAGAAGGGTTTGAGCGGGCCGGTGACGGCCGGGCTGTTCAAAAAGCCCTGGCTTGGTGTTCCGCCGTTGATCCAGGCGCGCTCGGTCGGCGTTGAGAAGCCGAGTCCGAGGGTCTTGTCCAGGAAGGCCCACAGAAAGATGAAGCCCGTGGCCAATCGCAAAACGGCCAACGCAATGCGTGCGGGACGCGTGGTGACGATGTGCGATTCACGGATCGCACCATCAATCCGGGCGCTTAGCACAGCGCGATTCTCAGCCGGGAGTGCTTCGGGAAGAGGGGAGATCGTCATGGCGTTCTTCTTTCGCAGTCGAGTGTTCGCCAAGTGCAGCGAACCAGCCGATTTGGCTATCACTGACTGTGTCGGTCGCCGCTGCCCGTGGCAGGGCCGAAGGTCCCGAGACTGCGAGGGTCACCCGCACGGTCTACCCACTCGGGAGTAGTTGCGACTTTGCCGCGGGAAAAGTCGCATTTGCTCCCGACTCGATTGCGGGATGTCGAGCGCGCGGCATCCACTCGGGAGTAGTTGCGACTTTGCCTCGGGAGAAGTCGCATTTACTCCCGACTCGATCACAGCTCGATTGCGGCCCGGACGTTCCCGATGGTTGCCACCGTGACGGCAACATTGGTGAAGGCAACCAGCCCGCGGGGTCCGAACGGCCGAATCAGCCCTCAGCCGCCGGATGCGAACCCAGGTGCAGAATGGCGGCCTGGGTGCGGCGCTGGAGGCCGAGCTTGGCGAGCAGCCCGGAGACGTAATTCTTGACGGTCTTCTCGGCCAAGGAGAGTTCGACACCGATCTGGCGATTGGTGAGTCCGCCGGCAATCAGGGAGAGGATCTGCGTCTCCCGGGCGGTGAGCGATCCGAGGCGGGGATCGGTGTCGGTGCGGGTGTGGATGCGTTCGATCACTTTGCGCGTGAGCGTCGGGTCGAGCAGGGAGCGGCCTCCGGCCACCTTGCGCAGCGATTCGACGAGGCCGCTGCCGCGAATGTCTTTGAGCACATATCCCGAGGCGCCGGCGAGCACCGCGGCGGAGATGGCCTCGTCGTCGTCGTACCCGGTGAGCATCAGGCAGCGGATGTCCGGGTCGGCCGAGCGCACATCCCGGCAGACATCGATGCCGCTTCCATCCGGCAGCCGCACGTCGAGCAGCGCGACGTCCGGCCGGGTGGCCGCGATCCGCGCCCTGGCCTGGCCGGCGGTCGCCGCTTCGCCGACGACCTCGAAGTCGGCTTCGGCGTTCAGGAGTTCGGCGATGCCGCGTCGCACGATCTCGTGGTCGTCGACGAGAAAGATCCGGATCACGATGATGCCACTTCCAGATCGAAGGGAACGGTCCAATTCATCCGACTACCGTCCGGGCCGCTGTCGAAGGTGAAGGTGCCACCGCGCCGGGTTGCTCGCTGTTCGAGATTGGCAAGGCCACTCCTCCGTCGAGTTTTCGGGTCGACCTTCAGGCCGATCCCGTCATCCTCGATCGCGAGGAGCACCGCTCCGTTCGACACCGTGAGGGCGAGCGAGGTATGTTCCGCGTTCGCATGCTTCGCCGAATTGGTGAGCGCTTCCCGGCAGACGGCGACGACATCGTCGGCAAGGGTTCCGACGATCACCAGGTCTACCGGCCCGGAGAATTCGACGCGCGGGGTGTGTGCAAGCGTCGAGGCTAGTTCGCCCGCGAGGTCGATCAGTCGGTGTCTCACCGTCGGCTCGCTGCCGACCGGTGTCGTCGAGAGCGCGAAGATCGCGGTTCGGATCTGGGTTATCGCGACGTCGAGCGTGTTCACCGCGGCGAGGACCCGTTGCGAGTCCTGGCCGGTTCCGAGAGAGCCGGCGATACTCTGCAGCTCGAGTCCCGTTCCGAACAGCTGCTGGATGACATGGTCGTGCAGGTCACGGGCGATGCGTCCGCGATCTTCGAGCAGCAACATCCGCTGGTGCGCCGACCGTGCCTTGGCGAGCTCCATCGCGACGCTCGCCTGGCCGGCGAAGTTCGCCGCCATCTCGAGGTCGGCGGCCGTGAATCTCGAATTACCGCTGAGGCGGGCGACGAGAAGGACTCCCTCCGCCATCCCTGCCGCGATGAGTGGAACAGCCATGATCGGCCCGAGGGTTCGGCCGGCCGTCAGCGGAAGACGGTCGCCGACCCCATCGTTCACGAGCCGCGGCTGCTTGCCTTCGATCACGCTGCCGGAGAGCGACCCCTCGACGGGAATGAGAACGCCCTCGAGGCTGTCGTGGTCGACGCCCCGGGCGTTCGCGATCCGGAGCATCGACGGATCCTCGGTCGGCAGCACGACGCAGACCAGATCCGCCGACGCGAGGATCAGCACCCGCGCGACGAGGATCGCGATCGAGTCGTCCTGCTCGGCCGAGAGAAGCGCGCCGGTGATTTCCGCGGACGCCGCCGACCAGGCCTGACGCCGCTGGGTCTCGGCGAACAGTCGGGCGTTGTCGATGGCGAAGCCGGCCGTCGCGGCGAGGGATGAGACCAACTGCTCGTCCTCGACGGTGAAGCGCCCGTTGGGCTGGTTGCTGAGGTAGAGGTTGCCGTAGACCTCGTCGCGCACGCGGACGGGTACCCCGAGAAAGCTGTCCATCGGCGGATGCGCCGCGGGGAATCCAGACGAACGAGGGTCGGCGGAGAGATGATCGAGACGGATCGGCCGCGGATCGTCGATGAGGGCCCCGAGCAACCCGTGGCCGGTCGGCAGCGGGCCGATGTCGTGAACCTGCTGTGGTGTCATGCCGACGTTGATGAACTGTTCGAGTGCACCGTCCGGGGCGATGACGCCGAGGGCCCCGTATTCGGCGCCGACCAACTCGACGGCGGCTTCGACGATCTTCGTCAGAACGACCGCGAGTTCGAGGTGTTCGACGACCGCCTGGTTCGCTTTGATGAGGGCACGGAGCCGACCCTGCGTCTTCATCACGTCGCCCGCGCGATCGACGAGCTCGCTAAGAACGCGGTCGAGTTGACCCCGCGCTTCATCGGGAAAAGAGAGCGATGCGCCATCCGCTGCCATGTGTGATCCCTGGTGGTACTCAGGCTGCGCGGGTATCGACCAAACCTGGTCGAGCAACTACAGCTTAACCCCCGTGCCCCCTCAACGGGTCGAGAGGGGACCTTCGGCCCTGTGCAGGCCCCGTCGACTGATTCAGGCTGTAATCGTGCTGAACAGTCCGGAGAAAATCTCATGAAAGCGAACATCCTCGTCGGTATAGACGGTTCGTCGCCGAGCCGCGCAGCCGTGCGCTGGGCCGTGACCCGTGCGGCTGCCACCGGCTCGGCCGTCACCCTCGTGCAGGTGCTCGATGACGAGTGGGGAACGATCGGGGCCGAGATGCTCGCCGAGGTCGAACGGGGGGCACGCCGGCTGGTCGATGCCGAGGCCGACTATGCACGATCCCTCATGCCGGAGGTTCCCATCACCGTCACCCGACTTCGCGGCGATCCGATGATCGAGCTCGCCATCGCCTCGCTCGATGCCGAACTCGTTGTCGTCGGCACCCACAAAACAGGATTTCTGCACGGGCGCGCGTTCGGCTCGCGGAGCCTCCAGCTCGCGGCGAGCGCCCACTCACCCGTCGCCGTCATCCCGGAAGCCTTCTCGTCAGCCGGCCGGGGAATCGTCGTCGGGATCGATGACTCCTCCGCATCCCACGCCGCCGTGGCGTTCGGAGCCGATGAGGCGGAGCGGAGCAGCCAGGAACTCGTGCTGGTGCGGGCCTGGAAACTCCCCGATCTGCACGGCGATCACACCGGGGCCCTCTCGGAGGCCGAAGCGAGGCAGCAGGCCTCGGCCGAGCACCTGATGATGGATGCCGTCACGGCCGTTCACCTGAGCCACCCGGCCCTCGTCGTGCGCTGCCGCAGCATGCGAAGGGCAGCGGCCGAGGCGCTCGTCGACGCATCGACGACGGCGAACCTCCTGGTCATCGGCAGTTCTCGTCGCCACGGCATCGAGCAGAACGCGCTCGGATCGGTGAGCCACGATGTGCTGCTCAACCTCGCGATACCGACGCTCATCGTTCACGGAGACGATCAGGCGGAGATCGGGACCAAGGTCCCGGTGCCGGTTTCCGAAGAAAAATACTCTGGCAGCGAACTCCACGACGTCTCGGAATGGACATCCTCATGAACGGCTTCCTCGATCCCCTCGTGCTGTCGCAGTGGCAATTCGGGTTGACAACCGTCTACCACTTCCTGTTCATCCCGATCACGATCGGCATGGCGACGACCACCGCGGTCTTCCAGTCCGCCTGGTACCGCACCGGGAAGCCGAAATACCTCCAGCTCACCCAGTTCTTCGGAAAGATCTTCCTGATCAACTTCGCCATGGGCGTCGTCACGGGCATCGTGCAGGAGTTCCAGTTCGGCATGAACTGGTCGACGTACTCCCGTTTCGTCGGGGATGTCTTCGGCGCTCCGCTCGCGATGGAGGGCCTCGCCGCGTTCTTCCTCGAGGCGACCTTCATCGGACTCTGGATCTTCGGCTGGGACAAACTGCCACGGGGTCTGCACCTCGCGACGATCTGGCTCACGGCGGCCGGCACCATCCTTTCGGCCTACTTCATCCTCGCGGCGAACGCGTTCATGCAGCATCCTGTCGGCTTCCGAATCAACGAGGCTCGCGGCCGGGCCGAACTCACCGACATCTGGGCCGTGCTCTTCAACAAGGTCTCGCTCGCCTCGTTCCCGCACACGATCGCCGCTGCATTCATGGTGTCGTCTGCCCTGATCATCTGCATCGCGGCCTGGCACCTGAAGCGCAAACGCAACCTCGACACGATGCGCCCGGCGCTGCGTTTCAGCCTCTGGACGATGGTCGGATCGGGCGTCGCCACGGTCGCGACCGGCGACCAGCTCGGTCTCGTCATGGAGTCGACCCAGCCGATGAAGATGGCAGCGGCCGAGGCCGCCTACAACACCGTCACCGGTGCGGACGCCTCCTTCTCGATCTTCACGCTCGGCACGCCGGACGGTATCAGCGAACTATTCTCCGTCCGCATCCCGTATCTCCTCTCGTTCCTCTCCACCCACACGCTGAACGGCACCGTGCAGGGCATCAACGAGCTGCAGGCCCAGTACACGACGCTGTACGGCCCCGGCAACTACTCCCCCATCATCTGGATCACCTACTGGGCGTTCCGCTGGATGATCGGACTCGGCATCCTGGCCGTCATCATGGCGATCGTCGGCCTCTTCCTCACCCGCAAGGGCCGGATGCCCACGAACCCACTGGTCTGGCGCATCGCGGTCTGGGCCTTCCCCGCTCCGCTCGCCGCAATGATCTTCGGCTGGATCTTCACCGAGATGGGCCGGCAGCCCTGGATCGTGTTCAGCCTCCTCAAGACGAAGGATGCGGTGTCGCCGCAACTGACCGGCCTCGATGTGCTGATCTCGATAGTGGCCTTCACCGCGATCTACGGAGTGCTCGCGATCGTCGAGTTCCGGTTGCTCAAGCGCGCGGCCCAGAAGGGACCGGAGGCCATCCCGGTGCCCGGCGAGGCGGACCATGCCGAAGCATCCACTCCCCGCGTCACCGTCTACTAGTCCCCGTCGTCTTTAGGAGCACATCATGGATCTCTCAGTTCTCTGGTTCTGGATCGTCGGTTTCTTCTTCATCGGCTACTTCGTACTCGACGGCTTCGACTTCGGGGTTGGCATGGCCCTGCCGTTCCTCGGGCGCGACGAGATCGATCGCCGGGTGATGATCAACACCATCGGTCCGGTCTGGGACATGAACGAGACCTGGCTGATCGTCGCCGGCGCATCGCTGTTCGCAGCGTTCCCGGAGTGGTATGCGACGCTGTTCAGCGGCTTCTACCTCGCGCTTCTGCTGATCCTGCTCGCACTCATCGTGCGCGGGGTGTCGTTCGAGTACCGGCACCACCGGCCAGAGTCGCGCTGGAGGAGTTGGTTCGACGGCATGATCATCGTCGGCTCGGCCGTGCCGGCGCTGCTGTGGGGCGTCGCGTTCGCGAACATCGTGCAGGGCGTTCCGCTGGATGCCGCCCACAACTTCACCGGCACACTGTTCACCCTGCTCAACCCGTATGCCCTGCTAGGGGGCGCGACGACACTCCTGCTGTTCTTCACGCACGGGGCGGTGTTCCTGTCGCTCCGCACCGATGGCGACCTGCGCGTCCGTGCCCAGGCACTCGCACTGCGTTCCGGCGCGATCACCATCGTCGTCGCGGCGGCCTTCCTGCTCTGGACGAACATCGCCGGCGGGCATCCGGCCTCCTGGTTGATGGCCGGGGTTGCCGCGGTTCTGTTGATCGGATCGTTCCTCGCCAACATGCGCGGACGCGAGCGGATCGCCTTCGCTCTGATGGCGGCGACCATCGCCATCGCCGTCGCCAGTCTGTTCGCGACCCTCTTCCCGAACGTGATGCCGGCGAGCAACGACGTCGCGAACAGCCTCACCATCGCGAATGCGTCGAGCACTCCGTACACGCTGACGGTGATGAGCTGGGTCGCCCTGATCTTCCTCCCGGTGGTGCTCGTCTACCAGGCCTTCACGTACTGGGTCTTCCGTAAGCGGGTGACGCGATCCGTCATCCCCGACGTGACCGCGACGCCAGAACTCCCGCCGCTGCCGGTGACAGTGCGCTGATGCGCCCGCTTGATCCGCGCCTCCTGAAATACGCGAGTGCCTCTCGCGCATTCCTGGGAGCCGGCGTGCTGGTCGGGGTCATCCGCACCGGCCTGGTCCTCACGTTCGCCTGGCTGCTCACCCGGGCGATCGTCGGCGCCATCGCCGGTACCGTCTTCGATACAGTCCTCCCGGCGATCATCCTTCTCGGTCTCGTCGGCCTGCTGCGCGCCGCAACGAGTTGGACCATGGATGCCGCCGCGGCCCGCGCAGCAGCCGGCGTCAAGAGCCAGCTCAGGGTGCGCCTCGTCCGAGCGGTCGTCCGCCTCGGGCCGGGCTGGCTGGCGTCTCGCAGCCGCGCCGACGTCGTGACGACCGCTGGACCGGGACTCGACGCGCTCGACAACTACTTCTCGCTCTTCCTCCCGCAACTGATTCTCACGGCGGTCAGCACCCCGATCGTCGTCATCGCGATCTTCCTGCTGGATCCGACCAGCGGCATCCTCGTGATCATCGCCCTCCCGCTCATCCCGATCTTCATGATCCTCATCGGGATGGCCACACAACAGGTGCAGCGGCAGCAGTGGAAGACACTCGCGAACCTGTCGAGCCGCTTCCTCGACCTGATCGGCGGTCTCGCGACGCTCAAGATCTTCGGACGCCAGCATCGGCAGGCCGCACGCATCGAGGCGCTGACGGAGCAGTACCGGGTCGAGACGATGAAGGTGCTGAGGATGTCGTTCCTCAGCGGGTTCGCGCTCGAACTCATCGGCAGCCTGTCGGTGGCCCTCGTCGCCGTCTCGGTCGGACTCCGCCTCGTCGACGGAAGTCTCGGCCTCGGGATCGGCCTCTTCGTGCTGCTTCTCGCCCCGGAGGCGTTCCTTCCGTTGCGGCAGGTCGGGGCGAACTACCACGCCGCCGCCGATGGTGTCGTGGCGGCCGAAGACGTCTTCGCGATCCTTGAGGCGGCCGAGGTCTCGGCTCCGTCGGCAGTACCCACCCCCTCGGAACAGCCCGTCGACGGGTTGCTCGCCCCGGCATCCCTCGTGTTCTCGGATGTGCGCATCCGTTACGAGGGTCGTCCGGCCGTCGACCGATTCTCGGCTGTCGTTCGCTCCGGCGGCCTCACCGTCCTGAGCGGGCCGAGCGGCTCCGGAAAGTCATCGCTCGTGGCCGCCCTCCTCGGATTCGTTGCCTTCGACGGCGACATCCGGATCGGGACCCACCGGGATGCCTCCCCGGCCGCTCGACGGGCACTCGTCGCCTGGGCCGGCCAGGGCGGCTCTCTCGTCGAGGGCACGGTGCGCGACAACGTCACGCTCGGGTCGCCTCATCCGGATCCGATTCTCATTCGTCGGGCGCTCGACCTCGCGGCGCTTCCCGACCTCGATTCGTTCACGCGCGTCTCGACGACGGGCTCCGGGCTCTCGGGTGGCCAGGCCGAACGGGTCGTCGCCGCTCGCGCCATCTACCGTTGTCTCGACAGGCTCTGCCCCGTTCTCGTGCTGGACGAGCCGAGCGCGGCTCTCGACCCCGCGACGGAGGCCGCACTGCTGTCCGGACTCCGGATGCTCGCGTCCGAGGGCTACACCGTGCTCGTCGTGAGTCATCGCCCGGCCGTCATCGCCGCCGCCGACGACCACCTCCGACTTCTCGCTCCGACGTCGGCCGGGGATGCCTCCGCCGCCAGTCTCCCGTTCGATGCCGGTACCACCGTGTCTGACCGCGCGGAGTCCGCCCATGTCTGACACCCTTCCCGACGCCCGCACCCGCGCCGTGCTTCGGCTTGCCCAGCCGACACTGCGTCGGTCGGCACCCGGAATCTTCTTCGGGCTCGTCTCCTCGCTCAGCTCTGTCGGACTTCTCGCGGTATCGGCCTGGCTGATCACCCGGGCCGCCGAGCATCCGCCGATCCTGTTCCTCTCCGCGGCGATCGTCGGCGTGCGCGCCTTCGCGCTCTCGCGGGCGGCCTCCCGGTACGTCGAGCGACTGACCAGCCACGACGCGGCCTTCCGACAGTTGTCGACGCTACGGGTCGGGGTGTTCCGTCGACTCGTCCCCCTCGCGCCCGACGGCCTCGGTGATACCCGGCGCGGCGATCTGCTCAGCCGACTCGTGAGCGACGTCGACGAGCTGCAGAATCTACCGCTGCGCGTCGTCCAACCGTTGATCGTCGCGGCCCTCACCTCGGTTCTGAGTGTGATCGGCGTCTTCCTCGTACTACCTGCCGCCGGGCTGTTGCTCGCGCTGACCCTCGCTTTGGCCTTCATCGTCGCGATCGCCGTGCACTCCGCCATCGCCGGTGGGGACGAGCGGTCGATAGCGCCCTACCGCGGGGCACTCTCCGATCGCCTGCTCGAGTTCGTCACGAACCTCGATGTGCTCGTCGCCTTCGACATCGTCGACGAGAGGATCGCGACACTCGAGGCTGCGGATGCCCGGCTCCGGTCCGCAACACTCGCACGGGCGATCGGGTCGGGTGCGGCATCCGCGATCCTCGCTGCGCTCGCGGCACTGACGACCGTCGGGGCACTGCTCCTCGGAGTCTCGGCTTTCGCAAGCGGAGCGCTCAACGGGCCGGCCCTGACCGTCATCGCCCTCGTTCCCCTCGCGGTCTTCGACGTGGTCGCGACGGCGCCGCTCGCCCTCGGTGCATGGCGCCAGGTGCGATCGAGCGCCAGTCGGATCGCGGATGTCACCCCCTCACGCATCCCGCCGGAGATCCCGCTCGACACCCCCCGCACGACCACGCCCGACGGTCACTTCGCGGCACCCGCGGTGCAGCTCCTGGGCCTCTCGGCGACCTGGCCGGGCGAATCCTCGGCCGCGATCTCGGGCATCGACCTGATGGTGCAGCGCGGCGAACGGGTGCTCGTCCAGGGTGCGTCCGGAGCCGGGAAGACGACCCTCGCCCACGTTCTCGTGCGCTTTCTCGACTATGGCGGCAGCTATCTGCTCGATGGGGTGGAGGCTCGCGAATTGTCGACGGACGTCGTGCGCAGCACGGTCGGGCTGTGCCAGCAGACGCCCTACCTGTTCGACGAGGACATCCGCCAGAATCTGCTCTTCGCCAGGGACACCGCGACGGATGCGCAGCTCATCGACGTGCTCGATCGCGTCGGCCTCGCCGACTGGACCCGCCAGCGCGGTGGGCTGGATGCCCGGGTCGGCGACGGCGGATCGCTCGTCTCGGGCGGCCAGGCCCAGCGCCTCGCCCTCGCAAGGGCGCTGCTCGCAGACTTCCCGGTGATCGTCTTCGACGAGCCGACGGCGAACGTCGACCCGGAGCTCGCGGCACGGCTGATGGGCGACATCCTCTCCGCGGCGAACGACGACCGTCGAACGGTGATCGTGATCTCCCACACCGAGGTGCCCGACGACCTCATCACCCAGCGGGTGAGGCTCGGCTGACAGTCTCCGCCCAATCGTGTGCGCGTCGACGTCGGCGGTCTACCGTGACTCTCGTTCACACTCTGGAGGTCTCATGCCCGTTCCCGTCTTCGACTATGCCCACCTGCGCCTGACCGTCACCGACATCACTCGGTCGAGGGCGTTCTACGACTCCGTCTTCGGATTCACCGTCGCCTTCGAGGCCCCACCGGAGGATGCCGACCAGGAGACGAAAGACAAACTCGCGTTCGTCTTCGGGGGCGTGATCTACACCTTCGGCGGCGGCGTCTTCGGACTTCGGCCGGTCGCACCGGGCGACGATCACTTCGACGAAGACCGGGTCGGGCTCGACCACGTGAGTTTCGCCGTCGCCTCCCGGGCGGATCTCGAAGCCTCGGCGCGACTCCTCGACGAACTCGGAATCCCACACGAGGGCATCAAGGACATCGGCCCGAGCCTCATCCTCGAATTCCGGGACCCCGACAACATCGCGCTCGAACTCACCGCTCCGGCCTGATCGTGCCGGCCCGGATCGGCTTCAGTGGACGATCAGCACCGGGCAATAGGCCCGCTCGGCACAGGCTGAACTCACTGAGCCGAGCAGGAGCCCGGTCATGCCACCGTGGCCGCGGCATCCGAGGATGAGCATGTCTGCACCCCTACTGGCTTCGATGAGCACGTTGGCGGCGTTGCCGGCGGCGGCACGCGTGCTCACCCAGTCGGGGAGGACGCCGCCGAAAGTCGCGCTGGCCGCACCGGCGACGATAGCTCTCGCGTCGCTCTCCGGAGACAACTGAGGGGAACCGAAGTAGGCGAAGCCGTTGTCGAACCGCCAGGTGGCGATGAGTTCGAGGTTGGTGTTGAGGGCATTCGCTATGACGACGGCGCGGTCGAGAGCCTGGCGCCCGGACTCGGATCCATCGACTCCGACGACGATCCGTCCGGTGCGAGTCGACCGCGGGTGGAAGTCTTCCGAAAAGCCGACCGCATCCGTCACGATGCTGTCGTGCTCATCGGCGTTGATGGTCGTCGTCATCAGTTCGGGCCGCACGACCTCGTAGCGGGCGCCCTGGGTATTCGCCACGAAGTGGCTCGAGATCCGTCGCGGGGGGTTCGTGGATTCCGTCATGGCCCAATCTCACCCGCTCCGGTGACGGCGCGGTAGGGCCCAAGGTCCCGACTTCCCCGGGCATGTCGTTTTGCTCCCGACGATCATCTCGCGACTCGCTGACCGGGAATGTTTTCGTCTCGCTAGGGTTGACGACTGCACCGGCGCAGTGACGCCCGCGCAAGAGAACGACCTATCAGCACCGAGGATCACCGTGACCGCAACACTCCCAGTTCCAGGCGACACCGTCGTTCCGAATCAGGAGAAGGCCCGGAAGGCGGTCTGGGCGTCGTTCGTCGGAACGTCGCTCGAGTCGTACGACTTCTACGTCTTCGCCTATTTCAGCGCCATCTTCTCCGCGCCGCTGTTCTTTCCCGAGCAGGACCGTATCGCCGGCACCATCTCGGCGTTCCTCGTGCTGGCGTCGTCCTTCATCGTCCGTCCGCTCGGTGCGATCATCTTCGGACATCTCGGCGACCGCATCGGCCGCCGCCGCACACTGCTTCTCACCATCTCGATCATGGGGGTCGCCACCGGGCTGATCGGAGTGCTGCCGAGTTTCGCCACCATCGGCATCCTCGCTCCGGTGCTTCTCACCCTGCTGCGGGTCATCCAGGGGCTATCCCTCGGCGGGGAGTGGGGCGGATCCATCCTCGTCGCCGTCGAGCACGCCTCGCCGAAGCGCCGCGGCCTCTACGC
>JANYGT010000033.1 GCA_025362355.1 Lacisediminihabitans sp. | reverse complement strand
TGCTGGATGAAGTCACGCACGTCGATCGAATCGCGCCAGACTCCTGGCACGAAGCCTCGCCAGGCACCGAGCGACTCCTCGTGCTCGCGAGCATCCTTCCGCGGACTGTCGATGATGGTCACGGTCGTGCCTCCCTTGCATTGCCGCGGCCGATCGGGCCGCATATCAAGTCTCGGGCGCGGCTTTCCGTGGCATCAGAGTCGAAGGTCCCTTACGCGCCGACGGGAGCCGTGCTGGACTGTGGCCGAGCGTCCCACGCCGGGAGCGCTCGCCACCCGTTGTCACCAAGGAAGCCGACCGACATGACACTGCCCGCCATCCCGAACCGGTTCGCCGGCCGCACCATCATCGTGACGGGGGCGGGGAGCGGCATCGGCCGTGCGACCGCCGAACGTCTGTACAACGAGGGCGCCCGCGTCATCGCCGCCGACATCTCGGGCCCCCGCCTCGAGGAACTGTGCACCGAGTGCACCGGCGACTCGATGATCCCCGTCGTCGGCGACGTGAGCGACCAGGCCGACGTCGACGCCCTCGTCGCTGCGGCCGGCCCCGTCATCGACGGACTGGTCAACAACGCGGGGATCATGGATGCCTTCCTCCCGACAGCCGAGATGACCGACGAGGTCTGGGACCGCGTGCTCCGCGTCAACCTTACCTCGCAGATGCGCACCATGCGCGCCGTGCTGCCCGGCATGATCGAACGGGGCTTCGGCCGCATCGTCAACCTCGCGAGCGAGGCCGGTATCCGGGCCGGGGCGAGTGGCTCGGCCTACACGGCGTCTAAGCATGCCGTCATCGGCCTCACCAAGAGCACCGCTCTCTTCTATGGCCCGAAAGGCGTGCGGTGCAATGCCGTCGCCCCCGGCGCGGTGATCACCAACATCGAGGCGCCGTTCCTGTCGGCCTGGGCGGGGGAGCGTCTCGGACCGATCATGCAGACGACGATCCCGGCGCCGGCGCAGGCTGATGAGCTCGCGGCATCCATCTGCTGGCTGCTCAGCGAGGACTCCTCGAACGTCAACGGCGCGATCCTGATGTCGGACGGCGGCTGGTCGACCGTCTGAGCGCGGCCGGTCGTTACGCGGACGCTGTCGAGCGGATGAGGCGGTCGAGTTCGTCCCGCGTCGGGCCGGATCCGGCGCGCGGCCGCCACCCCGATCGCAATGCGGCCCTCACGTCTTCGCGGAAGGGGTCGAGGGCGGTCGGCAGCACATCCATGTTCAGGTAGGCGAAGGCGGCGGCATCCATGCCGGGTACTTCGTCAAGGGCTGCGACGACGACGTCGGAACTGATGGATGCGTCGGGGTCGATCTCGCCGCCGGTCACCGCCCTCAAAAAGCTCGCGTCGGTGTCGACGTGGTCGTCGAACCACGGTTTCATCGCGCGCTCGCAGAAGGCTTCGAACTGAAGAACCGCGGCGGCGAGGTCGAGATCCTGCTGCCCGAGAATGCGCACCAGCTCCGCGATCTGCACCACCCCGGTCGAGATGCCGCGTCCTCCGCTCGGGTTCGTCGCCAGCACGGAGTCGCCGACGAAGAACACGCCCGGGGCGGAGACCACGCCATCCCACACGGCCTGACGCCGATAGCTGTTCGTGAGCTCCGGGCCGGGAAGCGGGGCGGCGATCGGCTCGAATCGCGTCGGATCCGACCAGGGCGCGAGGGCGGGGATGGCGGCGGCGACCCGATCGAATACGGCCGCGGTGCGCAGCGGGACATAGGCATCGTCGTCACACGGGCGGAGGATCAGCAGCGTGAGGATGTCGTCGTCCTGGGGGAACATGGCGGCGAGATATCCGGGGCCTCGAGTGGCCAGCGGGAACGGGCTGACCGGGACATGCACTCCGGGGAGGGCCCGGTACATCCGCGAGACGTACGACGTTCCGCAGTGTGAGAGCTCACCGGCTGGTCTCAGCGCGTCACCGAGATGGCTGCCGCGCCCGGCCGCGACGATCGCCACATCTGCAGGCCGCAGCTCGCCATCCACCATGACTCCCCTGAGACGGGCGTCGCTGACCACGACGTCATCGACGTGGCCGATCAGGAGCGTCACGTCCGGCTCACCGACGAGTGCCGTTCGCAGCACACGTTCGAAGGTCTCCCGTCGACTCTGCAACGCGACGGTCGGTTCGTCGGCGCCGGACATCGGTGCGGCGATGCAGCCGGCGGCAATCAACGAGTCCCACACGTCGGGTGCTGTGTCGGCCAGGAAGCCATGGACTCTTTTTCGAAACACGTGCGGGTGATGAAACTGCATCACCCCGCGCCGACGCCAGCTCTCGTCGGACTGTGGGCCCGGGTCCCGGTCGACGATCTCGACCTCGAATCCCTTCCGGGCGAGCGCGATGGCAGAGAGAGTGCCGATCGGCCCCGCGCCGACGATGGTCGCCTTCATCGAACTCCTGTCGTGCAGAAACCGGGTGTGCGGTACCTCTTTCTAACTCGCACGAGCGCGATTGTCTACGACGGAGACGATGATCGCAACCGAGTGGGCGACTGTGACCGCGCCCAACTAGCCCGTCACGAAGAAGTCGGCGTAGGGAGTGCTCGCACCGAGTTGTTGCGGGCGTCGTGCGTGAGTTCGGCGAGCCCGAGATGCTCGAGGAGCGGGGGCAGATACATCCCGAATCGTCCTCGATATCCCTTGCGGAGTCCGTACCATCCGCCGACCGGATTGGCTTCGGAGCGACCCCAGGCTTCGACCGTTCCCTCGACGACGGGCTTCAGCTCGTCGGCAGCTCCGAGGGGCACCCACTCGCCCTGCTCGAGCAGCCACGCGTGCAGGTCATCGATCGCCCTGGCGTGGTATTTCAACGTGGTCGAGCCGACGACGCAGACGAGTTCATCACCGTCGATGAACATGTCGTAGTTCGATGAGCCCGGCGCGGTGGTCAGGTGCCACGGGGTTTCTTTGGTTCCGTCCGTCATTTCCCTGCTCCTTATTCTCGATCTGCTTCTGGTTCGGCGAAAGCGATGAAGTGGGGCAGCACGCCGTCCCAGCCACCACGGTTCAGGTCTCTCCAGTGCGGCCCGTCGGCGCCGAGGCGCTCCCAGCCGGTGTGCACGATATCGATGCGGGCGCGGTCTCCGACGGGGACGAACCGGATGTCGACATCCGTCGCGTCAGCCGCGTCCCTCCTGATGTGCCAGGTGTAGCCGAATCGCTGCGGTGGCTGCCAGGACGTGACAGTGCCCCAGAGATGTTCCGCTCCGTCGGGCGTGCGCTCGAACAGTCGTCCGCCCACCTCTTTCTCCAGCACGATCGACGAGCCGTCGATGTTGGTCGCGGTGTGATCGCGGGGCCACCAGCTGTCGATGCGGTCGGTCCAGATGTGGAAGGCGTGTCCGGCCGAGCAGGCCACGTCGATGCTGATGCGGAGGGGATCGATCATCGCGGCGGCTCCGTGTTCTCGGCCATGAACCGGAATCGCCGTGCGGCGTCGCCCCAGATCTTCTCCAGATAGGCCTCAACGGCTCCGGCGCCCTCGTGGCGGAGCGAGTAGATCCGCGAGGTACCCTCGCGTTTTTCGGCGACCAGCCCGGCCTCGCTCAGTAGCCGCAGGTGCCGCGATACGGCGGGGCGACTGATCGGCATGGCCGCCGCGAGCTCGTGCACCGGTCGCGCCCGCTCCGCGAGGAGTCTCAGGATCTCGCGACGGTTGCCGTCGGCGAGAGCATCGAACGGATCGCCGGCAGCAGCGGTCTCGGGCGGCATTCTCGTCTCGATTCTCCGGTCGGGCACCCGTCCCGCCGGTCAGTAACTGTGTTGTTACCGTAATGGCTTGGTTACTGAACCGCAAGAGTGGCCGAGCTCGAGTCGTCTGCCGGGATACCGCCGGCCGGGACCAAAGACTCTGTGCCCGAATGCGCTGCACCCTGAGCATGGACTAGGAGCCGATAAACCGACGGTTCAGCGAGAGCGAGGAGATGCGACCATGTGGGGAAACGACTACAACATGATGGGCGGAAGCTGGGGCTGGTTTGCCGGTGTCGGGCTTCTCTTTCTCGTCGTCATCGCGGTCATCATCGTGTACCGGATGATTCCGAGCCGAGCGACTCACCCGGCAACGCTGATTCACCCCAGCCCGTCGGCACCCGCCGGGGGCGCTCAGACTCCCCGCCAGATCCTGGATGAGCGGTATGCCAAAGGTGACCTTACGACGGAAGAGTACCGCGAGCGCCTCAAGAATCTGGGCTCCGCCTGAGGGCTGCTGGCGGCATCCACTCCATCCCCCGAAGTCTTCCCATATACCCCTAGGGGGTATATTGTCGAGCCATGAATCATCACGATCACGTTGCCCAGTTCCGACGCCTGTTCTGGATCATGCTGGTGATAGCGGTGCCGGTCGTGATCTTCAGCGACATGTTCGCGATGATCCTCGGATACCGACTCCCCGCGCTCGCGGTCGTGGCCTGGATCTCTCCCGTGCTCGGCACTGTCATGTATGTCTGGGGCGGTCGGCCGTTTCTCACCGGTGCCGTCTCCGAACTGAAAGCCCGACGGCCGGGCATGATGCTGTTGATCGCGCTGGCGATCACGGTCGCCTTCGTCGCGTCCTGGGGATCGAGCCTCGGCCTGCTCGACCATCAGCTCAACTTCTGGTGGGAGCTGGCACTGCTGATCGTGATCATGCTGCTCGGCCACTGGATCGAGATGCGCTCGCTCGCCCAGTCCGGAACCGCGCTCGAGTCGCTGGCCGCGCTGCTTCCGGATGAGGCCGAGCGCATCGACGGCGACACATCGGTCGTCGTCTCCCCGTCTGAACTCGTGGTCGGCGATCGTGTGGTCGTGCGACCCGGCGGACGGATCCCGGCCGACGGCGACGTGATCGAGGGAACGGCCGACGTCGACGAATCGATGATCACCGGGGAATCTCGAGCGGTGAGCCGGGGGATGGGCGCGCACGTCGTCGCCGGTACCGTCGCCACCGACAACGCTCTGCGCGTGCAAGTGACCGCCGTAGGGGACGCGACCGCGCTCGCCGGCATCCAGCGTCTCGTCACTGAAGCGCAGAACTCCTCCTCCCGGGCTCAGCGGCTCGCCGACACCGCCGCGGGCTGGCTGTTCTGGTTCGCCCTCGGGTCCGCTGCCGTCACCGCCGTCGTGTGGACGATGGTGGGCTCGCCACAGGATGCCGTGATCCGCACGATCACCGTGCTCGTGATCGCCTGCCCGCACGCCCTGGGGCTCGCCATCCCGCTCGTCGTCTCGATCGCCACGGAGCGTGCCGCGAAGGGCGGCGTGCTGATCAAGGACCGGCTTGCGCTCGAGTCGATGCGAACGGTCGACACGGTTCTCTTCGACAAGACGGGAACGCTGACAAAGGGCGAACCGATCGTGTCGAGGATCGCTGTCGAACCCGGTGTCTCCGAGAAGGAGCTGCTCGCTGCGGCCGCCTCCGTCGAGGGCGACAGCGAACATCCCCTCGCGAAGGCGATCATCGCGGCCGCACGCTCTCGGGAAATCACCGTTCCGCGAGCTGTCGACATCGAGGCCTCGACCGCTGTGGGGGTCACCGGAATCGTCGGCGGCACCTCGGTGAGCGTCGGGGGGCCGAGCATGCTCGCCGCACACGGAGAAGCACCGCTGGCCGAGACGTCGGCCTGGGAGCAGGATGGCGAGATCATCCTCCACGTGCTGCGAGACGGCAAAATCATCGGCGCGTTGGCGCTGGCCGATGAGATCAGGTCGGAATCCCGCCAGGCCGTGGATGCACTCCACACCCTCGGCATCCAGGTCGTCATGATCACCGGTGACGCCGAAGCCGTTGCCCATTCGGTCGCGACCGAGCTCGGCATCGATCGGGTGTTCGCCGGCGTGCACCCGGAGGACAAGGCGGCGAAGGTGATCGAGCTTCAGCATGAGGGGCGGAACGTCGCCATGGTCGGTGACGGCGTCAACGATGCGCCGGCGCTCGCCCAGGCGGATGTCGGCATCGCCATCGGTGCGGGAACCGACGTCGCGATCGCATCGGCCGGTGTCATCCTCGCCAGCGACGACCCACGGTCGGTGCTCTCGGTCATCGAGCTCTCGCGCAAGACCTACCGCAAGATGAAGCAGAATCTCGGATGGGCGGCCGGCTACAACCTGATCGCCGTGCCGTTGGCAGCGGGTGTGCTCGCGCCGATCGGATTCATCCTGCCGATGGCCGTCGGCGCACTCCTCATGTCGGCGTCGACCGTCGTCGTGGCCCTCAATGCGCAGCTGCTCCGCCGTCTCGATCTTCGCCCGGAGGTTAGCGCGAACGCACCCCTCACCGAGCAGCCCCGCCGACCGGAAGCGGACGATCGTGACAGGGAGGATGCCCTCGTCGGGCATCGCCGTTAGCCCCCTGCCCACTTTGACTTCCCTCGGGCACCCTCGTAGATTTAATACCCCCAAGGGGTATCAAGGAAAGGCCGTCACATGGTCGGTTACGCCAGCAATAAAGAAGATCTCCTCAAGAGACTCCGTCGCGCGGAGGGACAGGTGCGGGGCATCCATCGCATGGTCGAGGAAGACACCTACTGCATCGACGTGCTGACCCAGGTGTCGGCGGCGACGAAGGCCCTCGAGAATGTGGCGCTCGCCCTGCTCGAGGACCATCTCGCCCACTGCGTAGCGGAGGCCGCCCGCGAGGGCGGCACCGTGGCCGACGACAAGATCAAGGAAGCATCCGCCGCGATCGCGCGCCTCGTGCGGTCGTGACCGAGACATCCACCATTACATCAAGGAGTAAGAAATGACCGACGAAACCCAGTCCGGCGCCGCAGCATTCAGCGAGAACTACCTCGTCGAGGGGATGACCTGCAGCCACTGTGTCGCGAGCGTCACCGAGGAGGTCTCCGAACTCGGCGGCGTCGAGAGCGTGAGCGTCAACTTGAATGTCGGCGGCGCATCGCGAGTCGCCGTCGTCTCGTCCTACCCGCTGACCGAG
>JANYGT010000270.1 GCA_025362355.1 Lacisediminihabitans sp. | reverse complement strand
CGAAGAGCTGGTAGACGAAGGCCGTCTCATTGGCGGTGCGGCCGCTCGTATAGAAAGCTGCCTGGTTCGGCGAATCGAGCCCCTTCAGCTTATCGGCGGCGATCGCGATCGCCTGGTCCCAACTCACCGGAACATAGTGATCGGATCCCGGGGCCTTGTAGACGGGTTCGGTAAGACGGCCCTGCATCCCGAGCCAGTACTCCGAGCGGCCGAGCAGGTCGGTGACCGAATGCTCCTTCCAAAAGGACGACGAGACGGTGACCGGTGTGGCCTCCCAGGTGACCGCCCGCGCGCCGTTCTCGCAGAACTCGAGCACCTTGCGCTCGTCGGGGTCGGGCCACGCGCAGCTCATGCAGTCGAAGCCCCCCTTCTGGTTCATCGTGGTGAGGAGTTTCGCGGTGCGCGCCGCGCCCATCTTCAGAAGCGCCGGCTCCATCGAGCTGTAGATGGCCGGGATGCCGACGGCCCACTTCTCCGGCTCGTCGACGGTGAGGTCAGGGTACTCGGTGTTGCCGTCTTTCGGAATGCGACTCACAGCGAGACCGCCTCTCTCGTTGTGGATGTGTGATGGGCAGTTTCGGTCGTGGTGATCCGATCCTCCCCTGAGTAGACGACCATCGAACGTCCGCGGAGAAATCCGACGATCGTCAGACCGACCTCCGAGGCGAGTTCGATGGCGAGGGATGAGGGTGCGGACACAGCGGCCATCAGCGGGATTCCCGCCATCGACGCCTTCTGCGTCAGTTCGAAGCTGGCTCGGCCGGAGACCATCAGCACCATGCCTCTCAGCGGGAGCAGGTTCTCCTTGACCGCCCAGCCGATGACCTTGTCGACCGCATTGTGGCGGCCGACATCCTCACGAAGCACGATCAGTTCGCCGGTGCGGCCGTCGAAGAGTGCGGCCGCATGCAATCCGCCGGTCTTCTCGAAGACATCCTGGCCGGCTCGGAGACGGTCGGGGAAAGACGCGAGCAGTTCGGCGTCGATCGTGAGCGGGTCGTCGGCGACGGTGTAGGCGGACATGGTGCGAACGGCGTCGATGCTCGCCTTACCGCAGAGCCCGCAGGAACTCGTGGTGTAGAAATTGCGCTCGAGGCTCGGATCGGGCGGTGCGACGCCCTGGGCGAGGGTGACATCCAGAACGTTGTAGGTGTTCTCGCCGTCGACGGTCGCCCCGGCACAGTAGCGCGCGGCGGCGAACTGGTCGCCGTTCGAGATGACGCCCTCCGAGACGAGGAAGCCGGCCGCAAGATCGAAGTCATGGCCCGGGGTGCGCATCGTTATGGCGAGGGCCTTGCCGCCGACCCGGATTTCCAGTGGCTCTTCGACCGCGAGCACGTCTTCGCTGCGCGAGATCCTGGTTTCACCGTCGTCTGAACCGAGGGTGATGCGGGTGATGCGTCGACGTGCCGTGATTCTGCCCATGCTCCATAGTCAACCCCGAACCGCGCGATCCACAACCGGGAGCGCCAGGGTCGGGCGAATCCGCAGGACCCTGGCCGGCTTCCTCGTGCGGCGTAGGGTGACGATCATGCTCTTCGACGCGATCATCCTCTCCGGCGGACGCGGATCCCGTCTCGGCGGGGTGTCGAAGGGTGCGCTGATCTTTGCGGGGCGCAGTCTTCTGGCTCGCGCGATCGATGCAGTGTCGGGGGCTGAGCGGGTCGTGATCGTCGGTCCGGGCGGCGACGGCTTTCTTTCAGTGAGGGAGGATCCTCCCTTCGGCGGTCCAGCAGCTGCGATCGCCGCCGGTATGACGGCACTCGGCGCCGGATCCGACTTCGTCGTCGTGGTCGCCTGCGACGTCCCCCTTGTTGATAGGGCGGTCGACGCGCTGCTGGCGACGGGCCCACCCGAGACGGACGGCCTTGTCGCCGTCGATTCTGCGGGCATCCGTCAGCTGCTGCTCGGCGTCTATCGGCGTGCGAGTCTCGAGGCGGCCGTTGCCTCACACCCCGTGCAGAATCTCTCGCTTCGGGCGCTGATGTCCGACCTCCAGCTCTCTACAGTCACGATCGACGACGGGTTGCTCGCCGACATCGATACGCCGATGGATGCCGGGTTCCACGGCATTCCGCTCCCCCAACCGCTGGAGACCCCATGACCACTTCTGCTGATGACCAGGAATCCGTACTGCGCGGATGGGCGACCACGCTGGCCTCAGGACTGGGGCTCGAGGGGCTGCCGGTCGACATCGACGCGATCCTCGCGATCGCCGGCACGGCTGCCCACGCGGTCGTGCGCCCCGCTGCACCGCTGACCACGTATCTCGTCGGCTATGCGGCCGGGGTGGCTGCCGCGGGTGGTACCGAGCACAGTGCCGCATTCACGGATGCCGCCGCAATCGCGACTTCGCTGGCTGCGCAGCGTTCGAAACGGGATGACTCGTGACCGCCGGTCTCACGAACGGGACACAGCGCACCGACGTGGCCATCGGGCGGCTCTCGTGGCATGAGGCGCGGGCGGCGGCGTTTGCCGCGGCATCCACTCTCCCGTCCAAGCGAGTGGACCTCGCCGACGCGATCGGCAGGGTGCTCGCGGAGGACGTGCTCGCCCTTCATGATGTGCCGCACTACGCGTCATCCGCCATGGACGGGTGGGCGGTGTGCGGCGACGGACCGTGGAGGATCGTTGCGGGCGGAATTCCTCTCGGGGACGGCACTGCCACGGCCATCGTCACGGGCGGTCTCATCCCGAGCGGAACGTCAGGCGTGCTCCGTCGGGAGAATGCGATCGTCGACCGCGGCGTGTTGACGACCGAGTCAGGCGAGCCGTCGCCCGGCCAGCACATCAGGCTTCCCGGGCGCGAAGCACTGCGGCACGAGCGGGTGATCGCCGCCGGGGTCACCGTGAATCCGGCCCATGTCGCACTGGCAGCGGGCTGCGGCTACGACACGCTCGCGGTGTTCGGCCGCCCGCGCGTCGCCTTCGTGTTCACCGGTGACGAGGTGGTCGAGCGCGGTATCCCGGCACCGGGAATGGTTCGGGACAGTTTCGGCCCGCAGCTTCCGGCGCTGCTCCGGATGTTCGGGGCCGTGCCGACATCCTCGCGGCGGGTGCTCGACTCGCTCGCCGATACGGTTGCGGCCATCGGCGCCGATTCGGGTGCCGGCGAGGTCGTGATCACGACGGGAGGCACGGGCGACTCCGCCGTCGACCACATCCGGCCGGCGCTCGCAGAAATGGATGCACGGATGCTCGTCGATGGCATCGGGATGCGCCCGGGCGGCCCGACGATGCTGGCCCAGTTGCCCGATGGCCGGTACGTCGTCGCGCTTCCGGGCAATCCGCTGGCCGCGATCATGGGCGTGCTGACAGTCGTCGCGCCGCTGATCGCAGGCCTTGCGGGGCGCCGAGAGCCGACGCTCGGCAGCGCGATGAGTGCTGAAGACCTACTGGGAAAGGACGGCGTCTCGGTGCTGATGCCCTACCGGCTCGTAGCCGGGGAGGCGGTGGTGGATGCCTGGCACGGCTCGGCGATGATGCGGGGGCTTGCGCAGGCCGACGGCGTGCTGGTCGTGCCTGCGGATGGCGCGGAGAAGGGCGACGTCGTCGAGACCGTCGCCCTTCCGTGGAACTGAGGTCGGACTACTTCACGCCCAGCAGGTCGA
>JANYGT010000266.1 GCA_025362355.1 Lacisediminihabitans sp. | reverse complement strand
GATCGTCGCGATGCTGACCCGCCAGTCGAACTCGTCCATCGTCGCCGCAGGGGGCGCCACGGCGACCGTGCTGGTCCAGCCTCTGCCATTGCGCCAGGCGACGGGAACCCGGGCGCTCGCGCGGGAGACTGCGTCAGAAGGCTGCACGGGCGGCACGGGTCACCGCCGGGGGCAGGCGTTGTCCGAGCAGCCAGGTGGCGGCGGTGAGCGGCACCCCCGGTCGATAGGCGATGTGCGAGATCGAGGGGGCATCGAGCACCTGCAGATCGGCGCGACCGCCGACCCGGAGCGAGCCGACGGCATCCGCCCCAGAGTCACGCCCGAGGGCGCGGGCACCGCCTCGAGTGGCCGCGCGCACGGCTTCCTCCACGGTCAGGTGCATCTGCAGCACGGCCGTCGCGATGCAGAACTGCATCGAGGTCGTGTACGAGGTACCGGGGTTGCAGTTGGTCGCTATCGCGACGGTGACGCCCGCGTCGAGGAGCGCGCGGGCCGGCGCGAGCGGTTCCCGGGTGGACAGGTCGCAGGCAGGCAGCACGGTCGCCACGGTGTCCGACCCGGCCAGGGCGTCGAGGTCCGCGGGAGTCAGGTAGTTGCAGTGGTCGACGCTCGCCGCCCCGAGCTCGACGGCCAGGGCGACGCCTCCGCCATGGCCGAGCTGGTTGCCGTGCACCCGCAGGCCGAGCCCCGCCGCCCGGCCGGCGAGCAGGACCTCGCGGGCCTGTTCGACGTCGAACGCCCCGCGCTCGCAGAACACGTCGATAAAACTGACCCACGGGGTGACGGCGGCGAGCATGGGGCCGGTCACGAGGTCGAGGTAGTCGCGGGCGCTGATGCCCTCCGGAACCAGGTGCGCGCCTAGGAAGGTCACTACGTCCGCTCCGCGCGAAGCGATCTCGGCGGAGCGGCGCTCGGTGTCCACGTCGAGGCCGTAGCCGGTCTTGGTCTCGAGGAAGGTGGTTCCCTGCGCCCGCGCCTCGTCGCGCAAGGCTCGGAGATTGGACTCGAGTTGGGCATCCGTCGCGGCCCTCGTCGCGTTCACCGTGGTACTGATGCCGCCGGCGGCATATTTTGTGCCGGCCATGCGCGCCTCGAATTCGGCCGAACGGTCGCCGGCGAAGACGAGGTGGGAATGCGAGTCCACCCAGCCGGGCAGCACGGCCCGCCCGCCGACGCTCGTGCGCACATCTGCGACGGGCGGATGCTCGGCGTCGCCGATCCAGGCGATCCTGCCGTTCTCGATGACGAGCGCGGCATTCGCGCGACGGTCCTCGTGGTCGGCGAACGTGCTCAGCTCGCCGATATCGGTGATCAGTTCGGAGGTCATGCGCGTTCCTTCGGGATCAGGCGGGCCGGGTTCGTGCGGTCGATGGTGTCGTCGAGCCGGTGCAGGGCCGCACCGAGCAGGACTGCGGGGTCGGCAGCGGGCGACACGAGAAGCCCGTCGCTCGCGATGATACGTCCGCCGACGATGACGCGGCGCACATCGCTCGCGGTAGCGACAAGGGGGAGCTGGTCGGGACCCGCGCCGGCGGTGCGGACCGAGGCGGTGTCGAGTTCGACGAGGTCCAGCCACGCACCGACCTGCAGCCCGCCGGTCCCGAGCCCGAGCGACGCGTAGCCGCCGCGGGTGAGTGCCTCGGTCAGTTCTGGCGGCGAGAAGCGGCCGCGCCGACCGGAGGCGAGACGTTCGCCGGCCTCGAGGCCGCGGGCCTCGAGAAACGGGTCGACGACCGCGTTCTGGTCGGATCCGAGGGCAAGCCGGGCGCCGGCATCCGCCAGGCGGCGCGCCGGGCCGATCCCGTCGCCCAGGTCGGCCTCTGTGGTCGGGCAGAACACGGCCGTCACCCCGGCGTTGCCGAGAAGCTTGATGTCCGCGTCGGTGAGGTGGGTCGCGTGCACGACGCTCAGCCGCGGAGTGAGCGCGCCGAGTTCGTGCAACAGGCCGGTCGGAGTGAGGCCGTATTCAGCGAGGCACTCCGCGTTCTCCTGGGGCTGTTCGGAGAGGTGGATGTGCAGCGGC
>JANYGT010000252.1 GCA_025362355.1 Lacisediminihabitans sp. | reverse complement strand
CGTGAAATCCGAGAAGTCGGGTGCGTCGGCCGCGCACAAGGGCTCTGCGCTGCGAAAACTGGCCGCGAAGTAGGTCGGGCGGAGGCGCGGCCGCGTTGCCTGGCGACCCGCACGACATCTCCGGCAGCCGACCTCCATCGGCCGACCCAGATGAGAGCCTTCTCATCGGAATACCCTTGCGGGCTAACGAAACGTAGCTATCGTCGAAAGGGAAAAGTGAGCTCTGTGGCAGTAATCCGATAGTCCCTCACCCGCCGAAGGTGCCGGTTTCTCTCAGGTGGTCGACCCCCGTCGATCCGGTCAGGAACGGAAGAACACACCATGACGCAACCCTCGTACAGCCGTCCCTATCGTGGTCAGCGACGCGCAGAACAGGCTCCTCTTGCTAGGAAAGCCGAGAACTCGGCCGTCCATTCGCCGTCGCTGTTCCTGTTCGCGTTGGTGGCGACCGCGGGAATCATCGCCTACACGCTCTTCCTCCTCAACCCGGCGAACCGGGGTGACTGGCTCCCCTACAGCCTCGTCATCGTCGCCGAGGTGATTCTCGTCTCGCAGGCCCTCGTCACGATGTGGACGATCTTGTCGGGGGGTGTGGATCCGCGAGATTTCGCCTTCCATCACACCCAGGAACGCATCTTCGATGCCGAGTTGGTCGAGCGTCACGGCCTCGAGGCGACACCGAACCGCTGGCCGATCTTCCTCAACGAGAGGCCGACGAGCGTCGACGTCTTCGTGACGGTCTACGGCGAACCGCTCGACACGATCGAGCGCACCGTTCGCGCGGTGCAGAACCTGCGCGGCCAGCATCTCACCTGGGTGCTCGACGATGGGAGAAGTGACGCTGTTCGCGCGCTCGCCGCGGAGCTGGGGGTTCGCTACATCCGTCGACTGACCAACCACGGTGCGAAGGCCGGCAACATCAATCACGCCCTCTCGCTGACCTCCGGGGAGTATTTCGCGATCTTCGATGCAGACTTCGTGCCGAAAGAGGACTTCCTCTACGAGACGGTGCCGTTTTTCGTCGACGAGTCCGTCGCCTTCGTGCAGACCCCGCAGTCCTACGGCAACATGCACAACCTGGTGTCGCGTGGGGCCGGCTTCATGCAGTCGGTGTTCTACCGATTCATCCAGCCCGGACGAAACCGGTTCAACGCTGCCTTCTGTGTCGGCACGAACGTGGTCTTCCGACGCACGGCGGTGCTCGAGGTCGGCGGCATGTGCACGGATTCGAAGTCTGAGGATGTCTGGACCTCCCTCCGCCTGCACGAAAACGGCTGGAAGTCGGTCTACATCCCTGTGACGCTCGCGGTCGGCAATGCTCCCGAGACGATCGAGGACTACACCAAACAGCAGATGCGCTGGGCATCCGGGGGTTTCGAGATCCTGTTCCGACGAAATCCGCTCAGCCCACGAACCCGGCTGACCCTCGACCAGCGACTGCAGTACTGGGTGACGTCGACCCACTATCTGGTGGGGATCGTGCCGATACTCCTGATCTTCGTTCCGCCGCTCGAGATCTACTTCGACCTCCGACCGGTCAACCTCACCGTCACCTGGCTCACCTGGGTGCTCTACTACCTGGGGTTCTACGGGCTTCAGATCCTTCTGGCGTTCCACACCATGGGCTCGTTCAAACCGCAGGCCCTCGTGATGGCGACGGTCTCGTTCCCCATCTACATCCGAGCGTTGATCAATGTCGCCATCGGCCGCGAGCAGGCCTGGCACGTGACGGGGGCGGCGGGAAAGCGCACCTCCCCGTTCGAGTTCATCATTCCGCAGGTGCTGCTGTTCGTGCTTCTCCTGCTGACCTCCGTCGTCGGGATCCTCAAGGACGCCGGCCACCAGACGGTGACCCTCGCAACCGCCTGGAACCTGACCAACACGGTTGTTCTCGCGGTGTTCGTGATCGCTGCCTTCCGCGAATCGCACTCCGCGCGCGTTGCCCGGCCGGCAGCCGCCGAAGTACACAGGAGGTTCGCACTCGCCAATCCGGTGGAGAGCGCGACCCCGGTCGGGATGCCGGCCTTCAACACGATCCTCACCGGCGTCCCGGAACCCGAGGTCGCGCCGCAACCGGTGTCGGCCATGTGGATGTCGTCCGTCACGTCAGAGAGGAGCGCACGATGAGTTGGGGTAGCCGCTTTCGTCTGATCTTCGGCATCATCGTGGTCGTCGTGCTCGTCGGGGGAGCAACCCTCGTGCTGAATCAGCGCGAGTCCCAGACGGCCAGCACCACCGCATCCATCCAGGCACTCTCCTACTCCGTGGGATCCGACTACGCCGGAACGGTCGTGAAACAGTCGGTGGTCGTCGGCGACCGGGTGAAGGCGGGCGACAAACTGCTGACCATCCAGAGCGCGACGCTCGCGAGCGACCTGAGCACCAGGAAGACCGCTCCCCACAGCGCGGCGTACACCGTCTCGACCGACGGAACGCTGTCCCTCGTCGCGACGGAATCCGGGATCGTGTCGAACATGACGGCCTCCGTCGGCGGTTTCGTCGGTGCCGGCCAGCCCCTCGCCACCATCGACCGCAGCGGATCCCTGTACGTGCAGGCCAGATTCCTCGTCGATCCGACAGACTTCGCGCGTGTCGAGCGCGGCGCGACGGTCGACATCGTGTTGCCGAACTACGACCGCATCTCCGGGAAGGTGAAAGCGGTCGTCGTGCACACCGTCGGGGGCAAGGCCGACGCGAGCGTCGAGGTGACGAGCACTCAGCTGGCGCTCGGCGCGCACAACGGACTCGTCGCACCGGGCACACCGGTGACCGCCGTGATGCATCTGAAGGCGGATGGCCCGTTCTCCGGGCTGAAGCGCGCCGTCCAGTCGCTGATCGTGCAGATCGGCCTGTGACGCGTCGAGGGAAGTTCGGTAGGACGTTACTCGGCGGAGCACTCGTGATGGCGGTGTTGGCGGGCTGCTCGACGACCTCCACCACGGGAGTGGAATCCGGTACCGCGGCGGTGCTGCCTCGATCGCAGGTGGGTCCGCTCATCGATCGGATCGTGAAGCAGCCCGCCGCGACGCTGCCGACGATGCACCTCGCTGCGGGCCTGGCCCCACCGACCAATAAATGGTTCTCGGGCCTCGTCTTCGGTGATCACCCGCAACCCGTGTTTCCCCTCCCGCTCTCGTTCGCGCTCACAGAAAGTGGATTCACCTTCGGCGTGCCACGCGTGACTACGACGCCCGACACCATCGAGGCGCCCCTCGCCCCGGCCATCGCGGTGAACGCGCATGCCGCGAGAAGCACGGTGATCGCCTACGACGAGTCGTCGGTGACGATCGACGAGCGAGATCGAAACGGACGGTCGATCGGCACCGTGCTCATCGCGGAGGGATCACCACTCGTGACCTTCACAGCGAAGTCGTCGACGAGTCTCGACTTGAGCGGGACGTATACCGCGGCGAAGAAGGCCCTCTGGAGCACTCGAGTCGACGGAAACGACTACGGTCTGTCGAGCAGCGGACGCCTGAGCGGGTCATCGCTCTCGCTGTCGCCCGGGCAGACCGCGGTCTGGGTGGCAGTGCCGCGCGGCGCCTCACTCGACTCGGTGTCGTCCATGCTCTCACCGCTTCTCGGAACGTCGTTCGCGTACTCGACCGCAGAACGCACCGTGACGACGACGATCGGCTATCGAACCGCGAACGGGTCGCCGACGCTCCTCGCGGCGATGCCCCATCAGCGAAAGGCCGCAGCCGCCTCGATGACGTGCGCGGCGGGGAGCTACCCGTCCGTCTACGGAACTCTCGAACTCTGCTCCGGTTCGACGCTCAGCTGGTCGTCGCCGAAGATCGACCCGAGTTCGTCACTGGATGTCGTCGGCCTGACCGAGGCGCAGAAATCCGAGCTCCGAGCGCAGGTGAGCACCGACACCGATGCCGGGGGTGAGCTTCCTGCCGATACCTACTTCGGCGGCAAGGCTCTGTACCGGCTGGCGAACCTGCTCCAACTCGCCGAGCAGCTCGGCATGAGGGATGTTTCGACACGACTGCAGTCACGGGTGGGTGACGCTCTGCGAACGTGGACAGAGCCGAAGGGCTGCTCGACACGGTCGAGTCGCTGCTTCGTCTACGACCCACGGGCGAAGGGAGTCATCGGGCTCACTGCCTCGTTCGGATCCGACCAGTTCAACGACCATCATTTCCACTATGGATACTTCCTCTACGCGGCGAGCGTTGCAGTGCGGTACGACCGTTCGCTCGAGCCGCGGTTCAGCCCTGTCCTCACACTGCTCGCGGCCGATCTCGCGTCGGGCGGCCACAACGGTGACTTCCCGCAACTACGGATGTTCGATGTCTACGCCGGTCACTCCTGGGCGTCCGGCTTCGCCCCCTTCGCCTCCGGCAACAACGAGGAGTCGAGCTCGGAAGCGGTGGCCGCGTGGAACGGTCTGGCGCTCTGGGCGCAGGCGTCGAAGAACGGCCCGCTCGAGAGGGAGGCGACCTGGATGATGTCGGCGGAAGCGGCATCCGCCAGCGCGTACTGGACCGACTTCGACACTCGCGACCCGATCTACAGCGGATACCAGCACTCCGTCGTGTCGCTGAACTGGGGGTCGAAGCGGGATTATGCGACCTGGTTCAGTGCGGACCCCGCCGCTAAGCTCGCGATCCTCGCGTTGCCGATGGCACCGGTCGCGGCATATCTTGGTGGCCAGCCGCAGCGCGTGTCGCAGAACCTCGAGCAGGCCACGGCCGCCGGCTACGAGCAGAGCTACGGCGACTATCTGCTGATGTACTCGGCGCTCGCCGGGAAACCACAGGCTGCAACGGCGCTCGCCCAGGCAGAGAAACTGCCGGAGCGATTCATCGACCAGGGCAATTCCCGCGCGTACATGCTCGCGTGGATCATGACGCGCTGAGGCTTCCGTTCGGTGACAGGGATTCATGAAAGTCTTGTCAGAGCGGTGCTTCGCAATCGCACCAGAGATTGAAGGAGAGAAATGGACATCACCGAGGTCATCCTCAGCGATCATCATGAGCAACGCCGCATGTTCGGCATCCTCGAGGAGATCGACCCGGAGCGCACCGACGCGCTCGGTTCGATCTGGGGTCGACTCCAGATCTTGCTCGAGGTTCACGCGAAGGCGGAGGAGCTTTTCTTCTACCCGCGCCTCCTCAAGCTGCAGCAGGATCGTATCGAGAAGGAGACCCCGGAGGACGAGACCGAGGATGCCATCCACGACCACAACGAGATCCGGGATGCGATCAGTGGCGTCAGCGGCAAGACCGTCGGATCGGATTCCTGGTTCCGGGCCGTCGCCGAAGTGAACGAGGTGAATAGCGATCACATGGGAGAAGAGGAGCGCCAGGGGCTCACCGACTTCCGCAGGCACGTCAGCCGCGAGGAGCGCCACACGATCGCCGTGGACTTCTGCGCTTTCGAAGCCGAGCACGCGGCCGGGATCGACGCGCACGACGAGGATCCGAAGGAGTACGTGGCCTCGCACGAGTGAACGGTCATCGTTCTCGAGGTGTGATCGCGGGGCCGCGAAGCGAGGATCTCGGCCGTGCGGTGTAGCGATGCTCCGGTCGTCCGGTGCGCCCGTAGCTCAATTCGAGCGCCACGGCGTTGCTCTGCTCGAGTTGGGAGAGCGCGCGCTGCGCGGTCGCGCGACTGATCCCGACCAGGGCCGCGACATCCATCGCCGAGAGTCCGTCGGAGCTCGCGACCAGTGCTCGGTACACCAGCTGGAGGGTGGGAGCGAGGTGCGGGATCTCGCTTCTCTGCGGCGTCGAGCGGAACGATTCGAAGAGGGCGTCGACATCGCCCTGCGTTCCTTCCTCCGGGAAGCCGGCGATCTGCGTCGAGAGTGCACGCACCGAATTCAGTCGCTCCGCGAGCGCGGCGAAGGCGAACGGCTTCACGAGGTAGTGGGTAACTCCGAGGCGAAGTGCGGCTCGCACGCTCTCCACATCGTTTGCGGCCGAGATGATCAGAACAGCCGGGGGAGAAGCGCGAGCAGCAAGCTGCTTCGCCACTGCAAGACCGTCGCCGTCGGGGAGATAGAGGTCGAGGAGCACGAGATCCGGCGAGAGTTCCTCGGCGAGGGAGAGCGCTTCGGCAGCGGTGTGCGCCTCTCCGACGACCTGGAAGCCCTCGACGCGTTCGACGAAACCGACGTGAACGGATGCGACACGGTAGTCGTCGTCGACGACCAGCACCGTCAGCGGCCGGGCGCTCACGGAGCTCCCGTCGGCGACAGCGCGGCGGGCTCGGGCAGCACGACGGTGAAGGTGGCGCCCGGCCCCTCCGACACAGAAACCGATCCGCCGAGCTTCGCCGCTGCCTGGTCGACGAGCGAGAGACCGAGCCCGATGTGGCGCACCAGCGTTCCGCGCTTGGTCGTGTACCCCCTGGTGAAGATCTGCCGGATCACGTCGCGGGGGATCCCAGGACCGTTGTCCGACACCGTGATGACCACCGACTCGCTCGACTCGATGATGCTCACGACGACCTGGCGCGGCACGGGCCTGTCTTTCAGCGCATCGAACGCGTTGTCGATCAGGTTGCCGAGGATGGTGACGAGGGCGTGCACCCGGCGCGGAGACTCGCCGAGGTCGGTGTCGGGGGCGATCAGCAGTTCGATTCCCCGTTCATTGGCCTCCGCGACCTTTCCGAGCATCAGCCCCATGATCTGCGGTGACCGCACCCGGCGTCGCAGGGTCTGGTCGAAATCCGCCGTGACGCCGTGGATCTCCTGCACGTAGGCGAGCGCCTCCGAATGGCGATTCAGCTCTAGCAGGCCGGCTATCGCATGGAGTCGATTGGAGAATTCATGCTGTTGGGCCCGCATCGATTCGGTGAGGCTGCGCTCGCCATCGAGTTCTCTGGTCAGCGCATCCACCGCGGTGCGGTCCTGCAGGGTGAACACCGCTCCGTGGGGACGCCCGGAGAGGGTGACCGGCATGCGATTGACGACGAGGGCGTGATCGTCGGTGATCACGATGGCGTCGGTGACGACGCTCGTGCCGGCGAGCACGTCGACGAGTTGACCCGGTTCGAGCACGTCTTCGATCCGGCTGCCGACGGCCGACGCCGGCACGCCGAGCAGTCGCTGTGCCTCATCGTTGATCACGCTGACGCGACCGGCCGGG
>JANYGT010000250.1 GCA_025362355.1 Lacisediminihabitans sp. | reverse complement strand
CGAACCGGAGGGGCGCCCCTTCGGGGTGATGGTTCGGGGTCCCCAGTGGCTCGTCTACTCCTCCGCAGGCGTGTGTCAGGTGGGGTTGTCAACAGGGGAAAGCGCAGATCAGGTGGATGTTGCGGGGTTCATGGGAATGTCGGTGGGTGGGGGGAGACTTCCCCTATGCCCACCACCCACGCACTCCTCGATGTGTCGCTCGGCGACTTCGAGCGCGTGTGGACGGATGCGACGCTGGGCGGGGGCACGTCCGGGTCTGTTTCGGCGGATGTCGCGGCGATGACCGAGGTCGCCGTGCTCGGTGTGTCGGCACCCCTTCGAGCCCTTCAGCGGCAAACGAACCTCTACATGATCGCGGTGGCCGGATTCATCGCCGACCACTCGAGACCGTCCCTCGGCACCGACGGGATGGCCCGCAAAGCCGGCCACGCCAAACCCGCGCAACTGGTGGCAGAGCTGTTCGCCATCACCGTCGGGGAGGCGATCCGCCTCTGCGACGTTGGTCTCGCAACCCGCACCCGTACCGCGCTCGACGGTACCCCGTTGCCAGCCGAGTACTCCAACGTGGCCGCGGCAATAGCCGAGGGCACCCTTGGGGTCGATTCCGCCGCGGTGATCGTCAAAGAGTTGGATGCGGCCTCCGTCCGGTGCACTGTCGAGGCTCGTGACGTAGGCGAGGCGACCCTGGTGGAGCTGGCCGGACAGTATTCGGTCGCCGACCTGCGCGGCCTCGCCCGGCAGGTGCGTGACCGGCTCGATGAGGATGGTGCCGAACCGCGGGACGAACTACGGCACAAGAAGCGGTCGTGTCGGTTCATCACCCTGCCGGATGGGATGGTGCGGATGCTGTGGGACATGCCACCCGAGATCGCTGGGCTGGCGAAGGCGGCGGTCGACGGGTTCGTCCCCCGGGAATTGCGGCGCGCGAAAGAGGAACGCCGCAAAAACAGTGGCGAGCAGGGTGATGGCAACCCGGGTGGGGGCGAGTCGAGCGACGGTGAGCAGGGGGTTCGCCCGGGCGACGGCAGCTGTGATGGGTCGCTTCTGGGGGATGACGATCGCACTCTCGACCAACTCCGCTCCGATGCGGCCGAGCAGGTGTTTCACCACATCGCATCCTGTAAGGGGCACGGTGGGGATATTCCGTCGATCACGATGGTGATCCGGATGACGAAGGAATCGCTGCTGACAGGGCTGGGGATTGCGGAGATCGATGGTGTTGACGAGACCATCTCCGCCGGGACCGCGAGACGGATGGCCGGTGAGGCGGGGATCATCCCCGCAGTGCTGGGTGGGCCGAGTGAGGTCCTCGACTTCGGGAAAACACGGCGCCTGTTCTCCACGGCGCAGAAGCTCGCGTTCGGGGAGAGGGATGGTGGGTGTGCGTTCGGCGGATGCACCGCGCCCCCGTCGTATACGGAGGCGCACCACATCGTCTGGTGGTCCGATGTCGAGAACACCGACTTCGACAACGGGATCCTCCTCTGCGGGTTCCACCACCACCGCATTCACGACGGTGGGTGGGAGATCGCGTTCCAGCATGGGGTGCCGTATTTCATTCCACCGCCGTGGGTCGATCCGGGGAGAACTCCGCGCCGCGGTGGGAAAGTGTTGCTCGATGCAGCCGCGTAACAGTGCTTGCGGTGGTCGAGCCTTCGATCACCGGATCTCGCTCCCCACTGGCACGGCCGTCCGATTCTTCGAATCGTCCGAAACCGGCAGCGTGGGCCCACGCTCGATCACCGATGCCAGCTTGATCACCAATGCACGTGCGGCCGACGATGCCAGCTTGATCACCGATGCACGCTCGATAACCGAAGACAGGCTAGATCACCGAGGTCTCGACGCACCCGACCACCTTTAGAATTGACCCTCAATGACGTTCATCATCAATCCCGCTGACCCGGCCGAACCGCAGGAATCCCCGCTTCTGGCCGGCCTCAATCCCCGACAGCGCGAAGCGGTCGAATATCGCGGACCCGCGCTGCTGATCGTCGCCGGCGCCGGCTCGGGCAAGACGAGCGTGCTCACCCGTCGCATCGCCAGCCTGATCGACTCCCGCGAGGCGTGGCCGTCCCAGATCCTCGCAATCACCTTCACGAACAAGGCCGCGGCCGAGATGCGCGAGCGAGTGCAGGCGCTGCTCGGACAGGCGGCCGAGGGCATGTGGATCTCGACGTTCCATTCGGCCTGCGTCCGCATCCTGAGGCGGGAGGCCGAGCACTTCGGATTCGGCAAGAACTTCACCATCTACGACTCCGCTGATTCGCGAGCGCTCATCAAGCGGATCATCCGCGACCTCGACGCCGACACGTTCGGATTCACCGTCAGCGGAGCGGCTGGCAAGATCTCGAAGCTCAAGAACGAGTTGAGCGACGTCGAGTCCTACGCCCGCGGCGCCAATTTCAACGACCCCCAGGAGCGGATCTTCCTCGACATCTTCCGCGAATACACCCGCAGCCTCCAGGCGGCGAACGCCTTCGATTTCGATGACCTGATCGGCCAGACGGTCTACCTCTTCAGAGCCTTCCCAGCGGTTGCGGCGCTCTACCAGCGTCGGTTCAGGCACATCCTCGTCGACGAATACCAGGACACCAATCACGCCCAGTACGCGTTGATCCGCGAGCTGACGCGGCCGGTGGCGGAAGAGTGGGTCTCGACGGGCTCGACCACCGGCGGCGGCTCGACCAACAGAACGGGCTCGACCGCAAACCTCGAACCGGCATCACTGACGGTGGTCGGAGACTCCGACCAGTCGATCTACGCGTTCCGCGGGGCGGACATCCGCAACATCGTCGAATTCGAACGTGATTACGTCGGAGCGCGGGTCGTGCTGCTCGAGCAGAATTACCGGTCGACGCAGAACATCCTGAGCGCGGCGAACGCCGTCATCTCGAACAACTTCGACCGCATCGACAAGAAGCTCTTCACGACGGTCGGAGACGGCGAGAAGATCGTCGGCTTCACCGGCTACAGCCAGCACGACGAAGCGCAATTCGTCGCCGACGAGGTGATGGAGCTGCATTCGAGCGGCGTCGAGTATCGCGACATCGCCGTCTTCTACCGAACCAATGCGCAGACCCGAGCACTCGAGGAGATCTTCATCCGCTCCGCACTCCCCTACCGGGTGCTCGGCGGAACCAAGTTCTACGAGCGTGCCGAAATCAAGGACGCGTTCGGGTATCTGATCGCCATCGCGAATCCGGCCGATCCGATGGCGCTCCGGCGCATCCTGAACACACCGAAGCGCGGCATCAGCGGCGTGACGGAGGCGGGCCTGCAGAGCTGGGCCGACGCGCACGGCGTCACCCTGCGGGAGTCGATGCGGCACGCGGATGACCAGGGTTACGGCCCGAAGATCACCGGCGCCATCCTCGGCCTTGTCGCGATCCTCGACGAGGTCGCGCTGACCGCCGACACGGCGAAGGTGCCCGACATCCTCATCTCTCTGCTCGACAAGACCGGTTTCGTCGAGTCGCTGAGAGCGTCCCGAGACCCGCAGGACGAAGCTCGCGCCGAGAACGTCGAAGAACTCGTAGCGGTGACGAAGGAATACCAGAAGAACAACCCCGACGGCACCCTGATCGACTTCCTCACCGAGACTTCGCTCGTCGCCGCCGCAGACGAGCTCGACGACTCGAGCGGAACGGTTTCGCTGATGACGCTCCACACGGCGAAAGGCCTCGAATACGAGGCCGTGTTCCTCACCGGAGTGGAAGAAGACCTCCTCCCGCACCGGATGTCCGCGAACGAACCGGGAGGACCAGCGGAGGAGCGTCGGCTCTTCTACGTCGGGATCACCCGTGCTCGCAGGAGACTGTATCTCTCGCTCGCGATGACGCGAGCGCAGTTCGGCGACGTGAATGTCGCGATGCCGTCGCGGTATCTGCAGGAGATCCCGCCGGAGCTCATCGACTGGCGACAGTCACCCGGGATGGCGACCTCGCGCGGCGGCACGCAGCCGCGCGCCCTCAATTCGCGGCGCGAGGGGCTCGCGCCGTCCCGCGATTCCGGTCCGGGCGCGACCGCTCTCGCCCGCGCGGCCCGCCCGAAGACGGAATGGAAGAGTGCGGTCACGAACATCGTGCGCG
>JANYGT010000236.1 GCA_025362355.1 Lacisediminihabitans sp. | reverse complement strand
GTACGGGGCACGCGCTGCCGGAGCCACGTATTTCTTCGCGCCGTATTCGAACTGCGACGAGGTCACCGGTCACATTCCGAGCGGCATGACCGTGCTCGCGGTGAAGACTCTCAAAGACTCGCTCGCCGCGCTGAAGGCCATTTCGAATCACAGTTCGACGTCGTCGCTGCTCGCCTGCCCGGCGAAGTGACATGAAGCACCCCCTACGATGAGACACCACAGCATTCACCCCCACTCAGGAGCAGTTGCGTGACTTCCACAACCTCAGAAGATCGTCGTCAGCCAGCTTCACGATCGCGAGTGACTCTGCTTGCGACCGTCGCCGTCGTGGTGGTGCTCGTGGTCGTTTTCTTCATCTTCTCGAGCTTCTACACCGATTGGCTCTGGTTCCAGCAGCTCGGCTTCGTCAACGTGCTGACCACGCAATGGATCGCGACGGCCGTGATGTTCCTGATCGGGTTCTTCGCCATGGCGATCCCGGTGCTCGTCAGCATCGAGATCGCCTTCCGCCGCCGTCCCGTCTATGCGAAGCTCAACGCCCAGCTCGACCGCTACCAGCAGGTCATCGAGCCCCTCCGTCGGCTTGCGATGTGGGGCATCCCCGCGGTGATCGGGCTCTTCGCCGGGGTCGCAGCCTCGTCGAAGTGGGCAACGGCGCTCGAGTGGATCAACGGAACCTCGTCGGGGAAGACCGACCCGGTGTTCCACCTCGACATCTCGTTCTATCTCTTCGCACTGCCGTTCTACGAGTCGGTCGCCGCCTTCGCCTCGGCGGTCGTGCTGATCTCGGCCATCGCAGCCATCGCCACCAGCTATCTCTACGGGGCGCTTCGATTCAACGGTCGCGAGCTGCGCATCTCCCGTACCGCGCGCATCCAGCTCGCTGTCACCGGTGCCGTTTATCTCGCCATCCAGGCTGCCAGCCTGTGGCTCGACCAGTACTCGACGCTCTCGTCGAACACGAGCACCAACCTGAACCTCTTCGTCGGGGCGTCGTATGCCGACATCCACGCCGTCATCCCCGGTCGCCAGATCCTCGCCGGCATCGCCGCGATCGTCGCGATCCTCTTCGTCATCACCGCCGTGATCGGCCGCTGGCGTCTCCCGATCGTCGGAACGGCGCTTCTCCTCGTCAGCGGTCTCATCCTCGGATCGGTCGCTCCGTGGGTCGTCGAGAAGCTGCAGGTGGAGCCGAGCCAGAGAAGCCTCGAGGCGCCGTACATCAAGCGCAATATCGATGCCACCCGGGACGCCTACGGTGTCGCCGGCGTCAACGAGCAGGCCTACACTGCAACGACTGCGGCCCAGGCCGGGGCGCTGCGCAACGACGCCGAGACCACGGCCAACATCCGCATCATCGACCCGGCTCTCGTCTCCAAGACCTTCGCCCAGCTCGAGCAGATCAAGCAGTATTACCAGTTCAACGACTTCCTCGACGTCGACCGCTACACGATCAACGGCAAGTCGCAAGACACGGTGATCGCCGTGCGCGAGCTCAACCAGGCCAACACCGGCGCGAGCCCCAGCTGGTACAACAACACCCTCGTCTACACCCACGGATACGGTGTGGTCGCCGCCTATGGAAACCAGCGTTCGACAGACGGGCTGCCCGTCTTCCTTGAGTCGGGGATTCCGGTGGGTGGCAAGCTCGGCTCCTTCGAACCGCGAATCTACTTCGGTGAAGACTCGCCGACCTACTCGATAGTCGGGGGATCGAAGGGTGGAAGCAAGATCGAGCTCGACTACCCCGCCGGCAACTCGACATCCCAGCAGAATGCCACGACCACATTCTCCGGAAACGGCGGGCCGAAGCTCGACAACATCTTCAAAAAGCTCATCTACGCTGTGAAATTCCAGTCCGAACAGGTGCTGCTCTCGAATGCGGTCAACAACGATTCGCAGATCCTCTACGACAGGGCTCCGCTCACCCGGGTTCAAAAGGCGGCCCCGTACCTGACCCTCGACACCGACCCGTATCCGGCGATCGTCAACGGCCGCGTGCAGTGGATAGTCGACGGGTACACCACGAGCGACCAGTACCCGTATTCGTCGGTGCTCCAGCTCAGTAACGCCATCGCCGACACCTACACGGCGGCACCGCAGCTCGCCCTCGACAATGTCAACTACATCCGCAACTCGGTGAAGGCGACGGTCGACGCCTACAGCGGGAAGGTGACGCTCTACGCCTGGGATGACAAAGATCCGATCCTCAAGACCTGGATGAAGATCTTCCCGACGACGGTGAAGCCGATCAGCTCGATGAGTGCACAGCTGATCAGCCACGTGCGGTACCCGGCAGACCTGTTCAAGGTGCAGCGCGAGATCCTCGGGTCGTACCACGTGACGGATTCCAACACCTTCTACTCGTCGTCCGATGCGTGGATCACCCCGCCAGACCCGACGAAGAGCGCGGCTGTCGCAAAACTCCAGCCCCCGTACTACCTGACGATGAAACTGCCCGGCGAGACGAAGTCGGCCTTCTCGCTCTACACGACCTACATACCCAAATCGACCGGATCCGGCACGAGGAGCATCCTGACGGGCTATCTCGCGGCCGACTCCGATGCGGGCTCGACGGCGGGGCAGAAGGCGCCCGGCTACGGGAAACTCACCCTGCTCGCGCTCCCCAAGCAGGTAACGGTCCCCGGCCCCGGCCAGGTCGAGACGAAGTTCACGACCGACACGACCGTCGCCAACCAGCTGGCACTGCTCAACAAGGGCGCGACCAACGTCGAACAGGGCAACCTGCTCACCGTGCCGGTCGGCGGCGGCCTGCTTTACGTGCAGCCGGTCTATGTCACCTCCAACTCCGAGACCAGCTACCCGGTGCTGCGAAAGGTGCTCGTGGCGTTCGGTGACAAGATCGCGTTCGAGGACACCCTCAATGCCGCCCTCGACTCACTTTTCGGCGGGGACTCCGGCGTGACCACGGGTGACGGAACCATCCCGACTGTTCCGACCACGGGAACCGGTAGCGGCACGGGAACGGGTACGACGACCCCCACGAACAATGCCGCGTTCACGGCCGCGCTCACCCAGGTTCAGACGGCGCTGACGGCACGCGCAGCCGCGCTGAAGTCGGGAGATCTCGCGGCCTATGCGACGGCCGACGCGAACCTCGTGACTGCCCTCAACAATCTGTTCGCTGTGCAGAAGTAGGGACGCCTCAGTATCGATTGCAGCCCGGGTATTCGGATGCTCCACCGTCTGGTAGTGTTATCTCTTGTGCCGCGGGGTGGAGCAGTTCGGTAGCTCGCTGGGCTCATAACCCAGAGGTCGCAGGTTCAAATCCTGTCCCCGCAACAGACGCACTACCGAAAAGGCCCGGATCCAGTGGATCCGGGCCTTTTTGCGCGTGCTCCGACAGCCGCCGGAGCGGCTGATGACGGTATCGCCACCGTTCGCACGAACGGAACGGGCAGTGCTCCTGCGGGCGTCACCTCAGCGAGGGATTGGCTTGTCGAGCAGGTCCCACCCGTAGGACCCGGCGATGCGGTCTTGGAGCTCCGCAATGACCGCCCGCCCGTTGTCTCCGTTGGTCATGATGACCGCTCCGTATCCCCGGGAAACATGCGCGATGACCGTGGCCTTGAATCCCCAGTTGTCGCCGGGGTGCTCGACGTACCAGCCCTCACCCTTCTGTGATATCTGAAAGCCAACGGCGAAAGGGCCGACGCCGACGGGTGTGACCATATTCTGCATCGTCTCGCGGTCGAGAATCAGCGACGACCGTCCAGCAAGTGCCCGTTGGAATTCGACCATGAAGCGGGCAAGGTCACCCGCTGTCGTCCAGAGCCCAGCAGCCGCCTGTTCGGGATATACATGCCACCGCGCGTTCATCGTCGCCCCGGCGCTGTCGTGAGCTCGTGCGGCCAGGTGTTCCCGTTCTGTCGGCAGTGGCTGCTCGAAGGTGCTCGATGCCATGCCGATCGGCTGCAGAATCCAGTCGTCCATGATGTGCTCAAACGGGCGCCCGACGACATCGGTGAGCACGAGCTGCTCGATCTCGATTCCTCCTCCCGAATAGTGGTAACCCGCCATCGCCGGGCGCACGAGGCGCACCGCGGGCGACGGCGAAGGCGGCTGGCCATCGAGAGTCTGGCGCACGGTCGGCAGTGGCGCACCGGGTTCGTACCCGCCGAATCCGAAGCCGTCTCCCGGACCCGCGGTGTGGCTCATCAGCATCCGCGGGGTCACGGCAGGGCCGCCACCGAACGGCGCACCCGGAAGCTTCCAGCTCGTCAGGATCGTATTGACGTCCTGGTCGAGGTCGAAGAGACCCAGCTGCGCCGCTTTCAGCGAGGCCATCGCCGCCACCGGCTTGCTGATCGAGGCTGCCTGATAGAGCGTTTCTTCGGTCGCACGAGCGCGGGATTCTCGATCCGCGACGCCCCACGCCCTCGTCCACACGACCTCGAAATCGTCGATCACCGCAACGCTGACACTCGGTACCTGGAGGTGCTCGAGCAGCTCATCGATGGAGAGCGAGTCGGTGCCGTGGCGGGTAAGGGAATCGCGGTCTGACGCCGGGTCGCTCAACGGTGCTCACCGAGCGCCGCGACAGCTTCTTTGGCTGCGGCAGCGATGAGGGCGTCGTCGTATTTCGCGCCCGCGATCGATTTTCTGGACATCACTGCCAGCACGATCGGAGCCCGCGAGCCTGGCCATAGGACGGCGATGTCGTTGCGGGTTCCATAGCCGCCACTGCCGGTCTTGTCTCCAACGATCCAGTCCGACGGAACGCCGGCCCGGATCAGGTTCGCTCCGGTTGTGTTGCCCTGAAGCCACCCCGTCAGAAGCGCCCTTTTGGCCTTCGGCAATGCGTTTCCGAGTGTGAATTTACGGAGATCCGAGGCGATGGCCTTCGGCGTTGTGGTGTCTCGAATGTCACCGGGAGTGGCCTCGTTGAGATCCGGTTCGATGCGGGCGACGTGGGTGGTTCGGTCGCCGATGTCGATCAGCGCCTTACCGAGGGCTGCAGGTCCGCCGAGCTTGCGGAACATGAGATTCGCCGCGGTGTTGTCGCTGTACTGCAGCGCGGCCGCGATCACGTCGCGCAGCGGCATTCCCGTGTCGACGTGCTTTTCGGTGATGGGCGAGTAGGGGACGAGGTCTGCCCGGGTGTACCGCACAACCTGGTCGAGGTCATCCAGACTGTTGTCCGCGAGGATCGCCCCTGCAGAGAGCACCTTGTGAGTGGATGCATAGGCGAAACGCTCGTCCGCCCGGAACGTGACTGTCTTGCCGGTGCCGGTATCGAGGGCGAACACGCCGAGCCGAGCGTCGTACTGCGTTTCCAGTTCGGTGAACGCCGCCGAAGTGGCTGGTGTTGTCGTCGAGGCTTCCACCGCTCCACGGACGGCGGCAGAGTGACCGGTCGGCTCCTGGGATGTGAATGAACATGCCGACAAGATCGCAGCTGTCGTGATCAGTGCGGTGATGGCCAGGATCGGCGTCAAACGTTGCACAGTGTGATGTCCTCTTGCTTGCGGAATTGCTCCCCGGCAATGGCCGGGACACATCGGACGAGTGCCGACTCGCCTAGTCAAGACCATGACCTCGGGGCAGGGTCAAGCGGAGGGGGCAGAGCCAGCCGTGATCTCGGGCGTGTCGGGCTGCGTCGTGCCGGGTCGCGGTGCGGTTTTCTGCATCCTGCCGCACAGGTGGGTTCGAACAGTGCCCGAAGCGAGATGAAGTCGTTTGGCTATGTCGTTGACGGAGTGACCCCCGCGTGTCTCCCGGAGCACACCACCGGGGCACTTTCTCGTGATTGCTTGACCGTGCCCTAAGGGCATGGCCTTCAATCGAATTATCCCCCTCGATCACCAATGAAGGAGTCCCACTTGACCACCACGGCGAACAGGGAGCTGGTCACGATCAGAACCCGCGCGAGTACCCCAGGATGGCCCGAGATTCTAGCTGGAGCGGTCACCTACGCAGCGTCCTACCTCCTCGTCGCGGTGCTCCTGCCGCTCATCGAAGACGAGGAGGTCTTGGGGGTTGTGGGTCTCGTCGTGTCCGGCGTCATGGGGATCATCGCGTTGGCGGTGGCGGTTCTGATCCGCATTCGCGGCTTGTCCGCCTTCGGCTTCCGACGCGCCGGCCTACGCCACATGATGGTGGGTGCGGGTCTCGGTCTCGTCGCCTACGTCCTCGGTGCGGTCGTCGCGGTCGCTTATATGACCCTCGCCGGAGATCCGCAGAACATCCAGGGTTCCTACCAGGCTGCTGCAGCCGGCGGAGTATTGTCACTCGTCGTCACGCTGGTTGCTGGATCCTTGATCACGCCGCTGGGGGAGGAGTCGCTGTTTCGGGGAGTATTCGCCAACGCTCTGATGTCGCGCTACGGCCCTTGGATCGGGATCATCACGAGCGCCGCGATCTTCGCTGTCGCTCACGGGATCAATCCAGTGCTTCCGGTCGCGTTCGTGGTGGGTCTCCTCACCGCCCTGCTGTTCCGCTGGTCCGGCTCGATCTGGCCCGGAATCATGCTGCACGGCGTGAACAACGCCACTGCGCTTCTTGTCCCCGTCGTCCTCGCCGCGGCAGGGACGTGATTGCAATGAACCGATCACATCAGGCCGATCCCGATCCGCAAAAGATCAGCCCATCGGCACTCGAATTGCCACCCACTCGATCCGTCGATATCACCGCGGTGCTTTCTCTGTGATATCCGACGCAGGTCATCCGCCGGCCTGCTGACGAGTCGGCTGGTGGCGGCGTTCACGCGGAGAGCGTGACCGCGACGATTGGTTACCACGCCCGTTTTTCTCTTCGTGAGATGATTTAGGTGCTCGAATCGATGGAGGCCCGCCGAGTGGAGGGTCTTCTCACTTCAGTCGGCGATCGGGTCGACGTGCGCAGGAAGACGTCTGTCGTGGCATGGAGCACGAGCGAACTCGCAGAACTAGCGGGAACGACCGTCAAAACGATCCGGCACTACCACCGCATCGGACTGCTGGACGAGCCCGAACGCACAGCGAACAACTACAAGCAATACGGAGTGGGCCATCTCGTCCGCCTGCTGCAGATCACACGGTTGACCGATCTTGAATTGCCGCTCGCGCAGATTGCGCGTATCGATGAGGGCGATGCTGAGTCCGAGCAGTTGCTTCGACTCCTCGACGACGACCTCGCCGCGACCATCGAGAGGCTGACAGGTGTGCGGGCGGAGCTCGCGTTGATTCTGCAGCATCAATCGTCGACTACTCTGCCGGTGGGATTCGGCCCGGGATCGTCGGACCTCTCTGCCGCAGATCGCGCCCTTGTACTGATCTACTCCCGAGTGCTCGGTCGGGGCGAGATGAGCGACCTTTTTCATATGATGTCGGATCTGGCCAGCGGTCCGATGCATCAGGATTTCGACTCGCTTCCCCCGGATGCGGACGAGGCCAGTCGACAACAGCTCGCGGAACGCTACGCAGCTCATTACCTCATCGTTGCAAGTCGCTATCCGTGGATGCGGAACCCCGAATATCGCGCTCCGCGAGGTACAGCGTTCGTTGCGGACACACTCGGTCAAGTTTTCGGGGAGCTTTATCACCCGGCGCAACTGGACGTGGTGAGACGCGTCAATGAAATCATCGAGAACGATGACGGCAGCTCGCAGCCGTGAGACGGTGATCTCGCGTTAAAGACCCTATTTTCCCCGTCACGCTCTCGAGTCGCGCGAGCTTGGAGCGTGTCTCGAAGCTGTGAACGCATACGCCCTGTCGGCCGTGCCCGGGCAGGGTTGGTCCGCGAGTGACCGTTCGACGACGATGCTCATGATCGTCGGACTCGACCGTCTGTCGGCCGGAACGGTGATCGATCAGTGGTCTTTCGGCAGATCGGAAGAGGAGGTTCCCCAGGCAAGGTCGGGCGAGTCGGCCAGGGTGAATGCGACCGATCCACCGCGGGTGAGGAAGGTCTCCGGCAGCCACGATCGTGTCGTTGACCTACCGTCGACTCGCACTCCCTGCACGTAGGGCTCGGTGTTGTTCGCTGAGATCCGCAGGGTGACCCCGTTGGAGCGCGTGATCTGCACGCGGGTGAAGACGGGGCTGCCGAGCAATATCTCCGCCCGGCCCGGGGCCTGCGGGAACATTCCCATCGCCGCGAACACGTACCACGAGCTCATCGTGCCGAGGTCGTCGTTTCCCGGGAGTCCCGCGGGACCGGTTCCGTAGGCATCGTCAACCACCTGACGCACCGTCTCCTGTGTCTTCCACGGTTTTCCGAGGGCGTTGTACAGCCACGGAGTATGGATGTCGGGCTCGTTGGTGGGGTCGAAGCGGAGGGGGCTTCCGCCCGTCACCGCCCACTGTCCCGTCTCGTCGTGGAAGAACGCGTCCAACCCGGTCGAGGCGGCATCCTGCCCGCCCATCGCCTCAACAAGGCCCGAAACATTCTGCGGAACCATCCAGGTGTATTGCGCGCTGGAGCCCTGTGCGAATCCGTCGCCGGTGTCGGGGGACCAGGGTGCCTGCCAGCTGCCATCCGCTGTGCGAGCGGCCTGGTACCCGACCGCCGGGTTGAAGGTGTTGCGCCAGTAGTCGCCGCGAGTCGCAAGTTGCTTGACGACATCCGCACGACCGAGCCTTTTTGCCCACTGGGCGAGCGAGTTGTCGGCGACGGAATCCTCCAGCGTCTCCGCCGCGCCTCCCCAGCAGTGGCAGACGTCGTTCGCCGCGTACTTGAGGTCCAGGTAGCTGTCGAGGGCGGGCCGCTGGCCAAGGCACTGGCCGGGGCATCCGGCGTCACTCAACGCGGTTGAGCTCTGCACGGTTGCCTGTTTGAGCAGGGAATCGAAGGCCGCCGTGGCATCGAAGTCCTTCGCGCCCATCGCGTACCAGGTTGCGAGAGTCGCAGCCGAAGGATCTCCGGTCATCACATGGGTTGGAGCGCCGAGGTGCAGCCAGCGATCCCAGATCCCGCCGTTCTGTCTCGCGAATTGCAGCATCGAGCTGGCCATGTCGCTTGCGACATCCGGTCGAAGGATGCCGAGCAACTGGATCTGAGCACGGTACTGATCCCAGCCCGAGAAGGTGCCATAGACAGCCTTCTGCCGGGACTCCATACGGTGCACCTTCAGGTCTGCGCCGAAGTACCGCCCATCGAGATCGTTCATCGTCTGCGGCTGCATCAGCGAGTGATACATCGCTGTGTAGAACTGTGTCGTGCGCTCCGCGGTTCCCCCGGCGACCTGTATGCGCGACAGCTCACGGTTCCATGCCCTCGCGCCGGCCTTCGCCACCGAATCGACGGACGCAGCCCGCGGGATTTCAGCATCGCGGTTCGCGGCCGCGCCGGCGATGCTGACGTAGGACATGCCGATGCGCATGTGCACAGTGTTGGACACCGAGGTGTCGAACCCGACCCATCCTCCCGATCCGCGCCCGGCCCGGTCGGCGCCGGTGAGGTAGCCCTCCCCGCCGCTCGACGTGGTGCCACCGGGGATGATCGTCGAGTTCTGCCAGGTGCCGGTGCTCGAGAAATCCCGGTCGAAGGTGGCGCTGAAGTACACGCGGTAGTAGGAACGACGGTCAGGATTGGTCGCGCCCCCGCCATTGCCCCGACGACTGCAGAACCCGCCGGTGAGCACCGATCCGGTGACCGTCCGGGTGGCGGCATCGATCGTGGTCTGTGCTTCTTCGCTCCCGTTGATCGAGTTGGAGGTGCGAAACAACAGGTTCGCCGGCTTGCCCGCCGGGAAGCCGAATTCGCTGATCCCCGCGCGTGTGGACACGGCAAGGTCGGTCTGCACTCCGCTGTCGAGCGTCAGTGAATAGCGCCCGGGACTCGCCGACTCATTCGAATGCGAATAGCCGGCGGCATACACGGCGTCGGTTGTATCAGCTGTCGGAGATGTCAGGACATCGCCGACGAAAGGCATGATCGGCACGTCTCCCGCGGCTCCAGGCGCGCATCCCGCGCCGTTCACATGGGTGAGACTGAAACCGCGGAGGCGATTCACGTCGTAGGAGTAGCCGTTCGATGCCGGGCTGTTGGTCTGGTCACCGGCGGTGCCCGTCGGGCTCCACGCCATCATGCCGAAGGGCAGAGTCGCGCCCGGCCAGGTGTTGCCTCCGTTCGAAGATCCGACGAAGGGATCGACTTCGGCGACCAGATCGCGGACGAACGCACCCGGCTTGCTCGACGGCGACACCCCCGCGACTCCGCCGCTGGTCGCCATGACGATGGACAGCGCTGTCGCGACGAGCGCGTGATACCCGATTCGAGCCATTCGTCGATCCCCCATGAGTTCCCGTGATTCCACCGTAGGCCGACCGATGGACTACCCGCGTGAACAGGGCGTGAACCTCACCGGGGCACGTGCCCCGGCAGCCACGCCGATATCGGTCGAGTTCAGCCGGCCCGATCGTGGGGAGCGGGCTGTCGTATGCCGCGAGTTGGCAGGCAGTGAGCTCTCACTCCTTGACCATGCCCCGAGGGCAGGGCATTAGATCGTGAACGTTGGCGAATCGCCAAAGAACCGAAGGGACACATTTTGGCCTGGAGCACCAGCCAGCTCGCGCAACTAGCGGGAACGACCGTAAAAGCAGTGCGTCACTATCACGATTTCGGCCTGCTCGATGAGCCCGAGCGCAAGTCGAACGGATACAAGCAATACGGGGTGTCGCACCTCTTGCGGCTACTTCAGATAACCCGGCTCTCGGAGTTGGGAGTTCCTCTCGCACAGATCGCGTCGTTGGCCCATTCGGACAAGGACCCCGATGAAGCAATCCGAGTGTTGGACGTAGACCTGGAGGCCACGATCGAGCGGCTGCAGCGGATTCGGGGCGAGCTCGCCCTGATTTTGCGACATCGCGCGCCAGCCGAACTGCCGACAGGATTCAGCGAGGTCGCGAGCGAGCTCTCCGATGCGGACCGATCGCTGATCATGATCTACTCGAGGGTCTTCGACGAATCAGCGATGGAAGAACTCAAGAAGGTGATTCAGGCCGAGCCGCGTACGGACGCGGACCGCGAATTGGAGGTGCTCCCTCCCGACGCGGACCGGGCGACCCGCCGACGTCTGGGCGAGTTGCTCGCCCCACTGGTCAGTCGCCAACTCGAAAGGTCTCCGTCGCTGCAGCATCCCGGAACGAAAGATCCTCGCGGGGCCACGTTCGCCGAGAACACGATGATCGCGGCCATGCGCGAGCTCTACAACCCGGCTCAGCTCGAAGTGTTGTATCGCGCTCATCTCATCAGCACGGGTTCTACGGTGCAACTAGAGGCACTTGAGTCCGCTCTCGACGCCGCGGCAGCACTGTGATGGTGAAACTGGGCGGAATGTGTGCTTCCATCCGGTCACCCTGTCGGCAGTGGCCCGCAGCTCAACGCCTCGTCGCGCTGACTGATGCGATGCAGCTTGGCTACTCCCTCTCGACCTGGCCGCACATTCAGCCGGCCCATCCAACAGACCAAGGAGCACGATCATGATCATCACCCCGGTCACCCCCGACCTCCTCCGCGGTGTGCAGGAGACGGAGCGCACGCCGCTCGGACTGCGCCCGCACCGTCTGCCGTCGTGGGTGCGATCTCAGTTTCCCGATCCCCAACTGATGACGATGGAGGCGCAACCCTCCGGTGTACGGGTCGTCTTCTCCACCGCAGCGCATTCGATCGAACTGCTCACCAACCCAACCCGTCTCGCCTATCGCGGTGTGGAGCGGCCGCGCGGTCGCGTCGACCTCGTCGTCGACGGCGAGTTCGTCACGAGTGACGTCCTCGCAGACGGGGATTTCTACGAAACCGACCTCCAGACCGGCCACACCGAATTTCATACGGGTGAGTCGCACCTTTCGACGTTCACGAACCTGCCTGAGGGAGAGAAGTCGATCGAGCTCTGGCTACCCCATAACGAGTCGATCGAGCTGACTGAGATCCGCACCGATTCCCCCATCGCTGCGGTCTCACCGGTCGGTCGGATCTGGATGCATCACGGAAGTTCCATCAGCCACGGTTCGAACGCACTCAGCCCGACCGGCATCTGGCCGGCCGTGGCCGCGCGCCGCGGCCACGTCGATCTCCAGAGCCTCGGCTTCGGCGGCAGCGCTCTCGTGGATCCGTTCATCGCCCGCGTGATCCGGGATGCTCCCGCCGACCTCATCAGCGTCAAACTCGGAATCAACATCGTGAACCTCGACTCGATGAGACTGCGGTCCCTCGTGCCGGCGGTCCACGGATTTCTCGACACGATCCGGGAGGGGCATCCGCACACCCCGTTGATTGTCATCTCGCCCATCTTCTGCGGCATCCACGAGAGCACCCCGGGGCCAGGAGCGGTTGACCCGCAGTCGCTCGGCACGGGCGCCGTGCGGTTCATCGCGACCGGCGAGAGCGGGGACGAGAGATTCGGGCGCCTCACCCTGCGTGTGATCCGAGATGCCCTCGCGTCGCTGGTGGAACGTCGTTCGGATGATCCGAACCTGCACTATCTGGACGGGACACGCCTCTACGGTGCAACGGATGCCGCCATCCATCCCCTCCCCGACGCCCTGCACCCCGACGCGGCGAGCCATCGGATCATCGGGGAGCGATTCGTCGACTACGCATTCTCAGCGGCCGGCCCGTTCGCCGACCAACCCTGAGGAGCAGATCGTGGCGTGAGCCCCCTTTTGGTGTCAGCGCGACGTGCCGTTCATCCGATGCACATCGTCGGTTAATCGACATCCGGCCCCGCAGGTTCCAGCATTGTGCGAACGGCATCGTCGCTGTGTGGCGGTCGCGGGCGTGATGCGTTCGAGGAGTCGCCGCGGTCGTACCATCCGTTCACGTTCGAAAGGCGTCGCGATGAACCGTCCCATTCGAGTCCTGTCCCTTTACGAGGGTTTCTTTGCCGGCGGTGCGCGCATCCTGCACTCCGACGTCATCGCCGGACTGCATGGCAGAGGTGACCAGGAGCACAGCGTGCTGTCTCTCTCGTCGGCAGTCCGGAGGGAGTCCTCGCTCCAGCATCTGAAACGAGACCCGCGCTACCTTCGCCTCACCGACTCAGGGATCGACGTCGCGACGCTCGGACGGATCGGTGGGACGGATGCGCCTGCGCCATCCACTTTCACCGATCGTCAGCTGCGCATCGCGGTGAAGGTGATCAGGCGGGCGGACGTGGTCTTATCG
>JANYGT010000167.1 GCA_025362355.1 Lacisediminihabitans sp. | reverse complement strand
GCTCCTTCTCGAATGCCACCTCCTGAGAGGTGTCGATCCGGTGTGCGGTGTCCGCCGGACCATTGTCGAGCCAGGGGTCTTCCGCGCCGTCGAGAACCATTCGACCGACCCTGTTCGGAAAGAGCCCGGCGTAGATGGTGCCGAGGTAGGTGCCGTAGGAATAGCCGAGATAGTTGATCTTCGATTCGCCGAGCGCCGCGCGTTCGAGGTCGAGATCGCGGGCGACGCTGGTCGTGTCGATGTGTGCGAGCAGCGGTCCGGTGTTCTTCTCACAGGCCCGGATGAATGCCTTCGCGACTTTCGTCTGCGCGTCGATCCAGTGGTCGGACCCGATCGCTCCGGTCGAGATCCCGTAGAGATAGCCGTCGAGTGCGGCGTCGCCGTAGCAGTCCACCGCGCTCGATGCCCCGACCCCGCGTGGGTCGAAGCCCACGATGTCGTAGCTTGCGGCGACCGCTGCGTCGACCGCGTTGTCGACCGAACTGCCGACGAAATCGACACCGGAAGCCCCCGGTCCGCCCGGGTTGACGAGCAGTGATCCGAGTTTCTTTCCGGTCGCCGGATGTTTGATGAGCGCGAGCGAGATCGACTCCCCGCCCGGGGTGCCCCAGTCGAGCGGCGCGCTGAGCTTGGCGCACTGCATCCCTCCCCCGCACCCCTGCCAGATCAATTTCTGCTCGTAGTAGTGGGCGAGGCTTGTAGGGGTCGACGTGGGCTTCGCCGGGGGAAAGAGTGCGAGGTTGACGAAAAGAGCCAGCGCGAGGCCGGCGGCCAGGGCGACCCCGAGCGTTCGGAGGATCCGGACGTCGGCGGCCGTGACCCGTGGCATCAGCCGGCGATGAGAGCGAGCACAGCGTCGCGCACCCGGTGCATCACGTCGGGCGTCGCAGCCTCGACGTTGAGCCGCAGAAGGGGTTCGGTGTTGCTCGGGCGCACGTTGAACCACCAGAACGGTTCGTCGCGAGCCACGATGCCCGTGACCGTCAGGCCGTCGAGTTCATCGAATTCGCCGCTCCCGGTGTAGGCCTCGACGATGCGGTTGTAGGCGGCAGGCACATCCTCGACGACAGAGTTGATCTCACCGCTGAGGGCGTAGGGGGTGTACTTCTTCGAGATCGCGGAGACCGACTCCGCCTGCGACCCGAACTCTGCGAGGAAATGCATGGCCGCCAGCATTCCGTTGTCGGCACCCCAGAAGTCGCGAAAGTAGTAGTGCGCGGAATGCTCGCCGCCGAAGATCGCGCCCGTCGCGGCCATCTGGTCCTTGATGAGGGAGTGGCCGACCCTCGTGCGGATGGGGATGGCCCCGGCCGCCTCGATCGTCTCGGCGACGATCCTCGAGGTGATCAGGTTGTGAAGCACGAAGATGTCCCCGGTGGGCTGCAGAGCGCGAACGCGGATGATCTCGCGAAGGGCGACGACCGCCGCGACAGCCGAAGGGGTGACGGCATCGCCGTTCTCGTCGACGACGAAGCAGCGATCGGCGTCACCGTCGAATGCCAGGCCGAGGTCTGCACCGTGTTCGACGACCGCCTTCTGGAGATCGACGAGGTTCTTCGGCTCGAGCGGGTTGGCCTCGTGGTTCGGGAACGTGCCGTCGAGTTCGAAATACATCGGGATGATCTCGATCGGGAGCGCCGGCAACCCGGCGGCCGTTCCGAGCACTGCGGGTACGGTCATCCCTCCCATGCCGTTTCCGGCGTCGACGACGATGCGGATCGGACGGATGCCCGAGAGGTCGACGAGCGAGCGGAGATAACCGGCATAGCCCGGGAGCACGTCGATGTCGCGGTGGGTTCCGGCGACATCGACGGTGTCGATCCCGTCGGCGAGATACGCCTGGGCCCGGTCGCGGATCGATCGGAGGCCGGTGTCGAAGCTGATGCCCTGCGCCCCCGCACGGCTGAACTTGATGCCGTTGTAGGTCGCCGGGTTGTGGCTGGCGGTGAACATCGCCGCCGGAGCCGCCAGATGTCCCGAGGCGAAATAGGTCTCGTCGGTCGAGCAGAGTCCGATGGAGACGACGTTGCCGCCGCGGCGCTGTGCTCCGGCCGCGAATGCCGCTGCGAACCCCGGTGACGAGTCGCGCATGTCGTGCCCCATGACGACATCCGTGCCGGCCGCGCCGATCTCGTCGACGAAAGCGGCACCGAGCGCCGTCACCACCTCATCGGTCAGTTGCGACCCGACCAGCCCTCGAACGTCGTAGGCCTTGATGAATGGTGCGAGATCGATCGGAGTGCTCGGCGTTGCGGAGTTCATAGCATCAACCTACCGGCAGAGAACCGCTTATCCGGCGAGAGAGACGTGCCGGATGACCTGCCAGCCCTGCGGCACCGACAGCCGATCGGAGTGCTTTCCGCAGAGGTCGTAGCTGTGCGGCTCCGGCGCACAGCTCAGCGGCCCGAGTACAGCCATCGAGTCACCGTAATCCCAGGTGAGTGTCGACACCGCTTCGTTCACACAGGCGATCTTGCTGCAGGCTCGAAAATCCATTTGTCGTCAACCCTAGGCGCGCGGATGTACTCCAGCGGGAGCCTCGCCGGAGAACCGCACACTCGGGTGGCCAGGGCGGCCGAGAGCTAGAATTGCGAGATGGCCAGGCCCCGGAGTTCGCGAGTCTCACCCCGCTCCGGCTGGCGGGATCGGCACGGGCGCGGCATCCGCTCGGCCGTCACCGGTCCACATCTGCCCCTGCTCCACACCCGGGCCGACCTGTTCGACCTGACGGTCGCCGCCACCGCCGAATACCTGAAAGACATCTGGCCGGATGAGCTGGCCGGCGTGATCTTCGAAGTCGCCGGGCTGCCCTCCGGTGCGGCACCCTCGACCGGGGTTGACCGCTGGCGGGTCGACATCCCGCAGCGCACCGTCACCCTCTATCGCCTGCCGATCGAGCGCCTCGCCAGGGTGCACCGCAATGATGAACTGCACCGCAGGATGCTGGTGGAGAGCTGCGTGTTCCGCGCGGTAGCCGAGCTGCTCGGCAAAGATCCGTGGGATCTCGCCCCGGAGCGCTTCCGCCACCTCTGAACGGCAGCGTCAGCGGGTCAATCGGTCAGCGGTAGACCCGGATCGGCTGCGAGACGGCGGCCGGCGGCACGATGGTGAAGCCCGCGAGCTGGCCGTCTCCGAGGTAGCTCACCGACGCCGAGACCCCGTTCGACGCCGACATCGTGTAGCTCACACCCGGATCGACCGGGATGCTGATCGCCCCCTGGGCGGTCACCGGGATCTGCGTCGGTGCGCTCCCCGACGTCGTGAGGGTCACGATGGTCGCGCTGTTCGATCGACTCGCGAAAGTGAGTACGGGGCCCGGGCCCGGCGCCACGACGATGGCCGTACGGTTCTCGACGGCCGGGGCACTGGCCAGCCAGGCGAAGTCGGTCCCGCCGGACGCGCCGATGGTCGAGACACGCACCCCGGCGACGATCGGTCGATCGCCCGAGACCCGAACCGTGTACACGCCGTCTCCGACCGAGCCGAGTGGGACATCCGTCACCACTCCGGCCCGAAGTGTCAGGGAGGTGACGGATGATGCCTGCACGGTGCCGTTCTCCGGCACGACGCTGATCTTCGCCAACGTGTCGGTCGTGCCGGGGACGAAGAGTCGAAGTACCGGCGCGATATCGGAGTAGCCGACCTCGGCAGAGCGGGCGAGCACCGCATCCGATCCGGAGAAGACGACACCGGGAACGACGAGATCGGTCGCCGGCGCCGCGCTCGAACCGACGATGTCGACGCCGCCGGGAGCGAGCGTTCGCACCACCGACTGCTGGAGATTGGCGACGATCGTTCCGCCCTGGCTCTGCACGCGCACGACCGGAGAAACAATTCCGGGTGCGAAGCCGGCGAGGGAGAAGACCTTCTGCACGCCGGGGGGAACGAGGATGCCGTCCGTGCCTGCCGCGCTGATGACGCCGGTGTCGGCGTAGATGGTGAGGGTGACGAGCGACGCGACCCCGGTCGGATTCGACAGGGTGATGATGGTCGACCTCCCCGTGGTGGTCGCGCCGCCGACCAGCCAGCTGTCTCCGCTTCCCGCGACGCAGTCGGATGCCGCGAGCCCGACGTCGTCTCGGGAGGCCGCGACCTGCGACTGGCTCCCGGCGACGAGGGCGGCCCGCGAGTTGCCCTTCGCGGCCGGCACGGTCAGGAGGGTGGGGGCGACACCGGCGCTGTTGTCGGTCGTCGACAGTTGGCTCGCCGTGACGCGGCCGCCGGTCGAGAGTGAACGGATCGACGGACGACCGAAGGACGACGGGGTGGTCGCTGCCCCGCCACTCTTCGTGGCGAACCTCAGGAGCGGTCCCGCGCACAGTCGCTGCTGGGTCGTCGCCACCGGATCGACGAGCACCGAGGGAGCCGTTATCCGGTGGGTCGGGAGGGGTACGACGCTCGCACCGCCGATGACGACAGCCGCAACGAGGATGCCGACGAGCCCGGTCAGGACCCTGGCCCCAAGGAGGATCGCACTGCGGGAGGGACGCCGCAGCCCCTTCGGCGGGGAGATCCCCGAATCCGGCTCAGTCATCGTCTTCCTCGTCGAAGGTGTTGGCCGGCTCTCCGGGCCGCGATCCGCTGACCGTCTGCCGCCGGCGGCGACGCGTGGTCGGGATGCCGAGAAGCAGCGTGAGCCCGAAGATCACGGCCTGGCCGATGAGGATACTTCGACCGATCGCGGTCTGGGTATTGCCCGGTCCGGTGGCCGCCGATCTGTCCGTAGGTGCTACGACGCGCCAGAGCTGACCGGTGGGGGTGAGGCCGACCGAGGCCAGCGCCGGGTTGCTGTCGAGGGCATCCGCTGCCCGGCGGTGCACGGCTGTGTCGCCGTTGGCGGGCTTCAACAGCACGTACGCGATCGACTGGCTCGCGAGTTCCGTCGCTGAGTCCTGTCCGGTGCTCGACGCGAGATTGCCGGCGATGACGGCGATCGACCGCTCGTCGGCGCTGAGACGGGTGGATGTCGCATCCAGCGTCGACTGGTCGTCGAGTGTCGCCCCGGTCCCTCGTTCGACCGTCGCAGCGATCCCGTCGCCCTGCGGCCCGAGCACGATCGTTCCGTCGGCCTTGCGATTCTGCGCCTGTGCTGTGACGACGGCCGGGAGGATCCGCCCGTTGCTCGCCTCGACCGAGGCGGTGCCGAGGTAGAGAGCCCCGAAGAGCGGGACGGCGACGATCGCGGTCGTGACGCCGGCGAGCACGCCGAGCGGAACGGATGCCCGTCCGAGGGCATCAAGAGCGACGAGCGCCGCCCCGACGACTCCGAGCCAGAACAGGCTGAGCGCAGCCCCCGGCCAGATCGAGGCCGGCACCGAGCCGGCGAGCGAGACCTCGATGCGCGAACCGACGACCGCCGTCGCGAAGCCCAGCAGTGCGACCGCGAGGCTCGGAATGGCCCGCCGTGTTCCCGGAAGGAAGAGCGCGGCGAGGGCCAGCCCGGCGATCGGGAGCAGTAGGGCAGCGACGACGAACGCCGCGCCCGCACCGGGCAGCGACAGCGAGTGCAGGGCGGCTGTCCAGCCGTTGAGTCCCGGGCGGGACGCCCCGAGCGCGAGCTGCCAGGCCGTCGACTCCGCACCCGCGACCGGCACACCCGGTTCGGCGAGGATCCCGAGCGGATTGCCGCGGGCCACCTGCTGCACGACGAGGGGCGCGAAGAGCGCGAGAGCGGGGATCGGGATGCCGATGAGCCGCAGCACGCTCGTCGGATGCGACACGAGCCAGGCCAGCCAGCAGACGAGAAGCACCGGAAACAGCACGGGAGCGGATGCCGCCACCAGCGCCAGCAGCAGCGCCGACCCAGCCGCCGCGGCCCACGATCGCGGAGCCGACACCGTCGCGAGCACGAGCCACGGCAGAAGGAGGTGCGCGATGACCGCTCCGAGGTGTCCCGATGTCAGCGCGGACAGCAGCGGCGGCGCGACCGTCCAGAGCACCGCGGCCAGCACGGGAAGCCAGAGTCGCGTCGTCAGACGGCGGGCGGCGAACCAGGCTCCGAGAGCGGCGAGCGGAAGGGCGAGCGCGTAGACCAGTACGACGCTGAATGACGGCGACCAGAACGTGACCGACCCGAGGAGGGCGAGCACCAGGGCGAACGGATCCGCGGCCCCGGTGAAACCCGACCCGATCTCGCGCCAGCCGTAGCCGATGTGGCTCCAGAGTTCTGCGACGGTGCTCGAGAGGGGGAGGAGACCCCCGCCGACGATCGCCGATCCGCCGAGAAGCGGGCCGAGGGTGAGAACACCGACGAAACCGGCGATGACGACGATCCAGAGCCCCCCGTTGACCACGAACCCGGCCGACGGTTCCCAGGTTCCCGGCCCGGCGACGAAAGTGGATGCCTCGCGCACCTGTGCGCGGCGCTCGCGGGCGTCTCGGGGCGACATCCGCAACGGGGCGATCGCTCCCCAGCCGACGCGACGTGAGCGTCGGAGTCCTCGGCGGGCTGCGGAAACGCCCCCGGTGAAGGCTGTCGAGAAAGCCGCTGCGAATTCACCGCCGACGAAATCGGGCCGCTTCGCGAGCAACTGCCAGAGCGCTCGGACGACGGCGAGCGGAACGAGAAGCAGCCAGAGTAGCGGAAGGGCGAGCGGCGGGGCGTAGACGAGACGACGATGCAGCTGCGCCGCCCGCGCGATGCCGGCACGACGGCGAGCGGAGATGGACCGTCGCCCGAAGAGTTCCGGACCGCCGGCCGTCGCGACCTTCGCGCCGGGCACGACGATCACGCGAAATCCGGCGAGGCGGGCGCGAACGCAGAAATCGAGGGCGGAATCCACCGAGGGAAGGCCGGGGTCGAACCCGCCGAGGGCGACGAAGAGGGAGCGCCGCACCAGCATCCCGCCGGCCGCCACTCCGAGCACGTCGTCCTGGATGTCGTGCTGGGCCTGGTCGAGTTCGCCCTCGACGAGCGCGACGGATGCCCCGAACCCGGTGACCGTCTCGCCGAACTCCGCGATGACGTCGGGCTGCTCCCAACGCATCAGCTTCGGCCCGGCGACCGCCACGGACGGGGCGATCTCCACCGCACTGAGGAGTTGCTCGAGCGCGCGCGGCTGTGGGGCATTGTCATGAGCGAGCAGCCAGAGCCAGTCGTTGTCGGAATCGGAGTGCGGGAGCACGCGGAGGGCGTGCTCGACCGCCTCGCCGAACGGCTGCGGCCTCGTGACGACGAGCTGGGTCGGCCCGGCCGCGGCCAGAAGTTTCTGGCTGTCGTCGGTCGAGCCGGCATCCACCGCGACGATCGAATCGGGGTGGCGGGTCTGGCGGGCGAGAGCCGGGAGGGTTCGGCCGAGGAACGTCGCCCCCGTGCGGGCGACGAGTACCGCTGTTACTGTCGCGTGCATCCCGTCGAGACTATGGGCGGCAGGCGGATGCGGCACGAGGACACCCCGGCGTTGCGGGATCCGTCATCCGGCTGCGCATTCCTTCGCAGTGGCTGCGAATGGCCGATCGGCCGACCTCACGCAGATGTGCGGATGAAGGCTACGCGCGCTTCCGCAGTTTGCGGCGTTCGCGCTCCGACAGCCCACCCCAGATACCGAAGCGCTCGTCGTTGTGCAGTGCGTACTCGAGGCACTGGTTGCGCACCTCGCAGGAGGTGCAGATCTTCTTCGCGTCGCGGGTCGATCCGCCCTTCTCGGGGAAGAACGCTTCAGGATCGGTCTGCGCGCAGAGTGAATCCGTCTGCCAGGCGAGAGGATTGTCTTCCTCGGTTACCTGGCGCACTCCCGGAACTCCGAGTCGAACCGGGTCGACGAACCAGTCTTCTGGTACACCGCGGCGTTGCAGCTCTTGCGCCATCTGACAGTCTCCCCTCCGCGATGCGACCGGCCTGTGCAAACGCGTTAGAGGTAATTACACCCGTGTAGTTAGGTCCGCGTCAAGTCGCAGATCGTAAAGGTTCTATTAAAGGTTTAGGGTTCGCGACGCGCCGTTACCCCCGAATGGGTGGCATATCTCACAAACCTGAGGACGCGGTGCGAGCCGCCCACGCGCTCTCGACCATCTGGCGGAGCGAATGCCGCATCTTCCAGTCGATATCCCGGGCCGCGAGGTCACCGGCCGCGACGATCCGAGCCGGGTCTCCTGGCCGTCTCGGGGCGACATCCGGGGTGAACTCGATCCCGGTCGCCTCGGCGATCGCCGCCATGATCTCGGCGACGGATACACCCGTTCCGCTGCCCAGGTTGTAGGCGGGCTCGATGGTGTCCCCCGCATCCAGTCTCCGTGCCGCAGCAACGTGGGACACCGCGAGGTCTGCGACGTGGATGTAGTCGCGAACGTTCGTGCCGTCGGGCGTCGGATAGTCGTCGCCGTTGATGCGCGGCGTGCGGCCGGCGACCAGAGCCTCGAAGACGAGCGGGAACAGATTGTGCGGACTGGTGTCGAAGACCGTCGGGTCTCCGGATCCGACGACGTTGAAGTAGCGCAGCGAGGTGTGCCGCAGCCCCGCGGCGATCGCCTGGTCACGCAGCAGCCACTCCCCGATCAGCTTCGACTCGCCGTAGGGCGACGCGGGGGCCTTCGGCGTATCTTCGGTGACGAGGTCGATATCCGGAGTGCCGTAGACGGCGGCACTCGACGAGAACACGATCCGATCGACGCCGCGGTCCGCCATGGCCGCGAGAATGGTCGCGGTGCCGGTGACGTTCTGCTCGTAGGTGTGGAGCGGGCGCTGCACCGAAACTCCGGCGTATTTGTAGCCGGCGACGTGGATGACCCCGGTCACGTCGTAATCGCGGATCGTCTCGATGAGACTCGCGCCGTCGAGAATCGAGGATCGCACCAGCGGCACCTTCGTCGGCACGAACGCGGCGAATCCACTCGACAGATCGTCGACGACGACGGTGCGCATCCCGGCTCCGACGAGCGCGCGAACGACGTGAGCACCGATATAGCCGGCGCCGCCGGTCACTAGCCAGGTCATGCGTACAGGCTAGCGGGCGGCGTTCGTCCCTCCGTCCCTAGGGGCGCCTGCCGCGCCGACTCCCCCGCCCTTCCCAAAACGCAGGAGAATTTCGTCCTGCTGAGCAAAACGTGCCCCTTTTGCTCGAATTCAGGCGAATCTCCTGCATTTCAAGCCGTCGACGTGTCTCCTCGCGTCAGCTCGGCCGGATTGAACTGCGAAACCTGGCGTCACTCTGTCCCTAGAGACGTCTCGTCGGAACCCTGCGATGGTCGTCTCGGGGTATCGCAATGATGGTGGCGGCGATGGCGACGATGACCAGAATTCCGAAGATAAACATGGCAGTAACGCTATGTTTTGCAATATTCTGCCGCTAGTGGCAGACTCGACGGCATTCGGCTTATTACTGCCAATCGGATGGATGCCTCGTGCTCAAGAAGATCGTTCTGCTCGCCCTGCCCGGTGTCGCCCCGTTTGAATTCGGCGTGGTGTGCGAGGTGTTCGGCATCGACCGCTCCGACATGGGTGGGCCATCCTTCGACTTCACGATCGCGACGGCGACGCCGGGGCCGGTTCGCACGAGTCTCGGCTTCGACATGATGATCGAGAATGGTCTCGAGTCCGCGGCCGACGCCGACCTGATCGCGGTTCCGGCACACGAGTTCGACAACATCGACGAGGCGTACCTCGAGGTGATCCGTGCCGCTGAGGCTCGCGGTGCCTGGGTGCTCAGCGTCTGCAGCGGGGCGTTCGCACTGGCCGAGGCCGGCATCCTCGACGGGCGGCGATCGACCACCCACTGGATGCACACCGACCGACTGGCGGCCCGCTTTCCGGCGACCACCGTCGACCCCGACGTGCTCTTCATCGAGGATGACCGTGTCGTCACGAGCGCCGGAACAGCCGCGGGTATCGATGCCGCACTGCACATCGTGCGGAAGGAACTCGGCGCCGCGGTCGCCAACGTCGTGGCGCGGCGAATGGTGGTGCCGCCCCAGCGCGATGGTGGGCAGTCGCAGTACATCGCGTTTCCCATCCAGGAGAACTGCGCGGACTCCTTCGCCGAGGTCGCCGAGTGGATGCTCGAGAACCTTCGCGAGAATCTGACCATCGAGCAACTGGCCCGCAAGGCGCTCATGTCGTCGCGCACCTTCGCCCGACGCTTCCGCGCCGACATGGGTACGACGCCGGCGGCGTGGCTCAACCGGCAACGCATCATCCGCGCCCAGCTACTGCTCGAGACCACCGATCTCCCGCTCGAGACGGTGGCGGCTGAGACCGGATTCGGGGCGGCCGCGGTGATGCGGCACCACTTCCTCAGGGTGCTGCAGACGACGCCGACGGCATACCGCCGCACGTTCGGCGAGCGTGTCGCGTAGCCCAGCGACGCTCCTCGCCCAACACATTCTGAAAACGCAGGAGATTCTCGTCCTAGCGAGCAAAACGGGTCCTTTTTGCTTGAATTCCCGCGATTCTCCTGCGTTTTCGGAGGGCGGCGAGATGCGGCGACGTGGAACGGGAACGGAACGGATATCGCTTCCGCCGCTGGTCGAGAGCCGCATCATCCGCTATCCGCTGTGAGATCGCGGCTATCACTCGGGGGAGGTCCGAGTAGAGCTGCCGATAGGAGAAATGGAGCACGTATTTGCTGGTGATCGCCATAGTGGTGTCGCGGTCTAGGTAGTGCTCCCACGAGCTCGGCGTCTCGCCGATCCAGTCCAGGTCGTGTTGCGCTCCATCCACTTCGACGTACGTGTGCGCCCCTACCCGGAAATCCAGAAGTCCGACCCCACGAACACGAGCCTGCTGCTCATAGTCGATCCCGACACTGTCGAACTCCAGCCGAAGAAAGGTCTCCCCGTGTGAATCGTCGAGCCAGCTGACCAGCGGTCGCCAGGCCCGCACCCGCTCGGGAGCGCGCGCGAACACGGCATCCATTCGTGCTCGTGACCATCCTTTCTTGCGCGCGACGGCACTGGCGCAGGCGATCGCGATGAATTTCGGATGCTCGCAGATCGCCGCAAGCAAGGCGTCATCGAGCGAGACGCGCCAGGAATCCTGGCCCCGACGTGAGACATCGTTCCAGTGGATGCAGCTGGATCCGTCGCCGGAAAGCCGCGCGAATCGGTCGTGCGCGTTGCGAAGTCTGCTCGCCGTCTCGGCAACCGCGATGTGAAGTTGCTGCGACCTGGGCACCGGGAGCCCGTAACTCTCGAGCGCGGACGTCGACGTCAGCCGACCGCCGACTCGTACTGCCTGTATCGCCGCCTGCGGGGCATCCGGCAGGGAGTACCAGCCCTGGCGGACGCGGAAAATGCTGTGATCTGCGAGCGCGTCACGCACGTTCTCGTCGCTGTAGCCGAGTCGAAGCAGGTCCCGGCGGCGGAGGAACCAACCAGCGGTGCGGATGCGTTCGGCGATCGAGTTCATGCAATGAGCATCCGCCTCCGGCTCCGTGGCCGGCGGATGCCTCTGAACTATGTCGAGAGTGCGAAACGACAACGGTATGTGTAGGAGGAGACGCCTCGCCAAGCCCCGACCTGCCCCACCGAAAACGCAGGAGATCCGAGGCTATTTTGTCAAAACAAAGGTCTTTTGCTCGATTTGCCGAGCATCTCCTGCGTTTTCAGAGAGAGGTGAGCGTGATCTGAGGGAGGGATGGCTGACCAGTCGAGTGGCGTTGGAGCGACCGTTACCGCCCCGTCGTCGCGACGAAAAGCATCCCCTCGCCGGTGATCGCCAGCCGCGCCTCCTCGGGCGTGATGTAGACCGACTCACCGTGCCCGAGAGAAAGGGTCGAAACGGATCCCGCGAGCGTGAACGCCCCGCCAGTGCAGATCGCGATCGCCGGCCCCGTGA
>JANYGT010000217.1 GCA_025362355.1 Lacisediminihabitans sp. | reverse complement strand
CCGGTCTTGACGACGTCCTTGAGGTAGACGACGCCGAGGACGGATGCCGCCCCTGCCGCGTCCCGCTCGGCGACGACGAGCGGGGTTCCTCCGCTCTCCGAGATACGGGTGACGATCGCATCGAGTTCCTGCTGCTGCTTGGCGGCGAGCGTGCTGCTCTCGGCGACCCAGGCCGCGACCATCGAGCCGGCGCCCTTGCGAACCTGGCTGCCGTCGGCGTAGTCGACGCCGCTCATCCGGGTCTGGGCCGTGAACGGCACGACCGTGCCCTCGACGCTTTCCGGAACGGAGTAGTGCTGTTCCCGGGCGAGGTCGAGGATCGACTTGCCCTCCGGGGTCGGGTCGCTGAGCGATGATGTCGCCGCGGCTTTCGCAAGACGCTCGGCACTGATCCCCGACAGGGTGGCGAACTCCGCGGCCCGACGGTTTCCGTAGGTGATCGTTCCGGTCTTGTCGAGCAGCAGCGTCGTCACGTCACCGGCGGCCTCGACGGCTCGGCCCGACATCGCGAGGACGTTGTGCTGCACGAGGCGGTCCATTCCGGCGATGCCGATGGCGGAGAGCAGCGCACCGATCGTCGTCGGGATGAGGCAGACCAGCAGTGCAACGAGCACCGGAACGCTCTGCGACGCGTTCGAGTACTGGGCGATCGGATTGATGATGAGCACGACGACGACGAAGATGATCGTCAGGCTCGCCAGCAGAATGTTCAGCGCGATCTCGTTGGGTGTCTTCTGGCGGGATGCGCCCTCGACCAGCTTGATCATCCGGTCGACGAAGGTCTCGCCGGGTCGGGACGTGATGCGCACGACGATGCGGTCGGAGAGCACCCGCGTCCCACCGGTGACGGCACTCCGGTCTCCGCCGGATTCGCGGACGACGGGGGCGGACTCGCCGGTGATGGCGGACTCATCCACGGACGCGATGCCCCAGATGATGTCGCCGTCTCCGGGGATGGGTTCGCCGGCCACCACGACGACGGTGTCGCCGAGGGTCAGATCCGACGAGGCGACCTGTTCGAAGGCGGAGTGTTCCGCCGCGGCATCCGCCACCTCGTCATAGGCCGCCACGCGGTTGGCCATCGTGCTCGTGCGGCTGTCACGAAGGCTCTTGGCCTGTGCCTTGCCGCGGCCCTCGGCGACCGACTCGGCCATGTTGGCGAAGAGCACGGTCAGCCAGAGCCAGACCGCGATCGACCAGATGAAGGCGAGTGAGGTCGGCGAAGCGGATGACGTCGACTGGCTTCCGACGAAAGGCTGCGCGATTGCGAGCACAGTGGTCAGCGCTGCGCCGACCTCCACGACGAACATGACGGGGTTGTGCCACATGAGTCGTGGGTCGAACTTGCGAAGCGCGCCCGGGATGCCTGCGACGAGCTGCCTGCCGCTGAACGCGCTCGATTTCTTACGGTCGGGCGATGAAGCTGACGTCGTCCCGTTGGGTTGGATGAGAGTGCTTGACATGGGCTTACTTCAGCCCTTCTGCTAGTGGACCTAGCGCTAGTACGGGGAGATAGGTGAGGGCCGAGACCACGATGATCACGCCGATGAGGAGTCCGATGAACTGGGGGCGATGGGTCGGCAGCGTTCCCGCGGTGACCGGCACCTTGTCCTGGGCGGCGAACGATCCGGCAAGTGCGAGCACGAAGACCATCGGAAGGAAACGACCAAGCAACATCGCGACACCGAGCGCCGTGTCGAACCAGGGGGTGCTCGCCGTCAGCCCGGCGAAAGCCGAACCGTTGTTGTTGCCGGCCGAGGTGAAGGCGTAGAGCACCTCCGAGTACCCGTGCAGTCCGGTGTTGGCCATCGAGGTCCCGGTGACCGACTTCTGGACCGAGGGGATCGCGAAGCTGAGTGCCGTACCGGCGAGCACGATCGTCGGGGTGATGATGATGTAGATGCTCGCGAGTTTCACCTCGCGTGCGCCGAGCTTCTTGCCGAGGTATTCGGGGGTTCGTCCGACCATGAGGCCTGCGATGAAGACGGCGACGACGGCCATGATGAGGATGCCGTACAGTCCCGACCCGACACCGCCGGGGGCGACCTCGCCGAGCATCATGTTGAGCATCGTCAGTCCGCCACCGAGAGAGGTGTAGCTGTCGTGCATCGAGTTGACGGCCCCCGTCGATGTCAGGGTGCTCGAGGTGGCGAAGAGAGTAGATCCGACGATCCCGAACCTGGTCTCCTTGCCCTCCATCGCGCCGCCGGCGAGTTGGCTCGCCGTGCCGTTTCCGAGGGATTCGAGCAGGGTGAGCAGCGCTCCGGACACGATCCAGATGATGCCCATCGCCGAGAGGATCGCGTAACCCTGGCGGTTGTCGCCGACCATCTTGCCGAAGGTGCGGGGGAGCGCGAACGGGATCGCCAGCATAACGATG
>JANYGT010000216.1 GCA_025362355.1 Lacisediminihabitans sp. | reverse complement strand
AGCATCTACCTCGCGAAGCAGATGTGGGAAGAGGCGAACCACTGCATGTCGTTCGAGTACGTTCTCGAGACCTTCCCGATCGATCGCGAGGCCGCCTACAACTCGCACGTCGACATCCCGTCGATGGCTCGCAAAGAGGCGTTCGAGCTGAAATACATCAAGCGGATGACCGAGAATACCCTCGACATCACTACGACCGAGGGCAAGAAGGACTTCGTGCGCAACCTTGTCGCGTACAACGTCATCCTCGAGGGTGTCTGGTTCTACTCGGGGTTCATGGTCGCCCTGTCGTTCCGCCAGCGAAACCTGCTCCGCAACTTCGGATCGCTGATGGACTGGGTGGTGCGCGACGAGTCGCTGCACCTCAAGTTCGGCATCAACCTCATCCTCACGGTGCTCGAGGAGAACCCCGACCTGCAGACCGAGGAGTTCGCCGCCGAGATCAAGCAGATGATCGTGGATGCTGTCGAGATGGAAGAGGAGTACAACCGCGACCTCCTCCCGGGTGGCATCCTCGGCCTGAACTCGAACTACATCAACCAGTACGTGAAGTACCTGGCCGATCGTCGTCTCGAGGAGCTCGGATTCGATCCGGAGTACAACGTCTCGAACCCGGCGAAGTGGATGGCGGCGGCGAACGACACCCTGCAGCTCGTCAACTTCTTCGAATCGACGAACACGTCGTACGAGTCGAACGCGTCGGCGACGGTGGGCGCGAAGTAGCCATTGCCCCGGTCCTGGGGGAGCCCGGCGCGGGGAATGCGGTGGTCGGGAAGTCCGGTATTCGGGAAGTTCGGTACTCGGGAAGTCCCGTATCCGGGAAGTCCCGTACTCGGGAAGTCCCGTACTCGGGAAATCCGGCGGTTGGGAAGTCTGGTCATCGAGCTTGTCGGGATGCATTATTCGTGTCTCGACAGGCTCGATCGGGCGTGTCGCTAAATCGGCCGCGTTGCTGACTCGTGGGTGCTGCTAAATCGTCGGTGTTGCTCGATGCGGTGTCGCACGATGCGGTGTCGCTCGATCGGCGGAGCGTCTCGAACGTTCGGGTGCCCGATCGCCCCGGTGACTCGACCGCTCGGCGTGCCCGGTCGCCCCGGTGACTCGACCGCTCGGTGTGCCCGGTTGCCGATGTGTCTTGATCGCCCGAGTTGCTCGCTCGCCGAATGTGTCCTCTTTACGCGGCCGCATCGAGCATCACTTTCCCGCCGCGGCGCGGAGTTCTCCCCGGATCGACCCATGGCGGTGGAATGAAATACGGCACCCCATGCTGGAACACGATCTCCCACCCACCGTCGTGGATGCGGTGGTGGTGAAACCCGCAGAGGAGGATCCCGTTGTCCAGGTCGGTGTTCTCAACGTCCGACCACCAGACGATGTGGTGCGCCTCCGTATAGGACGGGGGTGCGGTGCATCCGCCGAACGCGCAGCCGCCGTCCCGTTCCCCGAACGCCAGCTTCTGCGCGGTCGAGAACAGGCGCCGCGTTTTGCCGAAGTCGAGGACGTCGCTCGGACCACCGAGGACCGCCGGAATGATGCCGGCCTCCCCGGCCATCCGTCTCGCGGTCCCGGCGGAAATAGTGTCGTCGACGCCGTCGATCTCCGCAATCCCGAGACCGCTCAGCAGCGATTCTTTGGTCATCCGGATCACCATCGTGATCGACGGAATATCCCCACCGTGCCCCTTACAGGACGCGATGTGGTGAAACACCTGCTCGGCGGCGTCCGACCTGAGTTGGTCGAGGGTGCGGTCGTCGTCGCCGAGGAGCGACCCGTCGCAGCCACCATTGCGCTCACCGTCGCCGGGCATGCCGTCGCCGTGCCCGCGGCTGAACTGGGCACCTGCGCCCGGCTCACCTTCGTCCGGTCCGCCACTGACTGCGCGACCGTGTTCTCTCGCGCGTTCTTCTTTCGCGCGCCGCAACTCCCGCGCGACGAACCCGTCGACCGCAGCCTTTGCGAGGCCAGCGATTTCCGGTGGCATGTCCCACAGCATCCGCACCATCCCATCCGGCAGGGTGACGAACCGACACGACCGCTTCTTGCGCCGCAACTCGTCCCGCGGTTCGGCACCATCCTCATCGAGCCGGTCCCGCACCTGCCGGGCGAGACCGCGAAGATCGGCGACCGTGTACTGGGCTGCCAGCTCCACC
>JANYGT010000181.1 GCA_025362355.1 Lacisediminihabitans sp. | reverse complement strand
CCGTCACGCTCGAGCCGGTCGACAGTGTTCGTGACACTCGTCGGGTGCACCTGCAGTCGCGCGCCGGCGCTCGCCATCGGCAGCTGGCCGTCCTTGGTGAAGCTCAGCAGCGTCAGCATCTCGAATCGGGCGAAGGACAGTCCGAAGGGCTTCAGCGTGCTTTCGACCCGACCGAGCATGAGCTGCTGGGCGCGCATGAGCGAGGTGACGGCGGCCATTCCGTCCGCCGCCTCGAGCCAGCCATGACTGAGCCATTGGCGTTTCGCCTCGGCGATGGGATCACTGGATAGTGGGGTCGTAGGTGGCAACCGCGTGATCCTCCCGTCCACTCGATCCACCTACCGTAGCGGGGATCGCACAGGACATCGGGTCGACAGGCAAATAGTAGGAAAGAGCGGCATCTATTAGGACCTGCTTGTATATGCCCGGATGCGCAACCAAATGGCACCGAGCATATCCGCCGCGTAGGATCGTCTGGTATTCGAAGAATGGGCGTATCAATGAAGATCATCGTGCTGGTGAAACAGGTGCCCGATACGTGGGGTGAGCGCACGCTCGACACCGCGACGGGCCGATTGGATCGCTCGGCGAGCGATGCCGTGATCGATGAGATCGATGAACGGGCGCTCGAAGTCGCGCTCCAGTACAAGGATGGCCAGGACGCCGAAGTCGTCGCGCTCTCGATGGGCCCGTCAACCGTGACGGAAGTGCTGCGCAAATCGCTGGCGATGGGAGCCGATTCCGCCCTGCATGTGCGGGATGACGCCCTCCTCGGCTCGGACCTGTCCCGCACGGCCGCCGTGCTCGCGGCAGCGATCACCAAGAGCGGTTTCGACCTCGTGATCGCCGGAAACGAAGCGACGGATGGTCGGGGCGGAGTCATCCCGGCGATGATCGCCGAACATCTCGGAGTGCCGAGCATGACCTACCTCGACACGGTGGAATTCGCACCGGGCAGCATCAGTGGCGTGCGGGGCGATGAGCACGGAACGGTCTCCGTGCACGCCTCTCTTCCCGCGGTCATCTCGGTAACCGAAGCATCCGCCGAAGCGCGCTTTCCCAATTTCAAGGGGATCATGAAGGCCAAGAAGAAGCCGCTGGATGTCTGGACGCTGGCCGACCTCGGCCTCGACGACTCCGGATTCGCTCCGAGCACCGTGGTCACCAGCACGACAGAGCGACCGGCGCGCACCGCCGGCAAGAAGATCGTCGATGAGGGCAATGCGGGCAACGAGCTCGCGGAGTTCCTCGCTGCCGGCCGCCTGATCTGAGCCGAGGGACAACCATGTCACACGCACTCGCCTTCATCGAGACCTCCGCCAGCGGCGAAGTCCGCAACACCGCAGCGATGCTCATCGCCGCCGCGTCCAAGCTCGGCACTCCCGTGGCGGTCGTCGTCGCAGCTCCCGGGACGGGTGACGCACTGATCGCCGAGCTCGGTGAGCTCGGTGCCGCCCAGGTCTATGTGGCCGAGACCGACCAGTTCGGCAGCGTGCTCGTCGCTCCCCAGCTTGCGGCGCTCGAGGCGGCATCCGCGGCTCTCCAGCCCTCCGCCATCGTGCTCGCCCATTCCATCGACGGGCGCGAGATCGCGGGCAGGCTCGCGGTTCGCCTGAGGACCGGCCTTCTCGTGGATGTCGTCGATGTGCGGGCCGACGGCGATGTCGTAGTCGCCACCCACTCCGTCTTCGGTGGCGCGTACACCGTCGAGGCCACCGTGCCGGGCGCGGGCCCCGCGATCGTGACGGTGCGCCAGGGTGCGATCGACGCTCGGGCCGAAACAGCCTCGCCGACCCTCACCACGCAATCGATCACGGTCGACCCCGCGTCGGCCGCGGTGATCGATGAAGTTCACGACGCCGTCGTCGCGACGGATCGCCCCGAACTGCGGGGAGCGACCCGCGTCGTCTCCGGAGGCCGCGGACTTGGTTCGCAGGCGAATTTCGCCCTCGTCGAGCAACTGGCTGATGCGCTCGGAGCCGCGGTCGGAGCATCCCGCGCTGCGGTCGATGCCGGCTACGTGCCCCAGACCAGCCAGGTCGGGCAGACAGGTATCACCGTCTCTCCCCAGCTTTATGTGGCGCTCGGCATCTCGGGGGCGATCCAGCATCGCGCCGGCATGCAGACCGCCAAAACTATAGTCGCGATCAATAAGGATGCCGACGCACCGATCTTCGATATCGCCGACTTCGGCATCGTCGGTGATGTGTTCACCGTGGTGCCTCAGCTCATCGAAGCCCTCGGCAAACGCGAGTGATGGCGCTCTCGGAGACATTGTCCGGCTTTCGCGAAAGCCGATGGTTCAAACTGGTCTGGATCGTGCCGGCGGTGCTCGTGGTGCTGTTCCTGCTGGTGCTCGCCGCGCGAGGCATCCGGGCGAGTGATGGCGGCCAGTCGTTCCTGAAGTCGTTCCCTGGCGACTCGGAACTTCCCTCCTTCGCCCCGGTCGGATTTCCGGCCTGGCTCGCCTGGCAGCACGGGCTCAACGCTTTCTTCCTGCTGTTCATCATCCGCAGCGGATGGCGTGTTCGCACGACCAAGCGACCGGATGCCTACTGGACGCGCAACAACTCCGGCCTGATCAAGACCCCGGGAAAGCCGGTGCGAATCAGCCTCAACCTGTGGATGCACATCTCGCTCGACACCCTGTGGGTGCTCAACGGCGTGCTGTTCTACGTGCTGATCTTCTCCACCGGCCAGTGGACGCGCATCATCCCGACCCAGTGGGACGTCTTTCCCAACGCCGTCTCGGCTGGGCTCCAGTACGCCTCCCTCAATTGGCCGGTCGAGAACGGCTGGGCGAACTACAACGCCCTCCAGACCCTCACCTACTTCGCCACCGTCTTCATCGCGGCTCCGCTCGCACTCATCACCGGCATCCGGATGGCGCCCGGGCTCGCACTGCGCTTCAAGGGTCTCGACCGGGTGTTCCCGCTGCCCGTCGCCCGCGCCATCCACTTCCCCGTCATGATCTACTTCGTCGCATTCACCGTCGTGCACGTGACGCTCGTGCTCGCGACCGGGGCGCTGCGAAACCTCAACCACATGTACGCCGGGCGCAACGACTACACCTGGTGGGGATTCGGCATCTTCGCGCTGTCGCTCGTCGTGATGATCGGCGCCTATATCGCGGCGAAGCCCGCCATCCTCTCGTCGCTCGCCGGGCTGACCGGGTCGGTGCGGCGGTAGTCTGCCGCTCGTTCGCCGCGGCCCGAGCGCAAGGTGGCGAAGTTGCGTCAGACGACGCTTCGTCCCTCCCTCTGTTGGCTGATGTAATTCGCGCTCAGATAGCTGCCGCCTATCTGAGCGCGAATTACATCAGCGTTTGCGGTCATGGGTATCGAGCACTGGACCTCGACGGGTCGACGGCTCGAGGCCGAGGTACGGCAGTGTCGTCACGCCGAACTCGGCGGCGAGCGCGCTCATCGCCGCGTAATGTCCGGCGAGCCCATGGACACCCGGACCCGGCGGTGTGGATGACGAACCGAGGTAGATGCCCTTCCCCGGTGTCTTCCACGGGTTTCGCGACAGCACCGGGCGCGCGATGAGTTGGGCAAGGCCAACGTCGCCCGCCGCGATGTCACCGCCGATGTAGTTGGGATTGTGCGACTCCATGTCGACAGCCGTGCGCGAGGCGCTGGCGAGGATCGTGTCGCGGAATCCGGGGGCGAAGCGCTCGATCTGGTGGATGATGGCCTCCGTGCGGTCCGCCGTCGATCCAGCCGGAACGTGCGTGTACGCCCACAGCACGTGGCTGCCAGCCGGCGAGCGCGAAGGGTCGTGCGGTGTCGGCTGGGACACGAGCACGTAGGGATCTTCGGGGTGGCGGCCGGCCGCGACATCCGCTTCCGCCCTCACGAGCTCTGCCCGGGTTCCGCCGAGGTGAAGTGTTCCGGCGAGGGCAAGCCGATAGTCGGTCCACGGCACCGGTGCCGAGAGCGCGAAGTCGACTTTGGCGACGGCATTGCCGTAGCGGAAGCGTTCGAGCCTGTCCCGGTAGCGCTTCGGCAGCCGGTCGCCGGTGATGCGGGACATCGCTCTCGGAGACGTATCGAAGACGACGGCCTTCGACGACGGAAGGTCGCGGATGTCAGTGACCTCCGTCCCCGTCACGATCTCGCCACCGTGCGCGAGCAGATCGTCGGCCATCGCGGTGATGATCGACTGGCTGCCCCCGATCGGGATCGGCCAGCCGCGAGCGTGCCCGGCCGTGGCCAGAACGAGGCCAGCGGCGGCGGATGCGAGTGTCGGCATCCGCTGCACCGGGTGGGCGAAGACGCCGGTGAGAAGCGCAGGGGCGACCTCCTGGCGGAAGCGCGCATCCCATCCGACCGAGCCCTGTTCGAGGATGCGCAGGCCGAGATAGGCGAGAGCGAGCGGATGACGCGGCACCTGCAGAATGCTGGAGCCGGCGAACTGCGCCACCTCGTCGGCCCGCCTGACGAGGGGTTCCAGCATCCGCCCCCACGCCGGGCCATCGACACCGAGGCCGTCCATCGTGCGCGCGAGATCTCGCCAGGCGATGCCGGAAGCCCCGGCATCGAGCGGCTGGGCGTAGGAGATCTCGGGTACGACGAGGTCGATGCGTCTCAGCAACTCGAAGCGGCGGAAGAAACCGGAAGACAGGGCGAGCGGATGCACGGCGGAGCAGACGTCGTGCAGGAAGCCCGGGAGGGTCAGCTCGAGGGTGCGCGCCCCGCCGCCGATGGTCGCCTCCCGCTCGTACACGCGCACGGGGACCCCCGCTCGCGCAAGCGTGACGGCCGCGGCCATCCCGTTCGGGCCTGATCCGATGACGATGGCGGCGGGATCATCCATGCCTCAACCATCGCACTTCGGCACGCCGCGCGGGAGGGGTTGCGCCCCTACCGTTTTCTGACAATCGGCGCCAGGGGGGAACAATCCTCGCATACGGGAGTTAAGTACTCGGCAGCCGCGGCAACCTGTGCGCGCGCCACGAACCAAGGAGTCGACACGACATGACAGAAGTACCCACCATCACCCTGAACAACGGCGTGAAGATCCCGCAGCTCGGCTTCGGCGTCTACCAGATCGAGCCGGCCGACACGAAGAAGGCGACCCTCGACGCGCTCGAGGTCGGCTACCGCCACATCGACACCGCCGAGATGTACGGAAACGAGAAGGGCGTCGGCGAGGCCGTTCGGGAGTTCGGAATCGACCGCTCAGACGTCTTCATCACCAGCAAACTGAACAACAGCTTCCATGCCAGGGATGCCGCGCTGAAAGCCTTCGAGGGAACGCTCGCGACCCTCGACCTCGACTATGTCGACCTGTTCCTCATCCACTGGCCGCTCCCGATGATCGGCGACTACGTCGAGACCTGGAAGGCGATGGAAGAGATGTATGCGGGCGGCAAGGTTAAGGCGATCGGAGTCTCGAACTTCCAGCCCGAGCACCTGCAGCGCCTGTTCGACGAGACCGGCACCGTTCCGGCCGCGAACCAGATCGAGGTGCACCCGTACCTCACCAACGATGTCGTGCGCGACTTCGACGCGAAGTACGGCATCGCGACGGAGGCCTGGTCGCCGATCGCGCAGGGCAAGGTGCTCGACGACAAGACCATCGTCGACATCGCCGAGCGCGTCGGGAAGTCACCGGCCCAGGTCACCCTCCGTTGGCACATCCAGCGCGGAGACATCGTCTTCCCGAAGTCGGTCACCCGCTCGCGTATCGAAGAGAACTTCGCTCTCTTCGACTTCGAACTGACGGATGCGGATGTCTCGGCGATCACCGCCCTCGACCGCGGCGAGCGCACGGGGCCCGACCCCGACACGTTCGACTACGTGCCGAAGGGCTGACACTCCGGACGCACCACCTGCGGCACTCGACATCCACCATGCCGTAGTGTTCGGGTGGCAGTGACGCCCGCTCTCTGGAGTTCGGCGCCCTGTCACCTGGCGGGGAAGTAGCTCAATTGGTAGAGCATGGCCTCCGGGCCACGACATGGGTTCGAATCCTGTCTTCTCCACTTTATTTCCAGCCGGATGGTCGAGCGTCAGGGCGCGGTCGCCGGATCCGACAACCCGAGGCGTGGGTAGAGGATTCTGTAGCCCTCCTGGAGCCCGCCGTCGAGTGCGGCAAGCTGGTGCCCGCCGTTCGGCACCTCGAAGTAGGTCGTCTTCCACTTGGCTGCGATGGCAGCCGCGTTCACCGCGAGCGCTTCCTGCCGATACTTTCCGTCGTTCGAGCCGACAGTGAAGATCCCGACGGTGTCGGGATAGCTGCCGGTCGCGAGAATATTCAACGGCCAGGTCGCCCGATATGCCGCGACATTTCCGCCGAAGACCGTGGCGAGAGTATGGGCGGGCGCATCGGCCCCTCCGTATTTCTCCCCCGAGATATCGAGAACGTTGCGCCACGTCCCCGGATATTTAGCTCCCAGCTGCAGCGCACATTCGCCGCCATTGGAGTATCCGGCGATCGTCCAGTGCGCGGCATCCTGAAGAACGTGGAGGTGGGTGCGCGCCCAGCCGACGACGTCCTTCGCGAGATAGGTCTGGGAATTGCCGAACATCTTGGTATCGAGGCAGAGCGGGTCGGTCGCCGGGTTGCCGATCTGATCGGCGACGAGCACGATCGGTGCAAGGCCGTTGTGACGGGCGGCGAACCTGTCGAGCACCGGGGCAGTGAACGACGGATCGGGGTTGCCCGGCTGACCCATCATCATGATCACGAGCGGAAGCGCTGGTGGATTAGCGACGAGCGCCGCCGGCGGAAGGTACAGCCCGGCCGGCCGTGCTTTGAATCCCGAGATCGTGTTCGGGATGACGACCTGCTCGGTCGTCCCCGCGGCAGGCATCCCCGCCGGAGGGCGCCAGTTGGCCCACAGAGCGCCGCCGGCTACGAGCGCCGTCGGCGTCGGCTTCGGCGTCGCAACGGGGATCGTCACCGTGCGCTCGGTCGAGACGCCGACGAACTCCCCGACGGTGCGATTGAGCCCGAAATCGACGTTGATACCGATGATCCCGGCGAAGATCAGAATCACGATGCTCGCCGCCGTTCCGGTCTTCCGCATCCACCCCCGCGAGAAGAAACCGCTGACGGCGAGGCCGACCGCGGAGAACACGGCGATGCCCCAGATGGCGGTCACCTGGCTGAGCTGTACGCCGAACGTGTTCGCCGACGCGCTGACGAGCAGTACAACGACAGCCACACCGGCGCCGAAGACGGCTCCGATCGCCGCAGCGATGATCCAGCGGCGGCGCGCACGTCGGACGACGAGGAAGATCAGCGAGGCCACCGCCAGCACGTAGCTGAGAATGGGGACGATCCCGTCCGTGATGCGGATGTTCAGGATCGCGATGGCGAGCGGAGAGAGGTGGCCGGTCGTCCAGTCGAGGCTCGCGAGGAACAGCACAACGGCGGCGACCACCGCGACGATCGCGAAGGTGGCGACCATGCCGCCCCTATTTCGGCGACCCGGCACCGGGCGCGCCTTCGGAACGGCAGCGGCGGGGCCCGCGCCTTCGCGTGTGCTGCGGATCCGCCTCCCTCTCACAGCCCGAGTACGCGGGCGAGGTACGGATTGCGCAACCGGTGGCGGGGGTCGAGCTGTTCGGCGAGGCGTGCGAAGTCTGCAGCGCGGGGGTAGAGGGCCGCAACATCCGGTGCCTCGAGCGAGTTCCACTTGCCCCAGTGCGGGCGCGCATCGAACGGTGCGAGCACCGCCTGGATGCGAGGAAGCAGCGCGCGAACCGCCTCGGGCTCGTTCTTCCAGGTGAAATGGATGCCGAGCGACTCTCGCCGGTAGGCGGGGCTCAACCAGAGGTCGTCGGCCGCCACCGTGCGGAGTTCCGTGACGTGCAGGTGCGGCGCTATCGCCTCCGCGAGCTGCCGCACCGCGCTGAGCGCCTCGGACGACCGGGCTCGATCGACGAAATACTCCGTCTGGATCTCGTCGCCGTTACTCGGAGTCGAGTCGAGGCGGAAGTGCGGAAGGCGCTCCGACCAGGGGCCGGGGATGCCGCCGAACACCGTCATGTTGTCGCCACCATCCGCGATGGAGCGCTGCGGGTCGGGGGATGCCGCGACGGCGCCGAACAGCGTCGGTGGCATCGTGGTCGGCTCGCCGGCATCCATCCGCGTCTTCAACCACATCGCCGGGATGCTGTCGCCCACCCAGGTCGTGAAGAGGCTGACGCTGTAGGCGCTGCCCGTGATCGCCTCGAACTCCGAGAGTACGGATGACCACGGCAGGTCGTTGTAGACATCCTGGCGAATGTCGAACGTGGGCTGGATGTCGAGGGTCACGCGCGTGACGATACCGAGCGCGCCGAGGGCGACGACGAAGCCGTCGAACTCCGGATGGCTGCGATCGACGGCGAGCAGCTCGCCATCGCCGGTGACCAGCTCGAGTGCGCTGACGGCCGTCGAGAGGTTCCCGTTGCGATTGCCGGAACCGTGGGTGCCCGTCGCGATCGCCCCGGCTACAGAGATGTGCGGCAGCGAGCCCATGTTGTGCAGCGCGAAGCCACGCGCTTGCAACCAGTTCGCGAGATCGCCGTAGCGGATGCCCGGCGCGACCGACACGATCATCCTCTCTGTGTCGAACTCTGGCGCATCGCCGAAGTCCGCCAGCGAGACGAGTGTTCCGGCAGTGTCGGCGAGATCGTTGAAGCTGTGCCGGGTGCCGAGAGCGCGCACCCGGTCGGTGCCGGTCACGATGGCGCGGAGTTCATCGACCGTGGACGGATGCTCCAGCCGCGCAGCCGTGTATTCGTAGGTGCCGGCCCAGTTCGCGCCGATCTGATCAGTCATGGTTCCCCTGGGCTTCGTCGGCCGATGCGGCGCTTTCCGGCCGCGTTTTCAGGCCGTTCGGGCAGCGTACAGCGCGCGGATGGGAGGGCGGAAATCCGACGTCCGGCGAGCCGCGCGGATGGGAGGATGCATCCACTTACCGAAATTCCAACCACTTACCCGTGCGCACACGACAGTGGTTGGAAAAACGGGAAGTGGATGCCGGGGGCGCCTCGGCACGATACGAGTGCCTCTAGATGAGGATGCTCAGCGGATTCTCGATCCGCTTGACGAACGCAGCAAGCCAGAGCGCACCGAGAGCCCCATCGACGACTCGATGGTCCGCCGACAGCGTGACGGTCATCACGGTACCGACCGCGAGTTCACCGTCGACGACGATCGCACGCTGTTTCGCCGCGCCGACCGCGAGAATGCCGGACTGCGGTGGATTGAGGATCGCCGAGAACTCATCGACCCCGTACATACCGAGGTTCGAGATGGCGAAGCTGCCGCCCTCCAGCTCGGGCTGTCTCAGCCGACCCTCGCGGGCACGTCCGGCGAGCTCGGCGATCGACTCGCTGATCGCCTGGAGGCCGAGCAGCTCGACCCCGCGCAGCACGGGAGTCAGCAGTCCGCCGCCGGTCGAGACCGCGATCGCGATGTCGACGCTCGAGAAGCGGCGGGAAGCATCCGGTGTCCAGATCGCATTCGCCTCGGGAACCTCTACAAGGGCACCGGCCACCGCCTTCACCACGAAATCGTTGACCGAGATCTTGCGAGTCGAGGCCGCATTCACCTGACTGCGCAACGACAGCAGCGCGTCTACACGGCAGTCGGCGACGAGGTAGAAGTGGGGAACGGTCGACTTGCTCTCGGTGAGACGACGGGCGATCGCGCGGCGCATCCCCGTGTGCGGGACGTCGGTGAAGCCGGCCGCCGAGCCGGAAGGCGCTGCCTCGGCGGGAACGGATGGCGCGGGCTGAGACCCGTTCGATCCGACCGGCTCAGCAACCGGGGTGGGCTCGCCGAAACCGAACCGTTCGACGACGGGAGCGGGCGTAACCGCACCAACGAGATCGCGCCGCACGATACGCCCGTTCGGGCCCGTACCGGTGATCGACGTGAGATCGAGGTTCTTCTCCTTCGCGAGCCGCCGCGCGAGCGGGCTGGCGAACAGGCGTTCGTGAGAAGACGTGACCGGGGCGGCGGGCGCGGGAGCCGGGGCGGCAGGCGTAACGGCAGGCGCAACATCCACCGCAGCCGTCCCGGTGATCGGCGTCGCGGTCGTTGGTGCCGCATCCTCGGATCCCTCGGTGGGCGACGGCGGGTCGGCGGACGCACCGGCGAGGAGGCTGGCCACGTCGACATCCGATTCACCGACGGCGGCGATCACGCCGATCGGTTCCCCTACCGCGATGGAATCGCCAGCCTGCACGAGCAGCTTGACGAGCACTCCCTCGACCTCGGATGCGTATTCGACCATCGCCTTCTCGGTCTCGATCTCGGCAAGGGGCTGTCCGATCGCGATTGAATCGCCCTCGGCGACCATCCAGGCGGCGACAGCGCCCTCCGCGGAATTAGCGAGTACTTCCGGCATGCGCACGATGATGGCCATCAGCGCTCACCCATTCCGCGTGCGATCAGTTCGAGACCGGCGACGACCTCTTCCGTTCGGGCGATCGCGGCGCGCTCGAGCACGCGTGAGATGCTCGGACTCGCCTCGCCGCCGGTCACCCGCTCGATGGGCTGGTCGAGATAGTCGAAGTACCGTCGCTGGATCTCATCCGACAGCCAGGCGCCGTACGAGGTTCCGCGAGCACCCTGCTCGACGATCAGAACGCTCCCCGTCTTCTTGACGCTCGTTTCGATGGTGTCCCAGTCAAGGGATGCGCGGTCGAGCCAGCGCAGATCGACGACATCGGCGTCGATCCCGGTCTGTTCGACCGCCTCGAGGCAGTGGCTGACCATCGAGAGGTAGCTGATGACGGTGACATCCGCGCCCTCTCGACGGAGAGCGGCTGTGCCGAGCGGAATGAAGTAGTCGAGATCGCCCACCGGGACGTCGCCGCTCTGCCCATAGAGATCGACGTGCTCGATGACGAGCACCGGGTCTTGCAGGGCGAGTGCCGTGTTCATCAATCCGATGTAGTCGGCCGCGCTCGACGGGGCGACGATTCGCCAGCCCGGGCTCGTGGCGAAGATGCCGGCCGGGTCCATCAGGTGCTGGGAGCCGTAGCCGGACCCCATCGCGATCTTCGTTCGAAGCACGAGCGGAACGGGGTTCTCACCACCGAACATGTGCCGCGCCTTACCGATCTGGTTGAACACCTGGTCGGCAGCCACCCACATGAAGTCGGGATACATGAACTCCGCGACCGGGCGGTAGCGGCCGTCGAGAGCCATCCCGCCGCCGAGCCCGGCGAAAGCGTTCTCGCTGATGGGGGTGCCGAGCACGCGTCCTTCGAACTTCTTGAACAGCCCCTTCGTCGCACCGTTCGTGCCGCCGTTCAGCCGGTGAACGTCTTCGCCGAGCACGATGATGCGGTCGTCCTGCTCCATGCGGCGATCCATGACGGCGGCCACGACATCCACGAATTTCTTCGTCTCGACAGCTCCCGTGTAGTCGGTCGGTTCGAGCGTTCGGAGGTCGTTCAGCTCGCTCGCGTCGCCGCGAACACCGACGTTGACGAATCCGGTGTCGGGCCAGAGGCTCGGGATGATCCGGCGTTTGCCCGTGTGCTCTGGATCGGCCTCGAGTAGCTGGCCCGCTGCGGCGATCATCGCCGACTGCGCTTGCTGACGTACGCTCTCGACCCCGGCCTCATCGATCTGGCCGAGTGCGATCATCTCCTTCGCGACGCGATCGAGGGGGTCGCGGGCCTTCCACTGGCCCTCTTCCTCCTTCGTGCGATAACCGAATGCGCTGCCGGGGTATGGGCCGTTCTGGTGGAAGAAGCGGTAGACCTCGACCTCGATGACAGAGGGACCTCCGCCGGAACGCATTATCTTCTCCGCCTCTTTCGTCGCGAGGTGCACGGCGAGCGGATCCATGCCGTCGACCTGCCAGGCCGGGATGTCGAACCCGAGCCCGCGCGCGGAGAGCCGGGGTTCACCGGTCGCCTCTGCGACCGTCGTCGACACGGCGTAGAGGTTGTTCTCGATGAAGAAGGCGAGCGGGATCTTCCACGCCGAGGCGAGGTTCATCGTCTCGAGCACCGAGCCGATGTTGGTCGCACCGTCGCCGAAGTAGGCGATCGTGACATCCTTCGTGCCGGCATGCTTCTGCGACCACGCGTTGCCGGCAGCGAGCGGAACGCCACCGCCCACGATCGCGTTGGTGCCGAGCGCGCCGGCCTCGAACCACTGGAGGTGCATCGAGCCACCCCGGCCGCGGCAGTAGCCCTGGGCGAGCCCGAGGATCTCGGCGAGAGTGCGCTGAAGCACGGTCTGAACGGCGTCGTCCACGAGATTATGCGGGTCGAGTGTTCCGCCCGACACGTGGTTGAGGGCCTTGGCGAGAAACTGGTGGTGTCCGCGATGGGAGCCGGTGACGGCGTCACTCGACGTGAGGCCGACGATGGATCCGACCGCGCCGCCCTCCTGGCCGATGCTGGAGTGCGCCGGACCGTGGACGAGACCCTCTCCGGCGAGCTCGAGAACAGTCTCTTCGAAGGCCCGGATGAGGTGGAGCTGCGCGAGCATCGTGCCGAGAAGCGCCGGGTCGGCCTTCTTCCAGTCATCGGGCGTCGTCGTCAGCTGCACCCACGGAGAGCCCGGTTCCAAACGGCGTCGTTTTGGCATGTGTTGCGGTCTCCATCGGTCGCGGCGGCAGGGAATGCCGACTACAGGTGTTCCTCACAATAACGCGCACTGCATCCAATCACTAGCCCTACGCATGATTTTGGGGCTAAATTGGATCTTGATTCGACTATTTGGATCCAATTAACCGCACGGCGACGAAGGAGTTGAACATGACCACAGGGCTTCCGGGGCTTCGGGGAACCGAACACATCGGCTTCACGGTGCCAGACCTCGACGACGCGCAAGCCTTCTTCGTCGATGTGATCGGCTGCGAGTTCGTCTACTCCCTCGGTCCATTCGAACGGGACGACGAGTGGATGCTCGAGCACATGAACGTGCACCCGCGTACCGTAATGCGCGAGCTGCGTTTCTTTCGCTGCAAGACCGGCCCGAACTTCGAGGTGTTCCAGTTCGAGCCGGCGGATGGCGCCGCCACCGAACCGCGAAACAGCGACATCGGCGGCCACCACCTCGCGTTCTACGTCGACGATCTCGACGCAGGAGTCGCGCACCTGAAAGCCAACGGCATCCGCGTTCTCGGCGAGCCGACGTCGAGTTCCAGTCACAGCACCGGGCAGCGCTGGGTGTATTTCCTCAGCCCGTGGGGTATGCAGTTCGAGCTTGTCAGCTTTCCGAACGGCAAGGCATACGAGCATGATGCTGCGGTTAAACTGTGGCATCCGGCCCACCCGGCCGAATAGCAGACACCGTGACGGAGGCGAAGTGACGACGACCGCCATCCGCGACGGCGCCGCCGGCCAGCGCATCGCCGACAGTCTTCGACAGTCGATCCTCAGCGGCGAATACCGCCCGGGCACCCGCATCCGGCAGGAAGATCTCGCTGAGCGATTCGGAGCCAGCCGGCTGCCCGTGCGTGACGCGCTGCGCATCCTCGAGTCCGACGGTCTCGTCACTCTCGTCGCCAACACCGGAGCCTGGGTGTCACACCTCAGCCTCGCCGAGTGCGAGGAGTTCTACCAGATCCGCGAGCGGATCGAGCCGCTGCTGTTGCGGTTGAGCCTTCCGAATCTCGACCGCGTGACTCTCGAGCGCATTGCGTCGCTCGCAGACGAGATGCAGGCGAATCGCGACATCGACACCTTTCTGCACCTCGACCGGGAGTTCCACCTGCTGACCTACAGCGGCGCCGACACCTCGATGCTCGGCGATACCGTTCAGCGCCTGTGGAACTCGACCCAGCACTACCGTCGGGCCTTCTCGAACCTCATCGGACCGCACGCGAATCGCGCCGTGCACTACGAACACCAGCTGCTCGTCGGGGCGATGCTGCGCGGCGACTCGGAGGATGCGGAGCGGGTGCTGTCGGGTCACATCCGGCGGACGCGACTCGAGCTGGCGCATCATCCGGAGATCTTCGCGGAGTAGCGCATCACTCGAGAAGCACTCCGCGCACGAACTCCAGCTCGCGCGTCACGTAGTCGGTGATGTCGCCCGTCTTGAGCTCGGCGGGAAGCACGTCCCAGGTGTAGGTCTCGATCTCGAGGTGGTCGGAGAGCGGGGTCTCGCGATGCATCCGCAAGGCCTGTTCGACCGTGTACCGCGTCGTGCGGAACGGCCCGAGCTGCTCGAGGAAGACGGGCACGTGAAAGTGCGTGCGAATCTCGGCGGGTCGCGGGTCGGCCTCGAACGCGTCGAGTGCCTCGCCGAGGTTGAGATACTTCGTCACCTCGCCTTCGCGACGCACCGTCGTCTGACTGAGGTAGATGGTGTCTGTGAAGACCCGCAGGGCCGGCAGCATCTCGATCGACAGCTCCTTCACCCAGAGCGCGGCCGCCTCCTGCAGTTTGAAGATGGGGATGCCGGCATTCACGAGACTTTTCAGCGACGCCGGGATGTCTTCGAACCCGACCGACTGGTGCCCGATGTCGAAGACGACGCCGAGGTAGCGCCGCATTGCGCCCTCTGCTTCGGAGAGTGGAATCGATGCGAGGCTCGCGAGCTCGGCAATGCCTGCCGGGGTGAAGATGCGCTCGGTGAAGTACGTGACGGTTTCGGCGGTCGTCTCGAGGAAGCAGGCCGGCTCAGGCTCGAGGGCCAGCTTCACTCGGCGGCCGGTGCGCTGCTCCAATTCGACCAGGTGCGCGACGACCCGCAGGAGGTTGGTCGTGAAGAGTTCGATGTAGTCGTCGTCGACGACGTTCGGCGCGAAGGCGAGCGGAGCCGTCTGGATGCTCGGTGACACCCAGCTCGGCGAGATCTCGGCGAGGATGTCGGCCACCGAGTTCGTGTAGTCGACCCGGTCATCCGTCGCCCAGTCGGGCTCGTAGACGCGCTCCATGACCTCGGCCCCCTTGAACGGACCATACGGAAACGCATTGACCGTGTAGACGTAGAGGTCGTTCTCGGCGAGGAACGTCGACAGCGCGACTCGCTCCTCTGCGCTGTCGGAGAGTGTCTTCGCCGAGGCCGCCGAGATGCGCAACGAGACACCGAACGCGTGATCCGGAGAGACCCGCTGCTTCACCCCCGGCACGAAGGTCTCGAGGCTGTTCTTCATCTCCGCCCAGGTGTCGCCCGGGTGCACGAGCGTCGAGTAGGAGAGGTGACCGAGCGAGTTGCCGAGATCCATGGAGCCGTCGGCTCCTTCCTGCCGAGGGGTCGGCGCACGTCGTCGTGGAGCGATTCACCGTCGGCGGACCGCAGAGGCCCAACGACAGCATCCGTGAACGCTGTTCAGCTTAGGTTAACAGTGAACCTATGCCGTGCTGGGCCGCGCGTCAACCTCGAACGCGAGACGGGCCGTCAGTGCGTCTTGCCGTGCACGAACCACAATCCCTGAAACTTACCGGTGCCGGGGTTGCGGAGCACATGGGGAATGGATGAGTCGAACCCGAGCGATTCGCCCTCATGCAACAGGAACACCTCTTCGCCGATGGTCATCTCGAGCTCACCCTCGATGACATAGCCGTATTCGTAACCCTCGTGACTCACGAGATCCCCGCCGGCCGTCGAGGTCGCGCCGGGGGCGTAGGTGATCTTCATGAAGTTCACCGCGTGCTCCGGCGTCGCGGCGAGACGCTCCCATACGACTCCCTCTGCCATCGTGAGGTGAGGGCGATGGGTCGGGTGCACAACGGAGACGCGCGTCGAGTATGCGCTCGGCGGCCAGGCACTGGTCGGATTCTTGGGCCCCCCGGGCTCCCAACCCTCTTCCTGGTCGTGAGCCGCTGATGACGAATTCTCTTTGGAGTCGAAGAGCTCATCGACCGAGACATTGAGCAATTGCGAGAAGACGTAGAGGGTGGCGACCGAGGGCTGCGACTTGCCATTCTCGATCTGGGACACGAACGACGGCGAGACATCGGCCTGGCGTGCCAACTCGCGAAGGGTGAGTCCAGCCTTCAACCTGATGTCTTTCAGGCGCGATCCCAAACTCTCCATGAGAACCTCTGCGTGGTTAGTGCCGACCGAGGATGCCGACCGGTTCCGCACAGGATCCGCTGTCACGGCATTATCCATTGCGACCCTGCGTCTCTGGTTCGGGGTTTGCTCAAATATACACACGAGTGAACACTTTTCCCTCTCCGCGGCGCGTCGATGCCGAAAACCCGGGCCATTCCGCCCGTATGGTGTTAATCAGGAGAGAACAGTAGGGTAGGCGAAGGCGCACTGGGTCGCAGCCTCCGCCCTCGACAGACACTCGACATACAAAGGAGTATGAGCATGGCACCGGTCGGCATCCACCACACGGGGATCATCGTCAAGAATCTCGACCGATCGATCTACTTCTATCACGACGTTCTCGGCGCAGAGTTCGTCAGCGAACCGAGCCCCTGGTTCGACGGCGATGACCTCTCTCGCGGCGTCGGTGTACCCGGAGCCTCGCTCCGCCAGGTCAATCTGAGCCTCGGGGGTGCCCAGTTCGAGCTGCTCGAGTACGGCAATCGTCCGACTGGGGATGACTCGCCGGCCCCGCAGAATCGCCTCGGCTCGATGCACCTCGGATTCCGCGTTGACGACATCCATGGGACCAAGTCCGCCCTCGAAGCAGCCGGCGTCGAATTTCTCTCGGATGTCAACGTCGTAGACGAAGGGGTGCTCGCCGGATGGCGCTGGGTCTACCTTCATGACCCCGACGGCATAATCCTCGAGCTCGTGCAGGAGGACTACACCGAGGCCGAGAAGCACCGGGAAGCGATCGCCCGGTACCTGGCGGAGCGCCCGTCCCTCTCATCCCTTTCCTCTTAGCTCGTCCCCTTCTCCAAGGAGCATCACCATGGCATCCACTGAAAGACCGAGGGCGCTCGTCGTCGGCGCGACCGGCATCATCGGGCAGACCCTGAGCGCGCAGCTCGCCGCACGCGGCTGGGAGACGTTCGGGCTCTCGCGGAGCGGCGGGGCGGCAGCCGGAGTGGCACCGATCCGCGCGGATCTCGCCGATCCCGCTGCCCTCGCCGACGCGCTTCGCGGCACCCGACCCGAATTCGTGGCGATCACCGCGTGGTCGAGGCAGGCGACCGAGGCCGAGAACATCGCTGTGAACGGTGGGGCTGTTCGAGACCTGCTCGCCGCGCTGGAGCCCGAGAAAACGGTGCGGCACGTCGCGCTCATGACCGGGCTGAAGCACTACCTCGGTCCGTTCGAGGCCTACGCGACCGGAGTGATGGCCGACACCCCATTCCGCGAGGAGGAACCGCGCCTCGACTCTCCCAACTTCTATTACGCGCAGGAGGACGAGCTCTTCGCGTCGGCCGCCCGAAACGATTTCGGCTGGAGCGTTCACCGATCGCACACGGTCTTCGGGTTCGCCACCGGCAACGCGATGAACATGGTGCTGACGCTCGCCACGTACGCGACCATCTGCAAGGAGCGAGGCATGCCGTTCATCTTCCCCGGGTCGGAAATGCAGTGGAACAGCGTCACCGACGTGACGGATGCCGACCTGCTCGCCGAGCAGATGATCTGGGCGGCGACCAGTGAGGGCGGCCGCGACCAGGCGTTCAACATCGCCAACGGGGACGTCTTCCGCTGGCGCTGGCTCTGGCCACAGATCGCCGCCTACTTCGGCGTCGAATGGGAGGGATTCAGCGGATCTCCGCGCACCCTCGAGACTGCGATGGCCGACAGCGCGGCTCTCTGGCGCGATATCGCAGCGAAGTACGACCTGGTCGAACCCGACATCGCGCGAGTCGCTTCGTGGTGGCACAGCGACGGCGACCTCGGCCGCAACATCGAGGTGCTCACCGACATGAACAAATCGCGGAAGGCCGGATTCACCGCGTCCCGCGACACCCGTGACAGCTTCTTCGATTACGTGGAGCGGTATCGCGCGGCGCGCATCCTGCCCTAGCCGTCGCCGCGGCGCGCGCCTACAGTGCCGCCGACAGCTCGATGTGCGCCTTGATCGTCGTCTGCGGGTGGTGCGCCGCATCGAGCGCGGCGAGGGCGTCGTCGATGCCGAAGCGTTGCGTGACGAGCGGCGTCAGGTCGATGCCGCTGTTGGCGAGGAAGCGCAGCGTCTCCGGCCAGACTCCCGGCGACCCGATGGATCCGGTGATCCGGAGCTCTTTCGACTGGATGAGGCCGAGTCTCGCCGATGCCTCCCTGCCGACGTCGATGCCGATGTAGGCCACCCGCCCCTGGAAGCCGACCAGTTCGAGGGCGCGTGCCATGACGGGCGGCCGGCCGCTCGCCTCGACGACGAGGGTCGCGCCGCCGGGTGAGATCCGCTCGAGGAGCGCCTCGATCTCGTCGGGGTCGACGGCGTGGGATGCGCCGAGGTCGAGCGCCGCGCTTCGACGCTCGGGCGACGGCTCGACGACGACCGTCACCGCCCCCATCACTGCCACGGCCGCGGTCACCGCCAACCCGACCGGACCGGCGCCGAGTACGACGACGGTATCGCTCGCATCCACTCCCCCGGCGCGAACGATCGCGTAATAGCCGACGCTGAACGGCTCGACGAGAGCGCCGACGGTGTACGAGAGCTGGTCGGGAAGGCGGTGAAGCCACGACGGCTTCGCAACGAAGAACTCGGCGGCTGCGCCACTGATCGAAAAACCGAAGTGATCGTTGCCGATCACGCACTCGCCGACCACCCGGTCACCGACGGCGAAATCAGTCACCCGGCTGCCGATCTTCACGACCTCGCCCGACCACTCATGACCCGGAATGAGCGGGTAGTGGAACGGGATGATGTAGCGCCCCTCGAGCAAATCGATGTCGGAGTGGCAGACCCCGACGGAGCGCGCGGCGACGAGAACCTCGTCTTCCGCTATGGAGGGGATGTCGAGGTCGGCGACCAGCGCGACATCCTGTTCCACGTATTGGAGAGCTTTCATGGTGCGAGGTTCCTTTCAGCGCGCGTTGACGAGCACCTTGACCTGGTCGCCGGTAGGAGAGAGCAGGGTCTCGAACCCGCCGCTGACGATTTCTTCCATCGCGATCTGGGCGCTGACGACCTTCTCTACCGGGAGCCCGGCCGCGATCAGGCTGATGATCCGCGGGAAGTCGGTCACCGGATAGCACCACGTTCCGGTGAGCGTGATGTCGTGCTCCGAGAGCACCATCGGGTCTATCGCCGCGGGGCGGGTGTGCAGCCCGGTCTGCGAGATGCGCCCAGCCGACCGAACCGAGGCGAGCGCGGTCTGCAGCGCACGCTCGTTGCCCGAGCACTCGATCACAGCATCCACCCCGACTCCCTCGTTGAGGTCTTTCAGGTAGGCGGCGACGTCCATCGCCGTCGGATCGAGCACCTCTGCGACCCCGAGGCTCTCGATAAGGGCGGAGCGGGTCTTGTTGACCTCCGAGACGAACACGCGGGCGCCGAGCGAATGCGCATAGAGCGAAGCGAGAGCCCCGATCGGACCGGCACCGGTGATCAGCACGGTGTCCCCTGGCCGCACATTGGCGGTGTCGACCCCATACGCTGCGACGGCAGTCGGCTCGACCAATGCACCCTGAAGGTCGGAGACCGAATCGGGCAGCACATTGACGTGGGATGCGGGCACGACGGCGAGCCCGGCGATCCCCCCTGAGGGATAGCTGAGCCCGATGCAGCCCATCTTCTGACAGAGGTGATTGAGTCCGCGACGGCAGTAGTAACAGACCCCGCAGAACAGCAGCGGCATCACCGAGACGCGCTGTCCGACTCGAACTCCGGAGACATTCGAGCCGACTTCGACGATCTCGGCCGAAAACTCATGGCCGAGGATCTGGGGGGCTTGCGCGTGTGTCAGCGGGTGCGGGTGCGACGGTATGACGATCGGCCCCATCGCATATTCGTGAAGGTCGGTGCCGCAGATCCCGCACCAGAACGGACGGACGAGTACGTCATCCGGCCCGACGTCGGTCGGGTCTGCGACCTCCTCGATGCGGATGTCGTGGGCCGCGTAGAAGACTGCTGCTTTCATAGGAGCACTGCTTTCGTGTCGTGGTGGATCAGGATCAGGCCAGCTGCGGGTCGAAGAGCACTTTGCCCTCGAGTCTGCCCGTCGCGAGCAGTTCGAGCTGGTCGGCGAGGTCGCCGAACGGATGCACGGAGTCGAGAAGTTCGTCTCCGAGGTTTGTGGTGGCGAGAATCTCGAGGGCTGGCGCGAGGTCTGCATCGCAGACGTGGGCGAGGGTCGTGCGCACCGTGATCTCGCGCATGACAAGCGAGTGGATGTCGACCGACTGCTCCTTCGCCGGAAGCCCGACCTGCAGGATCGTGCCTCCCGTTCGAACCATCGCGAGTGCGTTGTTCAGCTGACCGGGTGCGCCGCTCGCCTCGATGACGATGTCGGCGCCCCGCGCCCCGATCGCGGCGAGCGCCGCCGACACGGCGTCAGCACCGGCGGGGATGACTCGCGCGGCGCCGATGCGCAGTGCCCGGTCCAGCCTGGACCCCGGGAAGTCGATGACCGTCACGTCGACGTCGGCGAGCGACAGGATGCCGGCGAGCACGAAGGATGCGATCGCCCCGGCCCCGATGATCACGACGGTGTCGCCGTCGACGACCCCGGTTCTTCTCGCCGCGTGCAGCCCGACGGCGAGCGGCTGGGAGAGCCCGGCCAGATCTGCCGACAAACCCTCCGGCACGGCGACGAGCGCCTTCTCCGGCACCGACGCGAACTCCGCCATCCCGCCGTCGATGTTGAGGCCCAGCGTGTAGTAGTTCAGGCACAGGTTGGTGCGCCCCTCAAGACACCGAACGCACTCGCCGCACCAGACCCCTGCACCGCTCGCGACGAGGTCGCCGACCGCGAAGAGCGTGTCGGCCTCGACAACCTCGCCGATGAACTCATGCCCGAGGATCATCGGCCCGGTGTGCCCGGTCACCGGATGCACCCTGTCGATCGGGAAGGTGAGTGGGCCCGCCTTCCACTCCGTGGCATCCGTTCCGCACATTCCGCTGCGCACGATGCGCAGCAGAGCCTCGCCGGGCTTCCGCACCGGCAACGGGCGATCCTCGATGCGCACATCGTGATCGCCGTAATACACAGCAGCCTTCATCGGTATCACTCTCCCGCGGTGACGGTCTCGCCGCGGCCCTCTGGTGTGTTGAGGTGCGACTGGGAACTACGCAGAAGCGGCAAAGGCCCGTTGATGCTGAAGAATCGCTGGCCGGCGACGAGCAGTTCCTCCGCGGGGAACTTCGTGATCACGTCGCAGCCGGTCGCCGTCACGACGAGCTCCTCCTCGATGCGTGCAGCTCCGATTCCGTCGGCGGACGGCCAGTAGGTCTCGAGGGCGAACACCATCCCCTCCTTCAGAACCTCCGGGTACTCGAGCGAGACGAGGCGGGAAAAGATCGGCTTCTCCCAGATCGACAGGCCGACCCCGTGGCCGTACTGCAAGGCGAAGGCTGCCTCCTCATCCGGGAATCCGAACTCCTCAGCCTTCGGCCACACCTTCACGATGTCGGCCGTGGTCGCACCGGGGCGCACGAGGGCGATGGCCCGATCCATGTATTCGCGCGCTCGCTTGTAGGCGTCGTTCTGCGCGGAGCTCGCCGACCCGACCGCGAACGTGCGGTAGTAGCAGGTTCGATAGCCGTTGTAGCTGTGCAGGATGTCGAAGAACGCCGGATCTCCCGGGCGGATGATGCGATCCGAGAACACGTGCGGATGCGGAGAGCAGCGCTCCCCCGAGATCGCGTTGACACCCTCCACGTACTCGGAGCCGAGGTCGTACAGCACCTTCGAGACGAGTCCGACCGTCTCGTTCTCGCGCACTCCCGGGCGGAGGAACTGGTACAGCTGGTCGTAGGCGGCATCCACCATCGATGCCGCCTGCGTGAGCAGCGAGACCTCGTCCTGTGTCTTGATCGAGCGCGCGTTGAGAAACACCTGCTGCCCGTCGACGACCCTGATGCCCAGTGCCTGGAGCGCGAAGAGAACGGGCGGCTCGATGACATCCACTCCGAGCGGTTCGTTCTGGACACCGAACTTCTCGAGCTCGCGTTTGATCTTGCGGGCGAGTTCCTCCGCGACGCCGGCGTTCGGGTTGAATGCACCGCGAAGCGTCGAGATGCCGGCACGCGCACCGGATTCGATCCGCGGCTTGACGGCGCCGTGATGAGGAGCGTGCGGGTCGGCATCCATTTCCGCAGTGGTTGTGCCGAGCCACGGGTTGTTCAGGAAGTGGTGCTTAGCCGCCGAGCCGAAGTCCCAGACGATCGGATCGCTGTTGCGGGTGAGCAGGGAGAAGCGGATGAGCTTATCCATCGCCCAGGTGCCGATGTGGGTCGCCGACATGTAGCGGATGTTCGCGAAGTCGAAGGCGAGAATGGCACCCAGATCCGACTCGTGGAGTTGCCTCTTGAGACGCGCGAGACGCTCTGTTCTCAACCGGTCGAACTGAATCCGGTCTTCCCAGTCGACGGCGTTCGTGCCGAATGTGGCTGTGCCCATGATGTGAGTGTTCCCTTCAATGCCGCGCGTGTTCGTTTTCGTTGAGCGGGATGATCAGACGAGGATCATCCCTCCCTCAATGGGGATGATCTGGCCGGTGATGTAGTCGGAATCGGGTGCTGCGAGAAAGACCGCCGTCGGAACGATGTCTTCCGGCTGCGCCGCCCGCCCGAGCAGGATGTCCGCAGCCATCGAGTCGAAGCCCGAGTCGGCCGCGCCCATCCTTGCGAGATCGGCGTCGAGCTTCGTCCAGAGCGGGGTTGCGACGACTCCGGGCGCGAACCCGTTGACGGTGATGCCGTGTTCGGCGAACGCCCGGGCGGCGGCCTGGGTGAGGGAGATGACAGCGGCCTTCGAGGCGCTGTAGGGGGCGAAGTTCGGAAAGCCGGTCCGCCCGGCGATCGAGGCGGTGTTGACGATCTTTCCGCCGCCGCCCTGCGCGATGAACTGACGCGCGGCCTCCTGGGTTCCGATGAGGACCCCGAGCGCATTGACCCGCATCACGAGCTCGAAGTTCTCCTCTGTGATGTCGAGAAAGCCCATCGGAGCGTTCATGCCGGCATTGTTGAAGATGACGTCCAGCCGGCCGAAGCGCTCGACCGCGAGCGCGATGCAATTCTTGACGGTCGCCCGTTCTGTCACGTCCACCCGTGATGCGAATGCGGCACCGCCTGCAGCGATGATGTCGGCGGCTACTCGTTCGCCCGCGTGAAGGTCGAGATCCGCGATGACGACGTTCGCTCCCTCGCCGGCGAGCCCCCGGGCGATCGCCGCGCCGATGCCGGAAGCGCCGCCGGTGACGATGGACGTGCGGCCGAGAACGCGATCAACCATCCTGTTCACCCATGAAATCTGCTCCCTTGCAGTTCTCGACCACCGCCTGTGCACGGCTCCGCGCCGGTGTGTAGTAACACTGTACAGCCTGTGTAATGTCATTCAAACCAGCACTGCACCCCTTGTCAAGCCAGAGGCCGGGCGGGTAATGGGGAAAGGCCGGTTGACGCCCTATGGGGCATCTGGGACTACTGTTAACGGTAACTGCACATGTCCACCGTCGGTAGTGCACGCCTCGCCGCGCGCGGGTGCCTGGTCACCGTCCGGACAGTCCCATCCCGCATCTCGAGGAGTCTCATGGCCATTGCAACCGTCAACCCGACAACGGGCATCACCGAGAAGACCTTCGATGCCCACACCGGCCCCGAGATCGAGCGACGCATAACGAGGGCGGCACAGGCCGTTCGCGAGCTGCGGGCCACCGACTTCCAGACGCGGGCGGCGTGGATGATGGCGACCGCCGACATCCTCGACGCCGAAGTCGAATCGACCGCGCGCATCCTCACCACCGAGATGGGAAAGACGTTGGCCTCGGCCCGCGGCGAGGTGCTGAAGTGCGCGAACACCATGCGCTACTACGCCGTGCACGCCGAAGGCTTCCTGGCAGACGAAACGCTTGATGACCCGTCATCCGTCGGCGCTTCGGCCGCACGGTCGCTTTATCAGCCGCTCGGTATCGTTCTCGCGGTGATGCCCTGGAACTACCCGCTCTGGCAGGTGATTCGGTTTGCGGCGCCCGCGCTCATGGCTGGCAATGCGGGTCTGCTCAAGCACGCATCGAACGTCCCGCAGTCCGCGATGTATCTCGACAGCGTCTTCACCCGCGGCGGATTCCCGGAGGGTACATTCTCGACCCTCCTGATCGGATCTGCAGAGGTCAAGGCCGTCATTGAGGACCGACGAATCGCCGCGGTGACCCTCACCGGCTCGGAACTGGCCGGCAGCTCTGTCGCCTCGATCGCGGGCGCGGCGATCAAGAAGGCAGTGCTCGAGCTCGGCGGATCCGACCCGTTCATCGTCATGCCGAGCGCCGACCTCGCGGCGGCCGCTGCGATGGCGGTGAAATCCAGAACCGGCAACAACGGGCAGTCCTGCATCGGCGCCAAGCGATTCATCGTGCACACCGATGTCTACGAACGGTTCCGCGAACTCTTCGTCACGAAGATGGCGGCTCTCACCGTCGGTGACCCGATGCAGGAGACGACGGATGTCGGGCCCATCGCCACCTCGAGCGGTCGTGATGATCTGCGCGAACTCGTCGACGAGGCTCTCGCCGCGGGAGCGGTCGCCCTCGTCGGCGGCATCCAGCCCGACGGTCCCGGATGGTTCTACCCGCCGACGGTGATCGAGGGAATCACGCCACAGATGCGCCTCTTCCAGGAGGAGACCTTCGGCCCCGTCGCAGCCCTCTACCGTGTTGCCGACGCAGCGGAGGCGATCGAGATCGCGAACGGCACTGACTTCGGGCTCAGCTCCAACGTTTGGACGACGGATGCCGCCGAGCGCGACCGGTTCGTGCGTGAAATCGAGGCCGGGGCGGTGTTCGTCAACGGTATGACCGTCTCCTACCCCGAGCTGCCGTTCGGGGGCATCAAGGTCTCGGGCTACGGCCGCGAGCTCGCGGCGGCGGGTATTCGGGAATTCTGCAACCTCAAGACCGTCTGGGAGGCCTGACGATGACGGACATCGGATTCCTCGGACTCGGCTCGATGGGCTCGGTGATGGCGGCGCGCCTCGTCGATGCCGGCCATTCCGTTCACGTGTGGAACCGCAGTCCCGAGGCCTCAGAACCGCTGGTCGCAGCTGGAGCGGTTCTCGCCCGCTCGCCCGAGGCAGCGATCGCCACCGGGCTGTTCTTCTCGATGCTCGCCAACGATGCGGCCGCCAAATCCGTCTTCTCTGCCGAGGCGCTCGCTGCCGCACCCGGTGGCGCGATCCATGTCACCCACTCGACCCTGAGTATCGCCGCGACCGAGCGCCTCGCATCCCTGCACCGTGACGCCGGAATCGACTACATCGCCGCCCCGGTGCTCGGGCGCCCGAACGTCGCGGCGGCCGGAACCCTCAACATCGTCGCCGCCGGGCCGGCATCTGCGCTCGAGACGGTGGCTCCGTACCTCGACGTTCTCGGCAAGCGCACCTGGAGCCTCGGCGAAGACCAGACTCGCGCGGCGCTCGTGAAGATCGGGGTGAACTACAACCTCATCCACGCCATGCAAGCACTCGGGGAATCCCTGGCGCTGATGGAGGGTGGAGGAGTGGATGGCGAGACCTTCGTCGAGATCCTGACCGACGTCGCCTTCACCGGCTCCGCCTATACGGGCTACGGAAAGCTGATCGCGAACCGCTCGTATTCGCCTCCCGGGTTCGCCATCGCCCTCGGCCTCAAAGATCTGGGCCTCACCGAGCAGGCAGCAGACACGCTCGGCGTGGCGCTGCCGTCAGCGGTCGTGCTGCGCGACATGTTCGAGACAGCTTTGGCGGATCCGGCTCTTGCCGAGCTCGACTGGTCGGCGATCGCCGAGGTGACCCGGGGGCGGTCGCGGCGCTAGGCGCGTCATCCATCAGCCCGCTCGTCCATAGCGCTCCCCCTCGCCGCCCAACGGATGCTGCGAGCGCCGAGCCGCACGCGTCCGACGGGTCAGCTGGGCGACGGGGTGCGCTCTCGCCGCGAGCGCGCCACCGAGTAGACGATCGCGGCGGCGAGGATC
>JANYGT010000179.1 GCA_025362355.1 Lacisediminihabitans sp. | reverse complement strand
ACGACTCGACGCTGACGCTCACGCTCACCAGCAAGTAGTCACCGGCAAGTAGTCATCCGCAAGTAATCACCAGCAACAAGTCACACGGAAGAACGGGAGGGGCCGCGAGAAATCGCGGCCCCTCCCTCTTTCTCCTCCAGGTCGCCGACCCCTGTTGCAGTGGCGTCGTTTACCGCCCGTTTGCCCACAGGATCGGCGTCGTCAAGCTGAGTTTGGATAGATGAATCGTGCTTCTTCACCCGAGAGTCGTCGCCCCCCTCCGTCGCCCCGTCGCGACGCTCCTCACCGTCCTCTTCTTGGCGGGCATCGTCGCCGTCGCCGGTGGAGCGCCCGCTGCCCGAGCGGACGGCGGTACCGACGGGATCTCCGGTGCCCCATCGGACGGCACCTCGATCGACGGTCGAAGCCGTTTCAGCTACCAGGTCGATCCCGGTCAGCACCTGGACGACTTCTACCTGGTGAGAAACACCGGTACCACCGTGCAGAACATGAAGATCTTCTCGACCGACGCGTTCGACACCCCGCGGGGAGAATTCAGCCTGCTCGACACGAAGGCCTCCCCGAAAGACAGCGGCTCGTGGGTGACCTTTCCGAACGGCAGCAACAGCGTGACGGTCCCCCTCGCCCCGGGTGAGTCGAGGGTCGTGTCGTTCCGTCTGACCGTTCCGGCCGATGCGTCGCCCGGGGACCACGCCGGCGGGATCGTGATCTCCGTCGCGACGCCACAGGGAAACATCGTCGTCGACCGGCGCATAGCGACGCGTCTCTATGTGAGAGTCAAGGGCGCCCTCCAGGCAGCCCTCACGGTCAGCAGCATCACCTCGACCTACCACCTGGCGCTCAACCCGTTCGCTGGTTCGACGACGGTGAACTTCACGGTGAAGAACAACGGGAATGTCGCACTCGGAGCCAATCTGGTTGCGAGCGTGCGGACCTACCTCGGCATCGGGGCATCCGGTCTTCAGCGCACAAGCGTCAGCGAACTGCTCCCCGGAACTACGCGCGTCGTCTCGGTGGAGGTTCCCGGAGTGGCACAACTCGGCTACCTGAATCCACATGTGAGTCTTGTTCCGACAGTGGACCCTGAGGCGCTGAACCCGGGTCCACTTCGTGAAGTGGGACGCGATACGACCCTCTTCGTCACGCCGTGGTGGTTGCTCATCCTTCTATTCATCGCCGCAACCATCGTGATCGTCGTCCGTCTTCGCCGCCGTGTCGACGGATCGCGGGCGGCGGCGTGGATCGAGCACACGGAGGCCGAAGCACGACGAAAAGCACTCGAAGAGCGCGAAGTCGCAGGTGTCGGCGCGGGTGTTGGAGCGGGCGTCACCGCTGGTCTCGACAGGTCAGGCTCCCGAACCGATGAGTCGTAACCCCGGCCATCCGCGTCGTCGAGTCGACCGGGTCATCGTCTTCGGCGCGCTCGCGATCCTCGCGACACTGTGTGGACTCTCCTTCTCCGGAGCGGCTGTCGCACAGCAGGGGATCGGAATCACGGTGACGGTCGCACCGACTTCGTCCGGCGATGGAATTTCGGGCGGCTCGTCGCACGGCGGCTCGTCATCCGGGGGTGCAGACGGGGGCAGCGGTGGCGTGCCCGCCGACACCGCCCCTGTCGGGGCATCACCGTCACCGTCATCGGAAGCGAGCAGTCTTGGCGGAATCGTCTTCGTCAGCGGCCTCGGCTCCCGCTATGTCTGGTCGGTCAATCCGCTCGACACCCGGGTACGACTGACGATCACTGTGCGCAACGACTCGAGGTCGACGTTCTCGGCCAGGTCGACATTCTGGATCGAAACCCCGATCGGGAGCCGGTTCGGGGAAGATTCAGCGGTTCCGATCGCACGACTGAAGCCGGGGGAGACCCGGACCATCGAGACGACCATCGGCGGAGTCGGCCAGTGGACGGTTCTGCACGCACACGTCAAGCTCACCCCGCCACGAACAGTGGATGGCACCACACTCAAACCCGTCAGCAGAGACAGCTTCGTGCTGGTTCCGCCCCTTCTGGTCGGAGGCTCTGCGCTCGTGCTCTGCGGTGTGTTCGCCGTACTCCGATTCGTCTGGATCGCACGTGTGGTCGCGCTCGCGGGTGGTGTGCGATGACGACGACGATCATCGACGTTGTTCAGAAACGAACGCGGACGCCTGGCCGCCGACTCCCGTCGGTGCACCGACGACCGCCGAGGGCACCCCGCCCGCCGAAGCGCATGCCACCACCTCCTCGGGAACGTGCGCCACTCTCGCCGACCGTCCTACTCGTGCGAAGCTCGTTTACAGTGCTCGCCCTGCTGCTGCTCGCATTCGTCCTCAACGTGACTGTCTTCAGCCAGATTCAGCACGTGGTGGCGCAGCAGCAGCTCGCGAACGAATTCCGCGAAGAACTCGTCGCGGGAACCGCCCCGGTGAGCGAGGGCGACTTCAACGATCACCTGCTTGCGGATGGTGCGCCCCTCGGCATCCTGTCCATTCCGTCGATCGGCGTGCGCGAGGTGTTCGTCGAGGGGACCTCCGCCGACACGATGAAGAACGGTCCGGGCCATCGTCGCGACACGGTGCTCCCCGGGCAGGTCGGTGTCAGCGTGCTGCTCGGGCGGGCCGCCGCCTTCGGTGGTCCGTTCGGCCGAATCCAGGAGCTTGCCCCGGGAGACACATTCTCCATTCGGACGGGACAGGGGGAATCCGTCTTCACGGTGATCGGTGTCCGGTACGCGGGCGACCCGGCCCCGGCGGCGCCGACCCTTCGGCAGAGTCGCCTCATCCTCGAGACCGCCCGAGGTGCGTCCTTCGCCCCCGACGGGGTCGCCTACGTCGATGCTCAGGCCGTCGCGAAGCCGGCCGGAGCGCGCCAGACGACGTTCCTCGCGCTGCCTTCGGAAGACAAGCCGATGGCATCGGACACCTCTACGGTCTGGGCTCTCGTCTTCGCCCTCCAGTTCATGGTCATCGCCGAGATCGCGGCGGTCTGGAGCTACCGCAGACTCGGGGCCCAGAAGACCTGGGTGGTCTTCGTGCCCGTGACGATCCTCGCGGTGCTCTTCGTCACAAATCAGGTGACGATCCTGCTCCCCAACCTGCTGTGAAAGGACTCCCCATGGACGATTTCGTCAAGACCGCCGCGGACCAGCTGGTCCCGAATGCAGAAGAGACGCAGACG
>JANYGT010000140.1 GCA_025362355.1 Lacisediminihabitans sp. | reverse complement strand
CTGCGGGTCGAAGACCGCTGGCAACACCTCGTACTCGACCGCGATCAGCGCGAGCGCGTGCTCGGCGATGGCAGGTGTCTCGGCGACGACAGCCGCGACGCGCTGGCCGATGAAGCGCAGCACAGGGTCGAGCACCAGGGTGTCGTCCGGGTCGTCGGTGCGCATCTCGTGACGGCCGGTCGAGAACAGCACGCCGGGGGAGTCGTGGTGCGTCAACACCGCGTGAACGCCGTCGAGGGCGAGCGCGGCGGTCGCGTCGATCGACAGGATGCGGGCGTGCGCGTGCGGGCTCTTCAGCACCGCGAGATGAAGGAGGCCCGTGGTCTTCAGGTCGAGCGTGTACTCCTCGCGGCCGGTCACCACGCGAAGGCCGGCCGGCGCGCGCACGGACTGGCCCGCCGCGGTGCCGGGGGCGGCATCCACCATCGTGCTCTGTCCGCAGATCGCATCGCGGATCGAGCGGTACCCGGTGCAGCGGCAGATGTTGCCCTTGAGCAGGCGCGGGAGGTCGGCTTTGTCGTCCTCGCCGAAGGTGGACGCCGTCACGATCATCCCGGCCGTGCAGAACCCGCACTGGAAGCCGCCCGCATCCACGAACGCCGTCTGCAGCGGATGCGGATGTTCCGGCGTGCCGAGCCCGGACACCGTCGTCACCTCCGTGCCCTCCAGCCGATGGGCCGGATACAGGCAGGAGTGGATGGGGGTGCCGTCGAGCAGCACGGTGCACGCTCCGCAGTCGCCGCTGTCGCAGCCCTTCTTCGCCTCGAAGTGGTCGAGGTCGCGGAGCACCGTGCGAAGAACCTGCCCGGGTTCCGGGGTCGCCTCGACCGGCGAGCCGTTGACCCAGAATCGCACCGCTCTGTCGGGATTCATGCGGCGCCGCCCAGCTCGACCCGCAGCTGCTCGGCGAACCGCACCGTCATCGCCTCACGCCAGTCGGCGGCGCCATGGGCATCGGTGTACCAGCTGTCGATGGCGCGCAACCGCTCCTCGAGGGCGGCGGCGGTCGGCATCCTCTCGAAGCGAGCCTGCTCCGGATGCGACGTGCCCCCGGTCACCGTGAACACCGTCTCGCCGCTTTCGTCGACCCGCGCGATCACGAGCGTCCCGGTGCGGCCGAGGGCGTTCAGCGCGATGCGACGGAAGCCTGTGCTCGCGGCGAGAGAGCTCGCCGGCACCAGGATCTCGCGCACGATCTCACCGTCACGGAGGTCGGTCGTCAGCACGCCGGTGACGAACTCGGCAACGGGCATCCGCCGCTCGGATCCGTCAGCAGCCCAGATCACGGCGACCGCGTCGAGGGATGCGGCGAGCGAGGTCATCGGACCGGCCGGCAGTGCGAGGGCGATGTTGCCACCGACGGTCGCGATGTTCCAGACCTTGAACGAGGCGAGGAAGGAATTGGCGCACTGCCAGAACAGGGCGCGAGGGTCGGCGAAGTGTTCGGAGCCGTTCCCCGCTCTTACGGGATCGGTGCGCAGCTCTGCGGGGGTGAGCAGCGAGAGTTCTGCGACGGTGCAGGTCGCGGCGATCGCGAGGCCGTCCGCGGTGGTCGTGATCGGCGGCCAGCCGAGCGCGGTCAGGTCGACGAGGTGGGTCGTGCCGGACTGCCTGACCGAGTAGATCCAGGTTCCGCCGGCAAGAGGTCGCTCCCCGGCAGTGTCGAACAACTCGTCGCGGGATGTCGGCACCCGCATCCCGCGCACATCGATCAGGTCCATTGTGTTCTCAAGTCAACCCCACCTTTGTGACGCCGGTGTAACGGCACACGCTTCTCGCAGCCAGCCGTTTCGGAAGAGGTGCGCGAAGTAGGCTGTCGGCCATGGCTAACAAGACCGCCGTCCACTTCGGTGCGGGCAACATCGGACGCGGATTCGTCGCACAGTTTCTGCACGAGAGCGGCTACGAAGTGATCTTCGCCGATGTCAACGATGCCATCATCGCCGAGCTGCAGGCGACCCCGAGTTATCACGTGCACGAGGTCGGGGAGGAGTCCCGCTCCAGCGTCGTCGACGACTATCGCGCGATCAACTCCCGAACGCACGAGCATGAGGTCATCGCCGCCGTCGCCGCGGCGGACATCGTGACGACCGCTGTCGGTGCGCGCATCCTCCGATTCATCGCGCCGGTCATCGCCAAAGGGCTCGATGCCCGCCCCGCCGGACTCGACCGCCTCGCGATCATCGCCTGCGAGAACGCGATCGGCGGAACAGACATCCTCGCCGCCGAGGTTCGTAAGCACGCGCCATCCCACAACGCGATCTTCGCCAACTGCGCGATCGATCGCATCGTTCCTGAGCAAGACGGCGGACTGGATGTCACCATCGAGTCGTTCTTCGAGTGGGTCGTCGACCGCACCCCGTTCCTCGCACACGGCGGAAGCACCCCCGACATCTTCGGCGTCACCTGGGTCGACGACCTGGTGCCCTTCATCGAGCGCAAGCTCTTCACGGTGAACACCGCCCACGCCGCGGCCGCTTATCACGGCATCGACCGCGGGTGGGTGTCGATCCGCGAAGCACTCGCGACCCCCGAGCTGCAGGCCGAGGTGCGTGCCGTACTCGCGGAGACGAAGGCGCTGCTCGTCGCGAAGCACGGCTTCGATCCCGAGGAGCAGCAGGCCTATATCGAGAAGACGCTCACCCGCATCTCGAATCCGCACCTGCCCGACACCTGCGAGCGCGTCGGCCGCAATCCCATGCGCAAGCTCAGCCGCAACGAGCGGTTCATCGGCCCGGCCGCGCAGCTCGCCGAGCGCGGGATGCCGGCCTGGGACTTGCTGAACGCCGTGGGCGCAGCCCTGCGATTCGATGTGCCGGAAGACACCGAGAGCCAGGAGCTGCAGGCACTCCTCACCAGCGGACGACCGGCGGAAGAGCTCGCGGTCGAGATCACCGGACTTGCAGCGGATCATCCGCTCTTCCCGTTCGTCGTCGAAGTGATTCAGCTGAGGCTCGCCCGCTAGACCATGGCGAGAGACACTCCTGCCGTCGAGGAACCCGACGACGACGAAGCCCTCAGCTGGGGCACCGAGCGCGACACGACGCACATCGAGGCGCCGGTCGACGAGCTTGAACCGGAGGATGACGAGCCCGACGGGCAGCAGCCCGAGGATCCGGCCGGCAACTCGACACTGCTCGTGATCTACGGAGTCTTCGCCGGCGTGTTCCTCGTCTACGCCGTCGGGTGGATCATCGCCGTGCAGAGCATCAGCATCGTGGATGCCGGCCCGCTCGCCCTCATCCTCGACCGGTTCGCGCAGTTCCTCGCGTTCCTGTCGCCGGTGATCTGGTTCTTCGGAGTGCTGCTGCTCGTGCCGAACACCCGCGCGAGAGCGCGCATCCTGTGGCTGCTGCTCGGTGTCGTGACTCTCGCCCCGTGGCCGTTCATCCTCGGGTATTAGGAGCGTGACATGACCGACCACCACCCCACCGCCGACCATCCCTCCGGCGACCTCCCCTCCGGCGGGCGTGCCGACCCTGGCCGAAACCTCGGCATCATCGTGCGCGGCATCATCGCCGTGCTGTTCGCGCTGCTCTTCGCCTTCTACTTCTACGAGTCCGTGTCACAGACGCTGCAGCTCTCGTCTTACCTGTCGACGCAGAATCCGCTGTTGAAGAAGGTCGGGCATCCTCACATCGCGTTCCCGTGGATCGCCATCGCCCCGTTCCTCCTGCTGCCGTTCGTCACCTACGGCCTGGCGTACCTGATCGGGCGGCGTCGCACGGCACTCGTGTCGATCGCGATCTTCGTGATGGCGCTCGCCGTGCTGTCCGCGACCAGCCTCACCCTCGAGTCGATCGCGAGCCAGCTGACGCGTATCGTCTGACGCGCCCGCTTCGACCCCCCGATTCTCGGCTGTCGCGTCTCGCCCCCCGAAGCTACCTGATCGTCATGACCGACAGCATGATCACAGCGATCAGAACCAGCTGCGCGGTGTAACGCGGCCAGAACGGGAAGGCGGCGCGTCCGAAGCGCTCCGGATGCGCTGCCGCATAACTGTTGGCCGGGAAGACGGCGACCAGAAAGACGACGAGCGCGAGCCCCGCCGCGAACATCGTCGCCGGAACGAGGATGCCGACCCCACCGACGATCTCGCAGACCCCCGTGAAGCGCACCAGATTCTTGCCGCTCAGCACGCCATCGCGCTTCAGCCCCGGCGGGATCATCGCGGCCATCGCGCGGGCCGGCCCAGGCCGGAAGTGGTTGACCCCCATGCCGATGAAGACGACGGCGAGGAGGATGCGAAACACGAGTTGCACGATCTCGACGGTGGTCATCCGTCCATCTTCGCAGTCGCCGTGCGTGTCTGCCGCGCGCCGCCGTCAGTTGCCCCGGGAGTCGGCCGCCGGGCAACCGCACGTCACACGTCGGGCGCGAATCCGGCGGTGGGCTAAAGTTCAAGGGCTGCTTTCGCGGCCCCCCCAGTTCCGCTACCGAAGGACTCGATTCGTGGCAAAGCCGATCGTGCTGATCGCCGAAGAACTCTCACCGGCTACCGTCGAGGCCCTCGGGCCGGACTTCGACGTGCGCTCCATCGACGGAACGGATCGCCCGGCCCTCCTCGCAGCCCTCGCCGACGCCGACGCGATCCTGATCCGCTCCGCGACGCAGGTGGATGCCGAGGCTCTCGCCGCCGCGAAGCAGCTGAAGGTCGTCGCCCGCGCCGGAGTCGGGCTCGACAACGTCGACATCAAGGCCGCGACGACCGCTGGC
>JANYGT010000095.1 GCA_025362355.1 Lacisediminihabitans sp. | reverse complement strand
ATACTCCTGAAATCTAAGCGTGTGGGATTGACATCAAGTCTACGACCTCGCGGGCGGCCTGGCTCACTTCGTGGTTCACGACCTTGACGTCGAACTCGTCCTGGGCCGCGAGCTCGGCTTTCGCCGTCTCCAACCGCCGCTGCTGTTCGACCGAACTCTCTGTGCCGCGACCGATCAGGCGGCGGACGAGTTCGTCCCAGGTCGGAGGCAGCAGGAACACGAGAACGGCGGACGGCATGGCCGCCCGAACCGAACGGGCGCCCTGCAGGTCGATCTCGAGCAGCACGCTCTTGCCGTTCGAGAGCGCCTCATCGATCGGCGCTCGAGGTGTGCCGTAGCGAAAGGCGTTGTGCACCGTCGCGGTCTCGAGCATCTGGCCCGACTCGATGAGTTCGTCGAACTCCTCGTCGGAGACGAAGAAGTAGTTGACACCGTTCGTCTCGCCGGGGCGCGGCGCGCGGGTCGTCGCCGACACCGAGAGGTGCACGTCGGGGTAGTTCTCGCGAATATGCGTCGACACCGCTCCCTTGCCGACCGCGGTGGGTCCGGCGAGCACGACGAGCCTCGCCCGCGTCTTCGGGTGGCCGCGGTTCTCGCGCGCGACGAGCCAGTCGAGCAGTCGTCGACGCTGGCGGATGCCGAGACCCCCGACACGCTTCGAATCCGCGATCTCGAGCTCCGACATGATCTTCGCGACCCGCGTCGGTCCGAGGCCCCGGATGCTGGTGAGCAGGTCACGTACCCGGAGGCTCGCCTCCGCTGCTTTAGCCGGCTGGGTCCAGGCGGTCTCGACGACCTCGACGGCGCTGCGCACACGATCGTGGATGTCGCGCTTGACGGCCGCGCGTGCGCGCCGGGCGGCCACAGCGGTCGCCGCCGCCGCGACCCGGTCCACCTCGGGCGGTGCTAGCCGCGGCATGCGCGAACCTCCGCTGCCTGGCGGGTGAGGGCCTCCGCGATCCCGTCGGGTCCAGCCTCGAGGATGCTGCGGGACGCGGCCACGACCGCGAACGGCGCCGCCGAAGCGTACAGCTTCTCGAGGTCGGTGTAGCGAGCTCCCTGATGACCGAATCCGGGGGCGAGCACCGGTGTCGACGGTTGTGCGGCCAGAGTCTCGAGGTCGATGCCGTAGTCGGCGAAATCTACCGTCGCGCCGAGCACGAGACCGATCGATCCATGGGTTTTCTCCGTCTGTCTCTGGTTGATCTGCACCACGTTCCCGACGATACTCGACGCCACGGACTTACCGCTCGCCGTGATCGCCGTCTGCACGTCGCGCGCCTCCGGATTCGACGTCGCGGCGAGCACGAAGAGCCCTTTTCCTCCGGCGAGGGCGAGCCCGATCGGCGCGGCCAGCGAGCCGACCCCCTGATAGGCGCTGATGGTCATCGCATCGGCCTCGAGCGTGCTGCCGGGGGTGAGCCAGGCCTGCCCGTATGCCTCGACGCTCGTTCCGAGGTCGCCGCGTTTGACGTCGGCGATGATGAGGATCCCGGCCGCTCGAGCCGACGCGAGAACGGTCTCGAGAGCCGCGTAACCCGCCGAACCGTGACGTTCGAAGAAGGCGACCTGTGGCTTGACGATGCCGGCGAGCCCCGCCGTCGCCTCGACGACCCGCAGGCCGAATTCGACGAGGCCGGCAGGGCTGTCGGCCAGGCCCCACTGTTCGAGCAGGTAGGGATGCGGGTCGATGCCGACGCAGAGCTGACCGAGGTCGTCGAAGACCGCCGTGAGGCGATCACCGAACCCAGCCTCAGCCAACCAGTGCCGCCAGTCGCTCTGCCCGCTCGATCGCGTAGTCCTGCAGCGATTTCACGTCGAAGCCGTCGCGGATCGCCTCGATCGAGGCGACCGCTGCACCGAGCTGGGCGATCGTGGTGAAGAGCGGCAGGTCGGCCGCGACGGCGGCGGCGCGGATCTCGTAGCCGTCCACTCGCGCACTTCGGCCGCTCGGGGTGTTGATGACGACATCCACACTGTTCGAGTTGATGAGATCGACGATCGACGGCTCCCCTTCGCGCGAGGCCTCGCCCTGGTCGTATTTGCGCACCACGCGGGCGGCGATGCCGTTGCGGCTCAGCACCTCTGCGGTGCCGAGGGTTGCGAGGATCTCGAATCCGAGCTGCTGGAGTCGAAGCACCGGCAGGATGATCGCCCTCTTGTCGCGATCGGCGACCGAGACGAAGACCGCTCCGCTCTTCGGCAGCCCGCCGTATGCTGCCTCCTGGCTCTTCGCGAAGGCCTTCGGGAAGTTCGAGTCGATGCCCATGACCTCGCCGGTCGAGCGCATCTCCGGGCCGAGAACGGAGTCGACGATCAGCCCGTCCTTCGTGCGGAACCGCTTGAACGGCAGCACTGCCTCCTTCACCGCGACCGGGGAATCCATCGGGACGACGGAACCATCGGCCTCCGGAAGCATTCCGCCCTCGACGAGGGAGCGGATGCTTCGCCCCACCATGATCAGCGACGCGGCCTTGGCGATCGGCAGCCCGAGCGCCTTCGCGACGAAGGGAACCGTCCGCGACGCGCGCGGGTTCGCCTCGAGCACGTAGAGCACCCCGGCGCCGATCGCGAACTGCACGTTGATGAGTCCGCGAACACCGATGCCGGCGGCGATCTTCGTCGTCGCGGCGACGACGGCCGCGATCTGGTCTCGACCGAGGGTGACCGGCGGGAGGGTGCAGCTCGAATCCCCCGAATGGATCCCGGCCTCCTCGATGTGCTCCATCACCCCGCCGACATAGAGCTCCGTGCCGTCGTAGAGCGCGTCGATGTCGATCTCGATGGCGTCGTCGAGGAAGCGGTCGACGAGCAGCGGATGCCCGGGGCCGACGATCCCCTGGCCTTCGATCCTGGCGAAGTAGTCGGCGAGCGACGGGCTGTCGTAGACGATCTCCATCCCGCGGCCGCCGAGCACGTACGACGGACGCACGAGCACCGGGTAGCCGATCTCCTCGGCTACGGCGACGGCGTTCTCGTAGTCATAGGCCGTCCCGTTTCGCGGGGAGACGAGGCCGGCGGCGTCGAGGATCCCCTGGAAGAGGCCGCGTTCCTCGGCGAGGTCGATCGCCTCCGGGGTCGTTCCGAGGATCGTGACGCCGTTCGCCTTGAGGCCCTTGGCGAGACCGAGGGCGGTCTGGCCGCCCAGCTGCACGACGACGCCGACGAGCTCGCCGCTGCGGCTCTCCGCGTGCACGACCTCGAGCACGTCTTCGAGCGTGAGCGGCTCGAAGTAGAGCCGATCGCTCGTGTCGTAGTCGGTCGAGACCGTCTCGGGGTTGCAGTTGATCATGACCGTCTCGTAGCCGGCCTCCGCGAGGGCGAAGGAGGCGTGCACGCAGGAGTAGTCGAACTCGACACCCTGGCCGATACGGTTCGGACCGGAGCCGAGGATGATGACCTTCCTGCGGTGGCTCGGTTCGACCTCCGTCTCGAGGTCGTAGCTCGAGTAGTGGTAGGGGGTGAGGGCGGGGAATTCTCCGGCGCAGGTGTCCACCGTCTTGTAGACCGGACGAACTCCCGCCTCGTGGCGGATGCCGCGCACCTCGTCCTCACCCAGCCCACGCAGGGCGGCGATCTGGGCGTCGCTGAAACCGTGGTCTTTGGCGAGGCGGAGGAGGTCGGCATCCAGCGCCCGGAAAGATCCGATCTCAGCGGCCACCTCATTGATGAGCACGATCTGGTCGATGAACCACGGATCGATCTTGGTCGCCGCAAAGACCTCCTCGATTGTCGCGCCGGCCCGGAGGGCCTGTTGTACGGTCACGATGCGTCCGTCGGTCGGAACCGAGGCGATGGCGAGAAGGGCGTCTTTATCCGCCGGCACGCCGTCCCAGTGGAAGCTCGATCCGCGCTTCTCGAGCGATCGGAGCGCCTTCTGCAGAGCGGTCGAGTAGTTGCGGCCGATCGCCATCGCCTCGCCGACCGATTTCATAGTCGTCGTGAGGCCGGGATCCGCCGCCGGGAATTTCTCGAAGGCGAACCGCGGAACCTTGACCACCACGTAGTCGAGCGTCGGCTCGAACGAGGCCGGGGTAACTTTCGTGATGTCGTTCGTGATCTCGTCGAGGCGATATCCGATGGCGAGTTTCGCGGCGATCTTCGCGATCGGGAATCCGGTCGCCTTCGACGCGAGGGCGCTCGACCGCGAGACGCGAGGGTTCATCTCGATCACGATGACGCGTCCGTTCGACGGATCGATGGCGAACTGGATGTTGCACCCGCCCGTATCCACACCGACAGCCCTGATGATGTCGATGCCGATATCGCG
>JANYGT010000088.1 GCA_025362355.1 Lacisediminihabitans sp. | reverse complement strand
CTCATTCTCGTGGTCTCCTCGGCGATCATCGGCTCGATACTCGGGGCGATCGCCGGATACTTCGGCCGGGCGGTGGACGAGATCATCATGCGGATCGCGGATCTCGTCTTCGCCTTCCCCACGATCATCCTCGCGATGATCGTGACGGCAGCCCTCGGTCCGAGCCTCACCAATGCCGTGATCGCGCTGCTCGTGGTCTCGTGGCCGAGCTACGCCAGGGTGATGCGGTCTATGGTGCTCGGAGCGCGATCCCGTGAGTACGTCGTCGCGGGTCGCCTGCTCGGATTCGGGCCGTTCACGTCCCTTCGCCGAGACATCCTGCCGAATGTCGCCGCGCCGATCGTCGTGCTCGCCATGCTCGACTTCGGCAACGCCATCCTGCTGCTCTCCGGACTGTCCTTTCTCGGTCTCGGCGCCACTCCACCCACCGCCGAATGGGGAGCCATGGTCTCCGACGGCGTTCAGCAGTTCAGCAGCTGGTGGCTCGCGGCCTTCCCCGGTCTCGCGATCTTCTCCGTGGTGGTGGCGTTCAACCTGGTGGGGGACGCGATGCGGGACGCGCTCGATCCACGGACCGCGAATGCCGTACAGGGGGTCAAGGTATGAGTGGCCTCGTCATCCGCGGGCTCACCCTTGAACTCGGCGACCGCAAGAATCGCAAGCGGATCCTGCGGGGTATCAACCTCGACATCCCGGCCGGGTCGATCACGGGGCTCGCCGGTGAGTCCGGATCGGGCAAGACGATGACGGGTCTCGCGGTGATCGGCCTGCAGCCCGCCGGGTCGACCGTTGGCGGGACCATCGAGTTCACCGGTCGGCGCGGGTCGGTGGACAACCTGCTGTCGATCTCCCCTCGGGCCATGAATGCCCTTCGCGGGCGTGACATATCGATGATCTTCCAGGACCCGACGGCCAGCCTCCACCCGATGCTCACCATCGGGCGGCAGCTCACCGATCACCTTCGGCACCACCTGAAAGTGGGCGGATCCGAGGCGCGGGAGCGGGCGATCTCGCTGCTCGAGCGGGTGAAGGTGCCCGATCCACCGGCCGCTCTCCGCAAGTATCCGCACCAGTTCTCTGGAGGACAACTGCAGCGCATCGCGATCGCCATCGCCCTGGCCTGCGAACCCTCGGTGCTCATCGCCGACGAGCCGACCACCGCACTCGACGTGACCGTCCAGGCGGGCATCCTGCGTCTCCTCCGTGAGCTCTGCGATTCCCTCGACCTGGCGGTGCTGCTTGTCACCCACGACCTCGGGGTGATGTCGGCCCTCGCCGACACGATCACGGTGATGCGCAACGGCGAGGTCGTAGAGACGGGTAGTCGGTACCAGGTCATCCGTGAACCGGTGAGCGAATACACGAAGTCGCTCATCGACGCGCTGCCGAATGCCCATCGCGGGGCTTCTTCGACCGAGACGGAGCTGAACTGATGACCGGAACCCTCACCGTGACCGACGCGACGGTCACCTACCGCCTGCCCGGCCGCCGAACCCTCACCGCCGTGGACGGGGTCGGTTTCTCGCTGGCCCCGGGCGAGGTGCTCGGACTCGTGGGAGAGTCCGGCTGCGGCAAGTCGACTCTCGCGCGGGCGGTCTGTGGACTCGAGCCACTGGCATCCGGCACCATCGACTTCGACGGGGAGACCATCGGGAGGCTCGGGCTGAGGCGTCGGGCGAAACGACTACAGCGCATCCAGATGGTCTTCCAGAATCCCTACGCGTCCCTGAATCCCCGCCGACGGGTCGGGCCCCAACTCGAAGACGCGCTGGCGATCGCCGGACCGGACGCCTCGAGCGTGCGTGAACTACTCGACGACGTCGGAATGGATCCCGAGTCGGCCGCCCTCTACCCGCATCAGTTCTCGGGTGGCCAGCGTCAGCGGATAGCGATCGCTCGCGCGATGGGAACCCGGCCGGATGTGCTGATCGGTGACGAACCGATCGCCTCGCTCGATGCCTCCCTCCAAGCCAGGGTCGCCACCCTGATGCGCGAGGTCGCCCTCAAGAACGGTGCATCGCTGCTCTTCATCAGCCACGACCTTGCGGTCGTGCGCGTCATCGCGGATCGGGTCGCGGTCATGCAGGCCGGTCGAATCGTCGAGGAGGGCCTCATCGCCGAGGTCTGGGATCATCCGAGCAACGCCTACACGCAGCGCCTGCTCGCCGCCATTCCCCTTGCGGACGGCCTCGGGACGCTCCCAGCGGCCTGAATGATCGCCGCATCCGCTATAACCTACAGAGCGACCATCTCGTCGATCGCCGTCTCGGCGAGGGCGGAATAGATCCAGCCGAGATCGTGGCCGGCCGCCTCGAGGGCCATCGGAAAGAGCGAGGTCTCGGTGAGTCCCGGCAGCACGTTCGCCTCGAGGAACCAGGGAACACCATCGGCGTCGACGATCAGGTCGATCCTCGAGAGATGGCGGAGGCCGAGGGCGCGGTGGGCTGCGAGAGCGGATGCTGCGGCGCGGGCACTCGTCGCCTCGTCGAGCCTGGCCGGCGTGTAGAAGCGGGTCTCGCCGGCGTTGTACTTCGCCTCGAAGCTGTAGACGCCCGACAGCGGTTCGATCTCCACGGCGGGGAGCGCGAGAGGGCCGTCCCCGGTGTCGATGATCCCGATTGCGATCTCGGTGCCGAGGATGCGCTGCTCGACGAGGGCGACATCGCAGTAGGTGTAGGCATTGACCATCGCGCTCGGGAGCTGCGCGCGCTCGTCAACGAGGGTGACGCCCTGTGCCGACCCACCCTGGGCCGGCTTGACGACGATGGGGGCGGGCAGACGATCGGCGAAACTGTCGAGGACGCTGGCAGCACCGAGCTCACGGAAGGCGTCACGGGAGAGCGAGATCGACCGTGGCGTCTGTACGTCGGCGCGCGCGACGAGCACCTTCGCCGTCGGTTTGTCCCAGGCGAGTCGTGCGGAGTCCGAGGTGGAGCCGACGAAGGGGATCCCCATGAATTCGAGGATTCCGCGAAGCGCACCATCTTCTCCCGATGCACCGTGGAGCGCCGGCCAGACCACGTCGGGACGGGTCTCGTCCAGATAGGCGAGGAGGGAGGCATCCGGGTCCCGGAGAATCACCGTGATTCCGTGTTCCTTCAATCGATCGGCCACCTGGCGACCCGAGCGGAGGGACACGTCTCGCTCGTGCGAGATCCCACCGGCGAGCACGACGACAGTACGCTCTGAATGGCCCGTCACGATCGCTCGCTAACCGATGTTCGACGGCGGGGTGATGATTCCCAGTTTGTGCGGAATCGTTGCAAGCGGCGAGGTCTGCGAGAACGTGGTCAGCAGGTCGAGTTCGCCGTTGATCACGATGGACAGGCGCCGGATGCCCTCGCGGATGAACTCCGGAGTCGGGTAGGAGAACGACAGCCGGATGTTGTTGCGGCCACTTCCGTCGGCATAGAACGCCGTACCGGGCGTGTAGGCCACCAGTTCGCGCACGGCCCTCGGCAGCATCGCCTTCGAGTCGAGGTGGTCGGGAAGGGTGACCCAGACGTAGAAGCCGCCGGTCGGCACCGTCCAAGACAACTGCGGGAGGTACTCGGCCAGTGCCGAGAGCATCGCGTCCCGACGCTCGTGGTACAGGCCGCGGAAGGTGTTGATCTGCCCCTTCCAGTCGGCCGTGTTGAGGTATTCGGAGATCATCAGCTGACTGAAGGAGCTCGGCGAGAGTACGGCAGCCTCGTTCGCGAGGATGAGTTTCTCGCGAATCGCGTTCGGAGCGAGGGCCCAGCCGACCCGGAAGCCGGGAGCGAGGGTCTTCGAGAAGGTTCCGAGGTAGACGACGCCATCCTCGTCAACCGAACGCATCGCCTGCGGCGGTGGAGAATCGAAGTAAAGCAACCCGTAAGGGTTGTCTTCGAGCACGAGGATGTCGTTTGCGCGACAGATCTCGAGGATCTCGAGGCGCCGTTCCCAGGTCAGCGTCACGCCGGCCGGGTTGCTGAAGTTCGGGATCGTGTACAGGAACTTGATGGTCCTGCCCTCTGCCCTGAGGTGCGCGATCGTCTCGCGAAGCGCCTGGGGGATGAGTCCGTGCTCATCCATCGCCACATGGCTCACCCGTGCCTGGAACGAGTTGAACACCACCATGGCCGTGACGTAACTCGGACCCTCGGCGAGCACGACGTCACCGGGATTGATGAAGAGCTTCGTCACGAGTTCGAGGGCGTGCTGGGATCCGGTGGTGACAACCACGTCATCGACGCTCGCGCGGATGCCCTCGAGAGCCATGATCTCGAGGATCTGCTCGCGGAGCGCGGGAACGCCCTGGCCGGAGCCGTACTGAAGTGCGGTCGCGCGCTCGTCACGCATGAGCTTCGCGAACGCGCCTTCGAGGAGTTCGGTCGGCAGGGCGGAGACGAACGGCATCCCCCCCGCGAGCGAGACGACCTCTGGACGGGAGGCGACGGCGAAGAGGGCCCTGACCTCGGAGGCGCTGAGGCCGGCGGTGCGCTCCGCATAGAGATCGTACCAGGGGTCGAGGTTCGTGCCGTCGTTGGTCATGGCTTTTTCTGGGTCGAGGGAGGTGTGAAGATTCCAGAATAGCCACGCAAACGCCGAAAGCCCGCCCACCACGGGGTGAGCGGGCCTTCGAATGCGTTCAGGCGATGACTCTACTTAAGCCATTCTGCGAAATCGGCCTCGAGCGCCGGCTTGGGCTTGGCGCCGATGACGCTCTTGACGACCTCGCCCTTGTTGAAGAGCTTCATCGCGGGGATGGAAGTGATCTGGTACTTGGCGGCGATCTCCATGTTGTCGTCGACGTTGACCTTGACGAGCTCGATCTTGTCGGAGTGCTCGGCGGCGATCTGGTCGAGGATCGGGCTGACGGCGCGACAGGGACCGCACCATTCGGCCCAGAAGTCGACGAGGACCAGCTTCTCCGAGTCGAGTACATCGGCCTGGAAGCTGGCGTCGGTCACATCTTTGGCGGTGGACATGGGGTTCTCTCTTTCGATTGACGGTGGGAAGTCGGGCCGGCTCGTAGCAGGCTACGGGTCAGGCTGGGATGGATTCTGGCTGGGCTTCAGCGGTCGCCCGGAGCTCTTTGGGGAGTGATGCGAGGTAGTGCTCGGCGTCGAGCGCGGCGACCGTTCCCGATCCGGCAGCGGTGACGGCCTGGCGGTAGGTGGGGTCGAGTACATCGCCGGCGGCGAAGACGCCCGGGATGGTGGTGCGCGAGCTGCGACCCTCGACGGCGATCGTGCCATCGGGGTTGAAGTCCACGATTCCGTGGACGAGGTGCGTTCGCGGGTCGGCACCGATGGCGATGAACAGGCCACCGAGGTCGAGCGTCGTCTCCGAGCCATCCACCGTGTCGATGAGACCGACACCCGTCACGGCTGCGTCACCGTAGATGTGCTCAACGGTCTTGTTGAAGACGAACTCGATCTTGGGGTTGTCGAACGCCCTGTCCTGCATGGTCTTCGATGCCCGGAGGGTCGCGTTGCGATGGATGACGTAGACCTTCTCAGCGAACTTGGTGAGGAAGGTGGCCTCCTCCATCGCGGAG
>JANYGT010000080.1 GCA_025362355.1 Lacisediminihabitans sp. | reverse complement strand
GCCGCGGCGACCGGACTGCGCGTGCTCTACGTCACCGCAGAGGAGTCCGCGAGCCAGGTGCGACTGCGCGCCGAACGCACCAACGCCCTCGAACACAAGCTGTTTCTCGCGGCCGAGACCGACCTCGCGACGATCCTCGGCCAGATCGACCAGGTCGATCCACAACTTCTCATCGTCGACTCGGTGCAGACCGTCTCGAGTTCGCTGAGCGACGGGCTCGCCGGCGGGCCGTCGCAGGTGCGCGAGGTCGCATCCACGCTGATCCGTGTCTCAAAAGACCGCAACCTGCCGGTGCTGCTCGTCGGGCACGTCACCAAAGACGGCTCCATCGCCGGTCCTCGCCTTCTGGAACACCTGGTAGATGTCGTCTGCCAGTTCGAGGGCGACCGCCAGACCGCGCTGCGCTTCGTCCGCGCCCAGAAGAACCGCTTCGGGCCGACCGACGAGGTCGGCTGCTTCGAGATGACCGGCGACGGCATCGCCGAGGTCGCCGACCCGAGCGGCCTGTTCCTCTCCCGCGGATCCGGGCGGATGCGCACCCAGGTCAGCGGAACCTGCGTCACCGTCGCGGTCGAAGGTCGCCGATCTTTGCCGGTGGAGGTGCAGGCGCTGATCGTGAAGACGTCGGCCCCGAACCCGCGGCGGGTGACGAACGGCGTCGATCCGTCACGCGTTGCCATGCTCCTCGCGGTGCTCGAGCGTCGCGCGAACCTCCACCTCAGCGACTCGGACGTCTATGTCTCGACGGTGGGCGGTATCCGCCTCACCGAGCCTGGCGCAGACCTGGCGATCGCGCTCGCCATCGCGAGTGCGTACAGGAACAAAGCATTCCCCGCGACCATGGCAGCGGTGGGGGAAATCAGCCTCGCCGGCGAGATCCGTCCCGTCTCACAGGCGAAACAGCGGATCGCCGAAGCGGGGAGACTCGGATTCACAACGGTGCTCGACGCAGATTCGGGAGTGCTCATGGAGGCACTGCGGAAGGCGTTCGCACATGCCGAAGATGAGCAGGCCGACGTTCCGCAGTTCTAGGTCGACCAGCGGGTCTCGACGGGCTCGACCACCGAAGAGCACCGGCTCTCGACGGGCTCGACCACCGAAGTCATGCTCGGCTGTCGAGAGCGACCTCGATCCGCGGGCTAGTTGAGGATGAACTGTGCGGTCGCGGCCGGCTTCAGCGAACCGAGCAGGACGGCGAGATGGTAACTGGCGCCGCCGGCGGTCACCGGGGTAAGAGTCGTCGACGCGCAGGTCTTCGTCGATGAGCGGGTGCGGCTCCAGGCGATCGCCGGGGTCGTCACCGCATTCGCATCGCCCGGTTTGATGACGATCGCCGAGTCGACAGCACCGGTCTGGCAGTCTTTGGAATCCCAGATCTTCTCTGCCCCGCTCGTGATGATGAGCTCCTGCTTAGTCGAGCCCAGGTTCACCGTGCAGGCCGAAGTGCCGGTGTTCGTCAGCTTCATGCTGATCTTCGGCTGCTCGGTCGCCGCGTACGTCTTCTTGTCGGTGACGGCCAGCAGTTTCAGGTTCGCGTCAGTGCACGATGCGCTCGGGTTGGTTGCGGGCGACGCGCCCGTGGGGGTCGACGGCCCTGGCGACGCACCGGCCGGGGTCGAACCACCGCCCGGTCGCACGATGATGAGCACGACGATGACGATGACGGCGAGCGCAATGAGTGCCACGAGCAACCTGCGGCGCCAGTACACCTGCGGCGCCTGGGGTCCGACCGGATTGCGGATCGTCGACATGGGCCAAGAGTAACTTCCGTGCGCCCGACAGGCCGGTATTGGCGCGGGTGTTTGGCCTTAGCGTTCGCTGTGACCGAACCAGCCACCGAAGGGCCACCCGAGCGAGAGGCCGAGCACGACAGGATCGTGGTCGCTCGAGCGATACGGGCTGTCGTCGTAGAGGTTCAGGGCATTGGAATTGAAACGGCTGTACTCGAGGGCGACCGATTCGACCGAGTTGATGTTCCAGACATCCACTCCGGTCACCGCCCGATTGGCGGCGGGAGACGCGAACACGTGATCGAGTGACCCGACCATTCCACCGAAGGCATACGTCTGCTTGCCGGTCTTCGGGTCTTGGTCGACATAGCCCGCGGCCGTGATCGTCGTGATCGGATCCTCGAACTCGTAGGCGTTGAAGTCGCCGACGAGGAAGACCTTCTCGGTGTGCGCAAGCCGCTTCTGCTGATCGGCGAAGGTGAGAAGTGCCTGCGCCTGCCGCACTCGGTCTCCCGTGAAGGAACCCTGCCCGGTATCGGCGTTGTCGCCGGTCGCCCCGCTTCCGCCCTTCGATTTGAAATGGTTCGCGATGATCAGGAACGGGTCGAGAGCGGCCCACCCCCGAGCGCGGAACGCCTGTGCGAGCGGCTCACGGGCATCCGCGAATGCTGGAGACCCGATCAGGATGTGGGACTCGCCGACCGGAACGACCGCGCGCTTCTTGTAGATGAAGGCGGTGCGGATGACGTCCGTGTCTGCGATGGCCGGCACTGCCTTCGGGGACGGGACGTAGCTCCAGGTTCCCGGGTGGGCCGCATTGAGCGCTGCGACGAGCGTGGCGACCGCGGCATCCCGATCCTGTCCGACTTTCGCAGAGTTCTCGATCTCCTCGAGCGAGACGACATCTGCACCGAGTGCTGTGATGGCGCTCACGATCTTGGCCTGCTGGCGAAGGAAGCTGGCTTCGGTCGCCGCCCCGCGCACACCGCAGCCCGCGGCATCGCTGTTCGCGACCGTGATCGGGGTGCCGTCGCGGTCGTTGTAGTAGGTGCAGCCGACGCGGCTGTCCCCCGTCGTCGGGAAATAGTTGAGCACATTGAAGGTGCCGATCGTGATGGTGCCGCCGACCCTGTTCGGAGCACTGGTGCGGGTGTTGCCCAACGTCGCCGGCTGCACGGTCGCCGCGTCATCCGGGGTCAACGCACTCGTCGGCTGCAGCTTCCACGCCCCGTTGCGGTAGTCGAGGATGACCGGACGCGTGAAGGTCACTGGCGCTCCGACTCGCACCGGAGCCGCTTTCGTCAGCCAGGGAAGTGGCTTCGACTGGTTGGCCGTCGAGAGGTAGTTGGTGCTCGCTCCGTCGTCGAGCGTCACCTTCAGCGCGGCATTCTTCGCGATGACAGCCGCGTAGCCCGCGCTGCCGACCGGCGCGACCGCTGTCGGGGTGATGAGCGGCATCGTGTCGTGCGCGAGGCCGATCTCGCCGTACTGGTTGGTGGAGTAGTTGTCGGTCACCGTGTACGGGCCCTGCGGCGCGATCAGCATGCCCTCGAGAGACTCGCGCTGGGCATCCGTTGCCGGGAACTCCACCGTCGCGGGCTTCGGAGCCGCAACTGCCGACGCATCCAGTTCGGTGAGGTCCGAGGTATTCGCGACCGTGAGTTCGGTGAGGTTGGCGAACTCGCTCACCGTTCCCGTCACGCTCACATACTCTCCGAGGGAGACGGATGCCGCCGTACTCGCCGAGTAGACGAAGAGGCCGTCCGACGCGGGGTGGGTGGCCAGATCGACCGCGCCGCCCGTTCCGGGCGTCTGGATGAAGTACCCGTTGAAGCCGCCGGTAGGGTACGCGGCGGTGACGATCCCGGTAGTGGTGACGGCCTTGCCGACCTGCGGACTGACGTCGGTGGTGCCCTGGATCTGCGCGATCGACAGAGCGACCGGGGGTGCTGGCGGGGTGACCGGCCCGGAACCCGCAGCCTGCGGCGTGATGGTCGCCGTCAGCGAGAAGTCCGCGAGGTCGCTGTCGGTGTCGACGAAACCGGTGCGGACGAGGGACTTCACGTCGGTGTTTCCGGCCGGAGCCGCAGCATCCGCCGTCTCGAACGTGTTCGACGTTCCATAGCCGAGCAGGTCGGCCACACTCGGATTCGCCGTGACCGAACCAGTCGGGAGCGTCAGCGCGGTCGCGGTCTTCGCCAGAATGAGCGTGCCGGACGAGCCGCTCGGATTCAGCGTGCTGAAGACATCCGGTGTCGGAAGCGCCGCGCCGCTCGTGCCGTTGCTCGCGCCCTGTACGAGGAAGTAGCCCTTCGACGCGATCGATCCGGTGAGCGCAACGACGCCCGTTGCCGCGCCCGCCCCCGTCGCCGGGCGATATTGCAGCGACCAGCCGGCGATGCTCACGGCGGTCGGACCAGGGTTGTAGAGCTCGACGAATTTGTTCGCGTAGGCCGCTCCGGTGCTGCCGCCGCTGAGGTAGACCTCGTTGATGACGACACCGGTACCGTCGGTCGACGCTGACGCCGTACCGACCGCGATCGGCGCGACGACGAGAGCGAGAGCGGCGATGATCGCCGAGACGATCCTTCCGCGACGAATGGATGACCCGACCATGGTGTTTCCCCCATCAATGCAATGAACAGGTCCCATGAAACGCGACACCGGTGTGCGGAGAGCGCCGCGAAAGCGAACAGTGGGTTAAGCGTGCCCGAACACCCCTGTTCGGGGGTAGTGCTCAGAGGTGCTTGAGCATCCTCGTGTTGCCGAGCGTGTTCGGTTTCACCCGGGCGAGGTCGAGGAACTCGGCGACACCCTCATCCGGCGAGCGCACCAGCTCGGCGTAGACGACCGGGTCGACGAGTGCGAGCGGTGAGGCGACGTATCCGTTGCGCTCGAAGAAGTCGACCTCGAAGGTGAGGCAGAAGAGCCGGGTGAGCCCGAGAGTGGATGCAGCCGACTCGAGGGTTCGCAGAAGCGTGCTTCCCACCCCCCGGCCGAGCCATCCCGCCGCGACCGCGAGAGTGCGCACCTCACCTAGGTCTTCCCAGAAGACATGGAGCGCGCCGCATCCGATCAGCGCTCCGTCTTCGTCGACGGCGACAGTGAACTCCTGGATCGCCTCGTAGAGCACGACCGAATCCTTGCCGAGCAGGATGCGCTGCTGCACGAGCGGCTCGACCAGCTGCTGCATCATCGGCACATCGGAGGTGCGAGCCGGCCGCACGGAGAAGTTCACGTTTCCAGCATAGGGAAAGGGCACCGCGGGTTTCCCCACGATGCCCTTTCACTGTTTCGAACTGTTATGCCTCGATCGCTGCTACCGGCTCCTCGATCGCTTCGCGGCCCGGCTGGCGCCCGGTCGTGAAGACGAACTCGTCGTTCACGTAGTCGACGTGCACGTGGTCGCCCGCGTTCAGGTCTCCGGTGAGGATGCGCTCGCTCAGTCGGTCTTCGACCTCACGCTGGATCGCGCGGCGCAGTGGCCGTGCTCCGAGCGACGGGTCGAATCCGATGAGGATCAGGTGCTCCTTCGCGGCCTGGCCGATCTCGACGGTCATGTCGCGATCCATCAGCCGGTCCGAGAGACGCTTGATGAACAGGTCGACGATCTGCAGGAGTTCTGGCTGGGTGAGCTGCGGGAAGACGATGGTCTCGTCGACACGGTTGAGGAACTCCGGCTTGAAGTTCTTCTTCAGCTCCTCGACGACCTTGCCGCGCATCCGGTCGTATCCGGTGGCGGTGTCGGCAGACGAGGTGAACCCGAGCGGGGTGCCCGAGATGTCGCGCGTTCCGAGGTTCGTGGTCATGATGATCACGGTGTTCTTGAAGTCGACGACGCGACCCTGGCCATCCGTCAGGCGTCCCTCTTCCAGAATCTGGAGGAGCGAGTTGAAGATGTCGGGGTGAGCCTTCTCGATCTCATCGAACAGCACGACCGAGAACGGCTTGCGGCGCACCTTCTCGGTGAGCTGGCCACCCTCCTCGAATCCGACGAATCCGGGAGGAGCACCGAACAGTCGCGAGACCGTGTGCTTCTCGCCGTACTCCGACATGTCGAGGGAGATGAGCGCGTTCTCGTCATCGAACAGGAACTCGGCGAGTGCTTTCGCGAGCTCAGTCTTACCGACACCGGTCGGACCTGCGAAGATGAACGAACCGCTCGGACGCTTCGGGTCTTTCAGTCCGGCACGCTGGCGACGGATGGTCTTCGAGAGAGCCGCGATGGCTTCCTCCTGTCCGATGACGCGCTGGTGGAGTGCCTTCTCCATGAAGACGAGACGCGAGGTCTCCTCCTCGGTGAGCTTGAAGACCGGGATGCCGGTGGCCGCCGCGAGAACCTCGGCGATGACACCCTCATCCACTGTTCCGGTCGATCCGGCTTCGCCACTCTTCCACTGCTTTTCGAGGCGGAGGCGCTCACCGAGCAGCTTCTTCTCCTCGTCGCGCAGTGAGGCTGCCTTCTCGAAGTCCTGGTCTTCGATCGCGCCTTCCTTCAGTGCGCGGACGGCGGCGATCTTGTCGTCGAATTCGCGCAGCTCCGGCGGGGCGGACAGGATCGAAAGGCGCAGGCGTGCGCCGGCCTCGTCGATCAGGTCGATGGCCTTGTCGGGGAGGAAGCGGTCGGCGACATAGCGGTCGGCGAGGTTCGCCGCGGCCACGAGCGCGCCGTCGGTGATGGAGACCTTGTGGTGCGCCTCGTACCGGTCGCGCAGTCCCTTGAGGATGTTGATGGTGTGGGGAAGGGACGGCTCCGCGACCTGGATCGGCTGGAAGCGGCGCTCGAGCGCGGCATCCTTCTCGA
>JANYGT010000040.1 GCA_025362355.1 Lacisediminihabitans sp. | reverse complement strand
ATCGGGGTGACGTTCTCTCTGAGATCATGGATGACGTCACGGGTCTCGTCGAAGACCCGGCCGAGTTTCACAAGGGGAATCGCGAGCAGTCCGACGAGCACTGCAAAGACGCCCGCGGCGATGAGACCGGCGATATCTCCTCCGGACATGGGATCCACCTCTCGATTCGCGGGTAGCTGTCGGCTGCACTCGGTGGCCGCACTCGGTGGCTGCACTTCGCGGCCGCCGCGCCCAGCCTATTAGCGTTTCGACCGTGTCACTTGCGGGTGATGTCACTGCGGAGTGACATCGCCGAAACGGGCACGTCCCCCCGGCTTCAGTCCCGATCGACCACGGCATCGTGCCCGCCATCGACCCCGGCATCGACAACGGTGTCGAATCCGACTCCACGGGTTAACGACGGAAGGGCCACGGCGAACCGTGACCCTTCCTGCGAAATACGCGACCTAGCGAGCCGCGTAGTACTCGACGACGAGCTGTACCTCACAGGTGACCGGAACCTCTGCACGCTTCGGGCGACGCACGAGGCGCGCCTGCAGCTTGTCGAGTTCGACCTCGAGGTAGCCGGGCGTCTTCGGCAGCACGTCGGCGTGACCGCCGGCTGCGGCGACCTGGAACGGCTCCATGCCCTCGCTCTTGGCGTGCACGTGGATGAGCTGCCCCGGCTTGACGCGGAACGACGGGCGGTCGACACGCTGGCCGTCGACCAGGATGTGACGGTGCACGATCAGCTGGCGGGCCTGGGCTGTCGTGCGGGCGAAAGCCGCGCGGACGATGAGTGCGTCGAGACGCATCTCCAGCTGCTCGACCAGGTTCTCACCGGTCAGACCGGCGGCGCGACGCGCCTCTTCGAACTGGATCTTCAGCTGGGCTTCGCGGATACCGTACTGGGCACGCAGGCGCTGCTTCTCGCGAAGGCGCACGGCGTAGTCGCTGTCGGTCTTGCGCTTGGTGCGGCCGTGCTCTCCCGGAGGATACGGACGCTTCTCGAGGTATTTGGCTGCCTTCGGCGTGAGCGGGATGCCCAGTGCCCGCGACAGGCGGGTCTTGCTTCTCGTACGTGACTTGGTAGACACGGTTTCCTTTCGATTCTCTTCGCCCCTGCGATGCCGAATGCACCCGGGGCACGCGCGTGAGCGCGAATTTACTGGAAGAGGAGATGATCGCCGCGGCCGATGGCACACAAGCGAATAGTGAATAGTATCAGATCACTTCGGGCCGCCACCATCCGGAGGCGCCAACTAACCGTACGACCGATCCAGCTCACGGTCGACGAAATTGGCGAGGGCATGATCGCGAAGCCGCTGGTCCCCGGCCAGTTCGGCGGCCGCGGCGACCTGCAGCGGTAGCGATCGCTGGTGGATGACCGCCCTCCGAAGCGTGTCGCCGTCGGTGATCGAGGCGATCTCCTCGCGCTCGTAGACACCGAGCAGCGACGCGACATCCATCGCCGGATCCCCGACGCACGCGGCGTCGAGGTCGATGATCCCGGAGACGGTCTCGCCGAGCCAGAGCAGGTTGTGCATTCCGAAATCACCGTGGACCAGAGTGCGTGCGACCCCGGACTCGACCCCGAGCACGGCGAGGACGGCCTCGATCGCCGTGCGCCGCCACGTTCTGCCGAGCTGTCCGGCGATGTCCGTGACGATCGGCAACCACTCGTCACCGCCACACCACTCGCGAACAGGTTGAAGTCGCGCGGCCCGGCCGAGCGGAGCGGAGTGGATGCCGTTCATCACTCTGCCGAGTTCGCCCCCGACGAGAGACCACGACTCCGCCTGCCGCCGGCGCCCGGGGAGGTACGCCACGGCGACCGCCGACCAGGTCTCGGCCGTTCGAACGGGACTCAGAACGCGCGGCACCTCGGCCGGCAGCCTCAGGGTGCTCACCGACCCGAGGGTGTCCGCCTCGCGGCGGGCACGTGCCTCGTGACCGGCGCCGGTCGACACCCGTACGACGGCGACACCCGGGAAGACGGCGACGTAGTGGTAGGCACCGTGGGACGGTATCATCTCGCCCCAGTCGAACTCCGGCCAGGAGACCGCGACCTCCGTCCAGAGCTGGTCGGCGTCGCCCGAGGTGTTCATCCCCTCAGTCTCGGTCATCTCCCTCGGATGATCCTGCGCAGCTTCTCGAGTCTTGTCAGCACGTCACGCTCGTTGCCGTGCTCCGTCGGCCGGTAGTAGGTAGTCGAGAGCAGTTCGTCGGGAAGATACTGCTGCTCGACGACTCCGAGCTCCGAGTCGTGGGAGTACCTGTAGCCCTTCCCGTGCCCCAGCTTCTTCGCTCCGGCGTAGTGGGCGTCACGCAGATGTTTCGGAACGCGTCCGATCTTGCCGGCCCGCACATCTGCTATCGCCGCGTCGAGGGCCATGTACGCGGCATTCGATTTCGGCGCCGTTGCGAGGTAGACGACCGCCTCCGCCAGCGGGATCCTGCCCTCCGGCATCCCGACGTATTGCACGGCATCGGCCGCGGCGACGGCGATGACGAGGGCCTGGGGATCGGCCATCCCGATGTCTTCGGCAGCGCTGATCATCACGCGGCGGGCGATGAAGCGCGGGTCTTCCCCCGCCTCGATCATGCGTGCGAGATAGTGCAGCGAGGCGTCGACATCCGACCCTCTTACGGATTTGATGAACGCGCTGATCACGTCGTAGTGCTCGTCGCCGTTGCGGTCGTAACGGAGCAACGCGCGGTCGACGGCGAGGGACACCGTCTCGGCCGTGATGACGGGCTTGTCGCCCTCCGCCGTCGAACTGGCCTCCGCGGTTGAACTAGCAGAGAGCGCCGCAGCCTCGAGGGCCGTCAGCGCCCGCCGCGCATCGCCGGACGCGAGGCGGATGATGGCGGCCCGAGCCTCGTCGTCGAGACTGACGCGATCAGCGAGCCCCCGCTCATCCACGACCGCCCGGTCGACCAGGGTGCCGAGATCTTCATCGCTCAGGGTCTCAAGCGTGAGCAGCAACGATCGAGACAGCAGTGGGGAGATCACAGAGAACGACGGATTCTCGGTGGTCGCCGCCACCAGGATGATCCAGCCGTTCTCGACTCCGGGAAGCAACGCGTCCTGCTGTGCCTTCGAGAAACGGTGGATCTCGTCGAGGAAGAGCACGGTCGAGAGCCCGTAGAGATCGCGATCCGAGAGCGCGCGCTCCATCACTTCGCGAACATCCTTCACTCCGGCGTTCACGGCCGAGAGCTCGACGAACTTGCGGCCCGAGGAGTGTGCAATGGCCTGCGCGAGGGTGGTCTTGCCGGTTCCTGGCGGACCCCAGAGGATCACCGAGACCGAGCCCTGCTCGCCCGTCTTGTCGGATGCGAGACTCACCAGTGGCGACCCCGGAGTCAGCAGGTGGCGCTGGCCGGCGACCTCGTCGAGGCTTCGTGGACGCATCCGCACGGCGAGCGGCGTCGCGCCGGCGCGCAATCCGAGCTGGGTATCCGCCATGACTGCAATGGTAGTTCGGGCCACCGGCACGGAGCCTGCCCTGCGCTGGCCTGTCCGATGCTGAGCCTGTCAGATACAGTGCATGGGGCACTGCGAGCACAGATCGAGTGACGGCCGATGGAGGATACGTGGCACCGAGTAAGAACGCCGAGCGCGATGCGCGTGAGGCTCGCGATCGTCTGCGTCGCTACAACGCCCGGCAGGCGGTCCACGGGCAGCAGGTGGCGAGACGGCGGCGCGACAACATCTTCGCCGTCGTCGGCGTCGTCATCGTTGCAGCTCTCGCGACCGTCACCCAGGTGTTCTATTTCACGGCGGGACCGGGTCACTCGGCCTCCCCCTCTGCTTCGCCCTCCCCGAGCGCCTCAGCATCCGCCGGCGCCGCCAATGTCGGCGCGGTTCCGTCCAAGTCCATCGCCGGGGGTCGCACCTGGACGGGTGAGCTCGACCTGAACGACATCCCGCTCGGAATCTCACTCGACGGGAAGGCGGCACCCCAGGCGACCTCCGTCTTCATCTCCCTGGCGCAGAAGGGCTTCTATACGAAGACCGCGCCGACCTGCCATCGCCTCACCACCGGCGCACTGAGCGTCATCCAATGCGGCTCGGTCAATGGCGATGGAACAGGGGATCCGGGCTTCAGCTTCGGCCCTCTCGAGAATGTTCCGGCCGACGGGATTTACCCGGCAGGCACCATCGCGATGGCGCGAAGCACCGGCGCCTACAGCAACGGAAGCCAGTTCTTCATCACCTACAAAGACTCGTCACTCCCGACCGCCTCGACAGGAGGCGGCTACACCGTCTTCGGCAAGGTCACGAGCGGTCTCGACACCTTCATCGCGAAGATCGCGGATGCCGGAACGGCCGACAAGTCCGCGGAAGGCAAGCCGGCCGTCGCCACGACCATCACGAAGGTGTCGGTCAAGTAACCGTCTCGATGGGCCCCGGCAATTTCTGGTCCGAGTGCTGTGCCATAGGCTGGCAGTCGGTGGTTTTATCGGAATCACCCGAGCAGCAAGGTGAGATTTTTGGCCACAGACGACCAGGCTCCATGGGGCCGCGTTGATGACACGGGCACGGTCTTCGTTCGCGAAGCCGACGGCGAGCGTGCCGTCGGGCAGTTTCCGGACGGATCGAAGGAAGAGGCCCTCAGCTACTTCCAGCGCAAGTACACGGAGCTCGCGGGGCAGGTGACGCTGCTCGAACAGCGCATCAAACGTGGGACGGCGGCGGCGGACGTCGCGAAGACCATCGCGACCCTGAAGACCACCGTCGCGACGGCCAACGCGGTCGGCGACCTTCCGGCACTCACGGCGCGACTTGAGGCCCTCGACGGTGCCGTCGGTGAACTGACCGAGAAGCAGACCGCAGAGAACAAGGCCGCATCGGATGCCGCGATCGCAGAGCGGGAGGCGCTGGTGGTCGAGGCCGAGACTCTTGCCGCACAAGACCCGGCGAAGGCGCAGTGGAAGCAGGTGAGTGCAACCCTCGATGATTTGTTCGCGCGCTGGCAGAAGCACCAGCAGGATGGCCCGCGGCTTCCGAAGAATGAGAGCAACGAGCTGTGGAAGAGATTCCGCGCGGCTCGCACCACGATCGAGACGCACCGGAAGGCCTTCTTCGCCGAGCTCGACTCCGTGCACAAAGACGCCAGGACGAAAAAGCAGCAGCTTGCGGAGCGTGCCGAGGCGCTCATCCCGCAGGGTCTCGCCGGCATCCCGACCTACCGCACGCTGCTCGACGAATGGAAAGCCGCTGGTCGCGCCGGCAAGAAATTCGATGATGCACTCTGGGCTCGGTTCAAGGCGGCCGGCGACGCGCTCTATGCCGCGAAGTCCGAGGTCGACGCGCAGGAGAACGAGGAATTCAGCGCCAATCTCGAGAAGAAACTCGAGTTGCTCGCCGAAGCGGAACCGCTTCTCACAGAGACCGACCGGGTGAAGGCGAAAGACGCACTGATCGGCATCCAGCGACGCTGGGATGCCGTCGGCAAAGTGCCGCGCGACAATGTGCGACCGATCGAAGACCGACTGCGCAAGGTCGAGGCCGCGGTTCGGAAGCTCGACGAGGATCACTGGCAGAAAAGCAATCCGGAGCGGGTTGCCCGTGCCGAAGGGCTCGCCGGCCAGCTTCAGGACGCGATCGCGAAGCTCGAGAAAGAGCTGGCTGTTGCGAAGGCCGGCGGCGATGCTAAGAAGGTCAAGGATGCGCAGGAAGCTCTGGACGCCCGGAAGGCCTGGCTGAGGGCCATCGGCTAGCGCGGTCTTGACAACGCTCGCCAATCCACGGCTGTCCGCTGCGGTCGTCTGTGCACAGCGGTCGACTCTCCACAGATGACGAGCGCACCCGACGGCATCCGGTAGCACTCGCGACCATGGAGCATGCGACTTCCCGCCGTGCTCTCCCGTCTCGATCTCCCGCTTCCCGAATTGCAGGCCGCCCGCCTCGACGGGGAGGTGTTCGCTCTCGACGAGTGCTTCTGCCCCATCGACGAGGTGGATCAGCATCGCCACC
>JANYGT010000025.1 GCA_025362355.1 Lacisediminihabitans sp. | reverse complement strand
GATCTCGGGTCGGCGAGCGCGGGCGCGAACGCATCGCCGTCCAGTTCCCGCGCGGGCCGGGCGTATCGCCGCTGGCCCGCGGTGAGGTCGGGCAGGCTGTCGACGATGAGCCCCTGCCGGTCCATCAGGTAGATCCGGGCCTCGGCTTCCGCGAGGGACTGTCCGCCGGTCACGACGAACTCGTCGACGATCTGGTCGGCGATGCCGCTCCCGGCGGTTCCCGCACCGAAGATCAGCACCCGCTGGTCGCGCAGGGTCAGCCCGGAGATCAGCATGCTCGTGTTCAGCGCTGCGAGGATCGTGACGCCGGTGCCCTGGATGTCGTCATTGAGGGTGCAGATGCTGTCGCGATACCGCTCGAGGATCGGCGCGGCCGTCGCGCGGCCGAAGTCCTCCCAGTGCAGCAGCGCGCCTGGGTAGAGCCCGAGGGCCGTCTGCACGAAGTCGTCGATGAACCGGTCGTAGTCAGCGCCACGGATGCGTGGAAAACGATTTCCGAGGTACCGCGCGTCGGCGAGCAGCCCGGCATTGTCGGTTCCGACGTCGATGAACACCGGCAGGATCTGGGCGGGGTCGATTCCCGCTGCCGCGGTGTAGACGGCGACCTTGCCGGTGAGGATCTCGGCCCCGTTGACTCCCCAGTCGCCGATGCCGAGGATGCCCTCGCCGTCGGTGGCGACGATCAGGCGGATGTCCCGGCCGTTGGCGTAGATCTTGAGCGCGTCCGCGATGCTCTCGGGATCGAGTGCGGAGATGTAGGCGACGTCGCTGCCTGCGTAACAGTCGCTGTACTGCTGGATCGCTTGGGCGACGGTCGGCGCGTACACGATCGGCAGGAATTCGACGAGGTGCCGGGACATCGCATAGTAGAACAGCCGGCGGTTGCGCGCGCAGACGTCCATCAGGAACAGGCGCTTCTCGAGGTCGTTCGGCCGGGCCAGGAACCGCCGGTAGAGCTGGCCCGATTGCTGCTCGATGGTCTGCACGACGTGCGGCAGCTGCCCGGTGATGCCGCCGCGCATCCGCTCGGCCCGGGTGAACGCGGTGCCCTTGTTGCGGTACGGGTCGGAGAGCAGGGAACGCCCGGTCATGAAGTGCCTCTCGCGAGTTGGAGGCCGCGACGGTGTGACCGGTGTGCCGGGCCTGAGGCTGCTGCCTACCCCGCTTCACCCAGTTTAACCCCGCGTTTACCCCAGGCTCGTCACCGCATCGGCCGCCGAGGCGGCGCGCGCCGCATTCTTCTCCTCGCGACGGACAGCCCTGCGTTCCCTGCCGCCCTCGACGAGGAAGTACAGCACCGGGAGCACGATGAGGGTGAGCAGGGTCGAGGAGACCAGGCCGCCGATCACGACCAGGGCGAGCGGCTGGGAGATGAACCCGCCGGTGCCGGTGAGGCCGACCGCCATCGGGAGCAGGGCGAAGATCGTGGCGAGTGCGGTCATCAGGATCGGGCGCAGCCGCCGGGAGGCCCCGTTGACGAGCGCCTCGCGCACGTCGAGCCCCCGTCGGCGGTACTGGTTGACGAGGTCGATCAGAACGATCGCGTTCGTCACGACGATGCCGATCAGCATCAGCACGCCGATCAGCGACGGCACACCGAGGGGGATGCCGGTGATCACCTGCAGCGCGATGGCCCCGGTCGCCGCGAACGGGATGGACACGAGCAGCAGCAACGGCTGCAACAGCGACCGGAACGTCGCGACCATGACGATGTAGACGATCAGGATCGCGGCGAGCAGCGCGATTCCGAGCTGTTGGAACGCGTCGGTCTGGTCCTTCGTGACGCCGCCGAGGGTCGCTGTCGCGCCCGTCGGCAGGGTTGTGTCGGCGAGCACGGTCGCCATCTGGGCGTTGGCGGTGCCGAGGTCGTTGTTGTTCGGCGTCGCCGAGACCGTCGCGGTGCGCAGGCCCTTCGTGGTCGTGAGGGTGGCCGGGCCGTCGACCTGCGCGACGGTCGCGGGGCAGCTTCAGCTAGCTTTGCTGGGCAGCGCAAAAGACAGAAAACAGAATTCTTGATGCCGACAGACATATGTAACGCAATGTTGAGCATCTTTCTTCAATGTACTAGGCAGAGTGCAACTTCCATGCGGAACACTGTTAGGGTGCAAAAAAAGAGG
>JANYGT010000020.1 GCA_025362355.1 Lacisediminihabitans sp. | reverse complement strand
CGCAGGCTCTGTCGCGAGTTCGGTGCCGGCCTCTACGTCAGCGAGATGATCACCAGCCGCGCACTCGTCGAGCGCACCGAGGGGTCGATGCGGCTGATCCGGCACCACGAGTCGGAGACGCCGCGCAGCATCCAGCTCTACGGTGTCGATCCGAAGACGGTGTCGGAGGCCGTCACCATGCTCGTCGCAGAAGACCGCGCCGATCACATCGACCTGAATTTCGGATGCCCCGTGCCGAAGGTGACCCGCAAGGGCGGGGGCGCGGCGCTCCCGTGGAAGCTCGATCTGTTCCGCGACATCGTCGAGGGCGCGGTCGGGGCGGCGGGTGACCTTCCCCTCACCATCAAGATGCGCAAGGGCATCGACGCCGACCACCTCACCTATCTCGAGGCCGGGAGAATCGCAGAGGGCGCGGGCGTCGCGAGCATCGCGCTTCACGCCCGCACGGCATCCGAGTTCTACAGCGGGCACGCGGACTGGTCGGCGATCGCTCGACTCAAAGAGGCGATCCACGACGTTCCGGTTCTCGGCAACGGCGACATCTGGTCGGGCGCAGACGCGATCCGCATGGTCGCGGAGACCGGATGCGACGGGGTCGTCGTCGGTCGCGGCTGCCTTGGTCGACCGTGGCTCTTCGGCGAGCTCGCTGCGGCGTTCGGCGGCGAGACGACCGCCGCCGACGTCACCCGTCCATCACTCGGAGTGGTTGCCGCGACCCTCCGCCGTCATGCGGAGTTGCTCGTCGACTTCTTCGACGGTGACGAAGATCATGCCTGCCGCGACATCCGCAAGCACGTCGGATGGTATTTCAAGGGGTACCCGGTGGGAGGCGGGGTGCGTGCCAGTCTCGCGACGGTCGAGAGCCTGCAGCAGATGGACGACCTGCTCGGAACACTCGACTGGTCGACGCCCTATCCGGGGGGAGACGCGGAGGGTCCACGCGGTCGAGCCGGCACCCCGAAGCGGCCCTCCCTGCCCGACGGCTGGCTGCTCAGCCGCGAACTCGCCGACACCCACCGTGCCGAGCTCGCCGAAGCCGAACTGACCAACAGTGGTGGCTGAGCGCGTGGCGATCGACCGGGTCGCGGCTGCAACCCCCGCCGGCGGTGACGCGGCCGCCTACGGTGCTCATGACACGGCGCGATGGTTCCCCGAAGACCATTCGAGCCGGCGCAGCGATTTCGCCCGTGATCGTGCGCGCCTCCTCCACTCCAGCGCGCTTCGCCGGCTCGCCGCGAAGACCCAGGTGCTCTCACCGGCGGCCGGACTCGACTTCGCCCGCAATCGGCTGACCCACTCGCTCGAGGTCGCGCAGGTCGGTCGTGAGCTCGCGACGAGCCTCGGACTCGACCCGGATGTCGTCGACACCGCCTGCCTCGCTCACGATCTCGGACATCCGCCATTCGGTCACAACGGGGAGCGCGCGCTCAATGTCTGGGCGAGCGACATCGGCGGATTCGAGGGCAACGCGCAGACACTCCGCGTGCTCACACGCATCGAGCCGAAGGTGTTCGGGCCGCGGGGTCAGTCGTTCGGACTCAATCTCACGAGGGCGAGTCTCGACGCGAGTTGCAAGTATCCCTGGCCGGAGAGCTCCAGCGTCGACGATCCGAGCGGTCGGGCGAAGTTCGGTTTCTACGCTGACGATATCGAGGCCTTCCTGTGGCTTCGCGACGGCGCTCCCGACCGCCGGCTCTGCATCGAGGCACAGGTCATGGATCTCTCCGATGACATCGCCTACTCCGTCCACGATTTCGAAGACGCCGTGGTGAACGGGTACGTGGATGTGGCGGCCCTCGGTGCGCGCGTCGACCACGACGACCTCGTCGAGTCGATGTTCGCGTGGATCGGCGGAGAACTCGATCACGCCGAGCTCATCGCCGCCTTCGATCGCCTCGATTCCCTCGACGTCTGGATCGACGAGTGGGACGATTCGCGCCATTCCCAGGGTCGCCTCAAGAATCTCACAAGCCAGCTGATCGGGCGCTTCGCCGGAGCAGCAGTGCAGGCGACACGGCAGGCGGATGGCGCGGGCAGCCTGATCCGCTTCAACGCGAGCATCGTCGTCCCGCGTGAGATCGTGGCCGAGATCGCCGTTCTCAAGGGCATCGTCGCCGCCTTCGTCATGTCGAAGAACACGCGGCAGCCGATCTACACGGAGCAACGCACGATGCTCACCGAGCTCGCCGATAGCCTGCTCGATGCCGCTCCGTCGACCCTCGACGCCGGATTCGCTGCCGACTGGTCCGAGGCGACGACCGATTCCGGCCGCAAACGCGCGGTCGTCGACCAGGTCGCGAGCCTGACCGACCAGTCCGCCGTCGCCTGGCACCAGCGCCTCGTCGGCTGATTGCCACGGCCGAACCTTCCCATTTCCGACCATTTCCGAAATGACGCGAGGGATTGCGGGGAGGCGGCAGGGCGGATGTGGGCAACGGGGGAGGCCGAGGTCGCCGACAACTTAGGATTGACCGGTGCCCGGCCTCATCCGCAGAAACGATATCGACGAGGTGCGTGCGCGCATCAACATCGCGGACATCGTCGGTGATTTCGTCACACTGAAGGGCGCCGGCGTCGGCTCGCTCAAGGGTCTCTGCCCGTTCCACGACGAGCGGAGCCCGAGCTTTCATGTGCGGCCACAGGTGGGCCGCTACCACTGCTTCGGCTGTGGCGAAGACGGCGATGTCTTCAGCTTCCTGCAGAAGATGGACCACACGACATTCTCCGAGGCGGTCGAGCGGATGGCGGCCCGCATCGGCTTCGAGCTCCACTACGAAGACGGCGGCCAGGCCAACGCCGACCATGGAAACCGCGCCCGCATCCTCGGTGCCAATCAGGCTGCCGCCGACTATTTCGTGAGCCAGTTGTCTACTCCCGATGCGGAAGTCGGCCGGATCTTCCTCGGCGAGCGCGGCTTCGATCCATCCGCTGCCCAGCGCTTCGGGATCGGCTTTGCGCCGAAGGTCGGGCTCACCAAGCACCTCAAGGCCCTCGGCTATACCGAGGAGGAGCTGCTCGCCGCCGGCCTCGTCGGGCAGGGAGATCGCGGCACCTACGACCGATTCCGCGGCCGCCTGGTCTGGCCGATTCGCGATGTGACGGGGCAGACCCTCGGCTTCGGTGCCCGCAAGCTGCTGGATGACGACCAGGGCCCCAAATACCTCAACACCCCCGAGACGGCGGTCTACCACAAG
>JANYGT010000292.1 GCA_025362355.1 Lacisediminihabitans sp. | reverse complement strand
GCTGCGGCAGGATGAGCGCCGCCAGGTCGAAGAGGATTACGTCGCCTCGACCGGTGTTCGGCTCGTCACGGTGGATGCCGTCGACCAGTTTCTCGACGCCCTCTCCGGCGTCAGCGACCCCGAGACCAAGCGCAAGATCATCGGCCGCGAGTTCATCCGCTCGTTCGAGAAGGCCGCAGCCGATCTCGTCGCCGAGGCGGCGGGGGATGGCGCCTCCATCGACTTCCTCGTGCAGGGAACGCTGTACCCGGATGTCGTCGAGTCCGGTGGCGGCACCGGCACGGCGAACATCAAGAGCCACCACAATGTCGGCGGACTGCCGGAAGACCTCCAGTTCGCACTCGTCGAGCCGCTTCGTGCCCTCTTCAAAGACGAGGTGCGTGCCATCGGCCGCGAGCTCGGCCTTCCGGAGGTCATCGTCGGCCGCCAGCCGTTCCCGGGGCCAGGGCTCGGCATCCGCATCGTCGGTGAGGTCACCCGCGATCGGCTCGAGCTGCTTCGCACTGCGGATGCCATCGTGCGCGCCGAACTTACCGCAGCCGGCCTCGACCAGGAGATCTGGCAGTGCCCCGTCGTGCTGCTTGCCGATGTGCGCTCGGTCGGGGTGCAGGGCGACGGACGCACCTACGGGCATCCGATCGTGCTTCGGCCGGTCTCGTCGGAAGACGCGATGACGGCCGACTGGACCCGACTGCCGTATGACGTTCTCGCACGCATCTCGAACCGCATCACCAACGAGGTGGCCGGGGTGAACCGCGTGGTGCTCGACGTCACGTCGAAACCGCCGGGCACCATCGAGTGGGAGTAGCGCGCGCGGCACGCGCGGTCGCGGTTCTCGCAGTCGGAATTTTTCTTCTCGCCGGATGCAGCGCCGGTTCGGCCGTGCGTGAGGCGAGCGTCGTACTCCCTCCGACGACCGGCGCCGCCGACTACCAGCTCGGCGGGGACTACACGCCGGCGGCCGGAGTGACCGTCGTCACCCGCGACAGCACCTCCATGCCGGCCCCCGGCGTCTACTCGATCTGTTACGTCAACGGATTCCAGACCCAGCCCGGAGTGACCTGGCCGTCTGAACTGGTGCTGCACACGGCGTCCGGAGCACCCCTCGTCGATCCAGGCTGGCCCGACGAGCACATCATCGACGTCTCGACGGCGGCGAAACGGTCGGATGCCGCCGCCCGCCTCACGAAGACGATCGACGCTTGCGCTGACAAACACTTCGCCGCCGTCGAGTTCGACAATCTCGACTCATGGACCCGCTCGAAGGGGGCGCTGACGAAAGCCGATGCCGTCGCCTTTGCGACCCTGTTGGTCGCGCGAGCGCACCAGGACGGCCTCGCCGCCGGGCAGAAGAACACCTCCGAACTCGGCCGGCTCGGGCCGGACAGGATCGGATTCGACTTCGCCGTGTCGGAGGAGTGCGATCAGTTCTCGGAGTGTGCCGCCTATACGAAGGTCTACGGGGACCACGTGATCGACATCGAGTACGGGGACGAGCTGAGGCGCCCGTTCGCTGCGGTCTGCGCAGCACGGTCGACTCCGGCGCTGACGATCCTGCGCGATCGCGAGCTGGTCGCCCGCGGGCAGGACGGATACCTCTTTCAGCACTGCTGACGTCGGAATGGCCTTCGAGCATAGGGCCTCCTGACCTTCGAGGTCAATGGACTAACGGCAACCCATCTCGTGGACTTAACTTGAACTCAGCGGATCAGACCCTCACCGGATCAGCCGACCAAAGGAAAACCCGTGAACTCGCACAGCATCCCGACACGATACGAGTGGCTGTCGCTCGAGCCGATCTCCGCCGGTAACTGGCTCGTCACCGACATCGAAGAGCACCGCCTCACCGGTGACGGTGTCATCGGTCACATCCAGCTCTTCCTCGGTATCTTCGAGACCCTTCGTCGAACCGCCCCGCTCGAACGCCACTTCTTCGACTCGCTCGCAAGCGCCGTCGACTCCTTCGCTCCCAGCATCGACGCGGCCGACACGGCTCCGCGGTCGGTCGCAGCCTAAGCCGACGCGCGTGTGTCGATCGCTGCTGTGCGCCGTCGCGAAAGGGAACGAGGCCGCATTCGCTGTGCTCTACGACCGGTTCTGCGATGACACCTGGGCGACGTGCGTGCGCTTCGCCCAATTTCCGCAGACGCCGGAGGAGGCGATGATCGAGCTGTGGATGTACGTCTGGGAGAACGCCGACTCCCTCTCTCGCGATGATTCCGAGACAGGCGCGGTACTGACGCTCAGCGCGCTGCGCATCCTGTGGTCGCGAAAAGAGCTGAGTGCGGCCTAGTTGGGCGCGGGTTGGATGAGCGCAGCCTAGTTGAGCGGGACCCGACCGAACTGGATGACAGTGACCTGGCCTGGGAATGCCAGCGAAACGAGGATGGCAACGAAGATCAGCGCGAAGATCGTCGGCGTCACGAAGCGCACGATGTTGGCATAGCCGGACTGCTGGACTATTCGGCGACTGATCGCGCTACCGGTGTCGAGCACCCGCAGTTCTTCGGCGATCGACATCGCCTCGTTGGCAGCGGAGACCTGCGCGACCGCGCCGAGGATGCCCGAGGCGAGAAGGATGCCGGCCGTCGCCAGCTTCACCGCGACCGAGGAGTGGCCGAGGCCACCGGCGAGCAACCCGATCGTGACGATCAGCAGGAAGATCGGGCCGAGCTGCGAGATGATCACGTGGTGTCTCGCCTTCGACCACAGCGAGACCAGCTGGTATTCGGTCATCCGACTCTCCTCGTCACGTCGCCCTTCGACGCTATCGGCGGAGTAGGGCGATGATGCGCAGGATCTCGATGTACAGCCAGACGACGGTGACGAGAAGTCCGAAGGCTGCGCTCCACGCGTAGATGCGCGGGGCGCCGCGGGTGACGCCCGTCTTGATGCTGTCGAAATCGAGCACGAGGGAGTATGCGGCCATCAGCACGACGAATACGCCCATGATGACACCGAGAGGAAGCTGGACGCCGATGAAGGGGATCGTGATGAGCGCGCTGCTCAGGCCGAACGCATCCTTGTTCACGCCGGTGACCATCAGGCCGAGGTTGACCAGCGAGAACAGGCCGTAGCCGACCATCGCGATGAGGAAGACCTTCGTCGCGCGGCGCGAGGCCCGCACCCTGCCGCTGGCGAACAGGGCGAAGGTGACCGCGATGACCGCGGAGGTGGCGAGCACGGCCTGGATGGCGATGCCGGGGAAGCGCACCTCGAGGAATGCGGTGATTCCACCGACGAAAACACCCTCGACCGCCGCGTAGGCGAGCACGAGTGGCGGGCTCGGCTTCTTCTTGAAGATGTTGACGAGCGACAGCACGAATCCGACGATCGCCGCCGGGATCCAGATGACAGGGATGAACCAGCCGACGGCTGCGCCACCGAGGAGCACTGCGAAGCTGATGAGGATCTTCACCATCGTGTCTTCGTAGGTCATGCGATCGGTGTCGTTCGCCGTCGCCGAGGGCTGGCTGTAGAGCTCGGTGAGCTGCTGGGCGGAGAGGTCTTGGGTCGATGCCGATGAGGTAGTCGGGAACTTGCCACCGATGTTCGCACGGTTCGAGAAGGCTGGGGAATTGTTGAACGATGGGTTCGAGGATGCCATGCGTTAAAACTACCTGATCGTGGGCGGGATCGGGCTGGGGATCCGCCGAGTCCGGGCTATGGTTCGGGCCAGCCACGCGCAGGCGACGATCACGATGATCGAAACGATCACGACGACGAGTCCGTGGCCGTAATGGGGGAAGAGCGCGCCGAGGATCAGGCCCGATACGACGGGGAAGATCGTCACGAGATACGCGACGATCGGCCGCTGTCTCGCCCACAGCCAGCCGACGAGTGGAACGACGAGCAGCACGCTGGCCAGCGGCGAGATGAGAAGCGCGCTCGCGCAGAGGGCGCTCGGGAGGGCGATGACGACCCGCCGCACGCCGATCGAGGGCAGCAGCATCCATCCGAGCACGTGTGCCCCGATGCCGATGAGGAGGAAATCCCCGGTGTAGACGGATGTCGCCTGCACGAGCAGCGCGCCGGCGAAGAGCAGTACGAGCGCGGAGACGTACCGACTGCGGTAGCCCCCGGAGCGCAACGGCATCGCCCGGGTGGGCTCTTGCCAGCTGCCGACGGATGCGGAACCCTGCGTCATTCGAGGTCGTTCCACTCAGCTCAGGCGCGCGCCGCGATGAGCGCCGACACGAGGTAGACGATCGCGGCGACTCCCGCAAGCGCGAGCAGGAGGCCGAGGCCCAGCTGCCAGTCGAATTGGCGTTTCGGCATCGCACCCACTTCGCCGCCGCCCGAGCGGATCGTAGCCGGGACGCTCGATTCGGCTTGGTGCGCCGCAGCGGGGACCGGTGATCCGCAGTGGACACAGAACTTCCAGCGGGGGTCAAGCGGCTGCTCGCAGATCTCGCACGCGACGGTGGCCATGCCGAGCAGGCTACCAACTGCAGGCGTCGCGCCCCGGATGTTCACCTCTCTCGCCTAGCTTTGGGGGGTGAAAGCACTTCCGATCGTCATCGCCCACCGCGGAGCAAGCGGATATCGCCCTGAGCACACACGCGCCGCCTACGAGCTCGCCATCGCGATGGGGGCGGATGCCGTCGAGCCCGACCTCGTCGCGACCCGGGACGGTGTGCTCGTGGTGAGGCACGAGAACGAGATCGGCGGGACGACGGATGTCGCGTCCCGCCCGGAATTCGCGGGCCGGCGCGCGATGAAGTTCGTCGACGGAGCGAAGCACACGGGATGGTTCACCGAGGATTTCACCTGGGAGGAGCTCTCGACCCTCCGCGCGATCGAACGCATTCCGAAGGTGCGCGAGGCGAACTCCGCGTGGAACGGGCGAGAGGGCATCCTGCGATTCACCGACCTGCTCGCGATGCTGGACTCCGCGCCGCGCCCCGTCGGGCTCGTCGCAGAGATAAAACACGCGACCTATTTCGCGTCGATCGGCCTCCCGCTCGACGAACTGCTCGCCGCCGAGCTGACCGCGGCGGGATGGCAGGATGACCAGCGGTTGACGGTCGAGAGCTTCGAGAAGTCGGTGCTCGCGAAGGTGCGGGACCGCGGCATCCACGCCCGTTTCGTCTTCCTCATCGATGCCAAGGGTGCACCCGCAGACGAGGTGGCGGCCAACGGGAAGAAGGCGCGCGAGTACGCCGATTTCCTCACCCCCGACGGGCTCGCGGCTCTCGCGGAGGAGGTCGACGGCATCAGCCTGCACAAGCGGCTGCTGCTTCCGAAAGACGCCGGCCCGAAGTCGGTCGCAGAATCGACCATCGTCGCCGAAGCGCACGCCGCCGGCCTCGCCGTGTACTGCTGGACACTGCGCGCCGAGAACAAGTTCCTCGGGCGCGGACTGACCAAGGGACCGGATGCCGCGGCCCTCGGTAGCTGGAAGCGCGAGTTCACCACGATCATGCGCACCGGGGTCGACGGGGTCTTCGCCGACCAGCCCGACCTGGCGATCGAGGCGAGGGCGTCGCTGCTGGACTGACTCGCTGCTGGACTGAGGGGTGCGGCAGCTGCCGCGGCGGTGGTCGCGCCTGCGTTCGGTGGTCGAGCCTGTGTTCGGTGGTCGAGCCTGCGTTCGGTGGTCGAGCTCGCTTTTGGCGGTCGAGCTCGGCTCACGCTGCCGGTTCCGAATGATTCGAAGAATCGGACGGCCGTGCCAGCGGGGAGCGAGACCCCCTGGTCGCCCACCTCGCGGCATCCGGCCCGCCCCCACTTGAAACGCAGGAGTTTCGCGGGATTTCGAGCAACAGCGGCCCGTTTTGCTCGATCTGACGAGAATCTCCTGCGTTTTTGGAGAGGCGGGGCGGGTGGTCGGGGGCGCCGCTACGTGGCTCGTCTACTCCTCCACAGGGATGGTTCTAGGGTCGTTATCCACAGCTAAAAGCCCAGATCAGGTCGATGTTGCGGGGATCGCGGGAATGTCAGTGGGTTGGGGGAGACTTCTTCCATGACCACCACCCACGCACCGCTCGAGGAGTCGCTCGGCGACGTCGAGCGCGCCTGGGCGGATGCGGCGGCGGGCGGATTCACCTCCGGGACGGGTGCGGCGGATGCTGCGGGGATGGGAGATACCGGTCTGATGACTGTGATCGCCG
>JANYGT010000289.1 GCA_025362355.1 Lacisediminihabitans sp. | reverse complement strand
CCAACAAAGACGGAATTCAGGTCTGCGCCGAGATCAGGGCCGACTCGGGTGTTCCGATCATCATGCTGACGGCGAAGTCCGACACGACGGATGTCGTGCGCGGGCTCGAGAGTGGAGCCGACGACTACGTCGTCAAGCCGTTCAATCCGAAAGAACTGGTGGCGCGCATCCGCACCCGTCTGCGTCCGACGCCGGTCGGAACGACCGATGTACTTCAGGTCGGGGATCTGCAGGTGGATGTCGCGGGGCACGAGGTGCGGCGCGGAACGGAAAAGATCAACCTCACGCCGCTCGAATTCGAGCTGCTTCTGGCGCTCGCGCTCAAGCCGCAGCAGGTCTTCACCCGCGAGATGCTGCTCGAGCAGGTCTGGGGCTATCACTACAACGCAGACACCCGCCTCGTCAACGTGCACGTGCAGCGGCTGCGGGCGAAGGTCGAGGAAGACGCCGACAACCCGCGAATCGTCATGACCGTCCGCGGCGTCGGGTATCGCGCTGGGGCGAGCTGACCCGCTCGCCATGAGATTTCCTCGCTGGCGCACCTGGCCCGCCCGGCTGCTGCGGTTCTGGCGCAGCTCGCTGCAGTTCCGTACCGTCGCGACGACGGTGCTGCTGTCCGGGATCGCAGTGCTCGCCATCGGCGCCTACATCTCGATCAGCATCGGCAACCAGCTCTTCGATTCGAAGAGCGTCCAGGTGCAGGACGAGGCGCGAACGGCCCACAATCTCGCCCAGGACATCTTCGACGCCGCCGCCGCGACAGCCGACACCGGCCCCCCTGTCGAACTCGACTCCCTCAGCGCGACGGTGCAGGACAAGATCCTCTCCTCGAGCACGAGCCCCGGGGCGACGCCGCTCGAGATCCTGCGCTCGCCGAACCAGTCGACGAGTCAGATCATGCAGCCGACCAACACCACAGACTTCCCGGATGTCGTCTCCGAGGGTCTCCGCGCGAGAGTGCGTGCCGATCCGACGCACGTGCAGTACCAGTCGGTGACGCTCGCCGGGGGGACGCCGGCGATCGTCGTCGGTTCGCAGGTGACGGTCGGACCGGCCGGAAACTACGAGCTCTATCTCGTCTACTCCCTCGCCGACGAACAGGTGACCCTCGGTTTCGTGCTGCAGACCCTGCTGCTCGGCGGACTCGCGCTCATCCTGCTCATCGCCGGGGTGACGGTCGTCGTCGTGCGCCTCGTCGTCGGACCGATCCGAACGGCGGCGGAGACGAGCGAGAAACTGGCCGCCGGGCAACTCGAGGTGCGCATCCCCGAGCGCGGCGATGATGTGATCGCGACCCTCGCCCGGTCGTTCAACGGCATGGCCGACAGCCTCCAGCAGCAGATCACGAAGCTCGCGGCGCTCTCCCGGCTGCAGCAGCGCTTCGTCTCGGATGTCTCCCACGAGTTGCGCACACCGCTCACGACGATCCGCCTCGCCGGCGATGTGCTCTACGACCAGCGCGAGGCGTTCGAGCCGGCCACCGCCCGAACGGCTGAGCTTCTGCACACCCAGGTGCAGCGCTTCGAACTGCTGCTCGCCGACCTCCTCGAGGTGAGCCGGTACGACGCCGGCGCCGTCGAGCTCGATTTCGTGCCGACCAACCTCGTGCGCCTCGTCGAGGAGGCCGTCGACGCCATGGCGCTGCTCGCCGAGGGGCGCGGGTCTGAATTCCGGGTGGTGGCGCCCGGTGGCTATTTCGAGGCGGAGGTCGATGCCCGCCGCATCCGCCGCATCCTGCGCAACCTCCTCGGCAACGCGGTCGAGCACGGCGAGGGGAGACCGATCGAGGTGCTGGTCGACAGCAACGAGACCGCCATCGCCATCGCCGTGCGCGACTGGGGAATCGGGATGACCGCGGTCGAGACCTCTCGGGTATTCGACCGATTCTGGCGCGCCGACCCGTCCCGCCAACGCACGATCGGCGGCACTGGGCTCGGCCTTGCCATCTCCCTCGAAGATGCGGTGCTGCACAATGGCTGGCTGGAGGTGTGGTCGGAGCCCGGTGCCGGCACCTGCTTCCGGCTCACGCTTCCGAGAGAGCGCGGGATGGCGATCGCCTCGTCTCCTCTCGCCCTCCCGCCGGAGGATGAGACAGACGACCAGAGAGAGACGGAAGGGGCAGCGGATGGCTGAGCGCCGAACTCTTCGCGTGATCTTCGCGGCGCTCGCCTCCGTCGCGTTGCTCTCGCTGGTCGCCGGGTGCGTGAGCATCCCGGCGAGGGGGCCGGCGACCCAGGGCCTGTCGATCGCGGCGAACGCGAGTGGAACGGGCTTCGAGGTCAACCCGGTCGGCCCCGGGAAGGGCGACACGCCCGCCGCGATCCTCAAGGGGTTCATCGCCGCCTTCCAGTCGTCGACGGGTGGATACGCGGTCGCTCGCGAGTTCCTCTCGACCTCGTTCGCGGCGAAGTGGGACCCGAGCCAGATCGTGCAGGTTCGAAGCGGCAATGCCCGCTACACCCCGGTCGACACCGACACGATCGACTATTCGTTCACCACCAACGCCATCGTCGACAGTTCGGGAACCTATAAATCGTCGAATAGCCCGTCGACTCTGGAGTTCTCGTTCACGAAGCAGAACGGGCAGTGGCGCATCAGCGAGGCCCCGAACGGCATCGTGCTGCCCGATGCGACCTTCCAGCGACTGTTCAACAAGCAGGCGCTGTACTTCCTCGACCAGGGCCTCCAGAACCTGGTTCCCGACCTTCGCTGGTTTCCGAGCGGCAGTGCGGCGACACGCATCGTCTCGGCGCTACTCGCCGGACCGCCCGCCTGGCTCGAGGGTGCCGCGCGAAGCGAATTCCCGGACGGCACGCAGTTGACCACCGCCGGAAGTCTCGTCCCCATCGTCGGCGGTGTCGCGAAAGTGGATCTCACGCGGGAGGCGAAGACGGCGACCCCGCGGGAGCAGCAGTACATGCTGCTACAGCTCAGCGAGAGCCTCCGTCGCCTCTCGAGCGTCTCGAGCGTCGCGATCTCGGTGGAGGGCGCTCCGCTCGTGATCGACGATCTGGGAGCGACCGGCCCGCAGGTCGACCCGCTCGTCGACAGCCAGGCCCTCGTCTATCGAAAGGGTGATTTCGGCTTCTATGCGAACGACAAGGTGGCCGCGCTTCCCCAGCTGAGCTCGAAGATCCCGCCTCTCGTCCCGACGGCGGCGACACTGTCGACCGACGGAAGCACCGTGGCCGTCCGCGGGGGCGGCGGCGTCTCCGTCGTGCGCCGTTCCGTCCCGGCGCCGCTCGTCCTCGACACTCGCCCCGGGCTCATCCCCCCGACGATCGACGAGAACGGATTCATCTGGACGGTTCCCTCAGACGACGTGAATGCGATCCGGGCATTCGATCCTGCCGGTGCCGCGCATCCGGTCACGACCTCGTTCCCGGTCGACGCGCAGGTGACATCCCTGCAGATCTCCCGTGACGGGGCGAGAGTCGCCCTCCTGCTTTCCTCGTCGACCGGTCCGCGACTGGTCATCGCGGCGATCCTCCGTGACTCGAAATTCGTGCCGACCGGACTCGGACCACTCGTCGTCGACGTTCCGCTCGAGTCGGGGGATGCCACCGGGGTGACCTGGATCAACGAGACGACCGTTGCGACTCTCGTCGGTGTCGGATCCCAGTCGGCGGTCGACGAGTTCGAGATCGGCGGACAGCGCGTGCAACTCGGCGTCTTGCTCGCCGGCTCGCAATCCATCATCGGCGGAAACGGCCAGCAGGGCCTCCGTGTGCTCAGCGACGACGGGATGGTCTACACCTACCAGGGCAGCTCGTGGCAGAGCTCGCGGGTGAAGGTGTCGTTCATCGCGACGCAACGTTAGCGACCACTCCTCCCCAGCGGAGGGATTCGTCGGTACTCGACGGGCCGCCCGGAGCCGGTCCCTTCGCGTCCCGGCAGAGGTGAGGATGCCAGGGTGGATCACCGTCTTCTCGCCGCGCTGCTCGATGCCGTCGCGGTGCTCGCTCCCGTCACCTGCTCAGGCTGTGGGTCGGCGGACCGAGCCATCTGCGCCGACTGTCGCCGATGTTTCCTGCCCTCTGTCGATGAGCGCACTCTCGACGACGGAACCCGGGTCTTCGCGGCCCTCCGCTACGAGTCGACGGTGCGGAACGCGATTCTCGGCTACAAGGAGAGTGGCCGCACGGATGTCGCCGCAGCCCTCGCGATCCCCTTCGCAGCAGCCGTCGCGGCGGCGGTCGTCGCGGTCTCGCCGTGCTCCTCCGCCGAGGCCGCCCGCATCGAGCTCGTCGCGCTGCCGACGGGCCGGGCAGCCTACCGTCGGCGCGGCTACGACCCCGTGCGCCTCCTGTTGAGAAGAGCCGGGCTCGGTCGGGACCTCGGGGCGCTCAGGAGCGTCTCACGGCACGCCGAGCAGAAGGGGCTCGACAGGGAGGAGAGAGCCCGAAATCTCGTCGGGAGCATGACGGCCGTCGGCGACCTCCGTGGCCGCAGTCTGCTGCTCGTCGACGACGTCCTGACCAGCGGAGCCACCCTGACGGAGGCGGTGCGGGCACTTCGATCGGGGGGAGCCGTCGTCGTCGGCGCGGCGACTCTCGCCTTCACCCCGAAGCTGTATGGCGCCTCCGCCGACCTTCCGGCTTTTTCTCACACGCTCCTCAGCGAAACTCTTGGCATCCCAAGCCGGCGGGTCTAGGTTTGGCGAAAAGCGGCGCGATTCTCGCTTGGACTTCACCGGGCGATAGGCCGCACGAAGATCCAGGAGGACGCTGTGGAAATTTCCATCAAAGGTCTTGGCCTGGGAGTCACCGACCGTTTCCGGGCATACGCCACGGAGAAGGCCGAGAAGGTCTCCCATCTCGCTGACAAGGCACTCGCCTTCGAGATAAAGGTCAGTCGGCACAGCGAGAAGAACGGCACGAGCGGCGATGACCGGGTCGAGCTGACGCTGATCGGACCTGGGCCCCTCGTGCGCGCAGAGTCGAGCGGATCCGACAAATACGTCGCCTTCGATCTCGCCATCGACAAGCTCGTCGAGCGATTGCGTCGAGCGAAAGACCGGCAGAAGGTGCACCGTGGCCAGCATCGCCCGACCTCCCTTCGAGAGGCGAGCGCGACCGGGTTCGCCATCACAGACATCCGTCCGGCCTCGATCGAGATGATCGACAAGGTGCGCACCGGGTCGCTCGACATCGTCGATGCGTCGGTGCCGAGTGACGAAGAGGAAGACTGGAGCCCCGTCGTCATCCGCAAGAAGGTGTTCGAGGCGATGCCGATGACGGTGGATGACGCCCTCTACCTGATGGAACTCGTCGGCCACGACTTCTACCTCTTCATCGATGCCGAGACGGATCGCCCGAGCGTCGTCTACCGCCGAAAGGGCTGGGACTACGGCGTCATCGGACTCGACAACCAGGCGCTCGCCGAGCGGGAACTCGCCGGGGCGAGGTCGAAGCGCCGCTGAAACGCGCGACGGAGCAGAGAGGGGTCGGTGCCTGCGCACCGGCCCCTTT
>JANYGT010000150.1 GCA_025362355.1 Lacisediminihabitans sp. | reverse complement strand
TACACGCAGCGCTTTCCCACCACGCGCGCACCGGCGGTCGCGATCCCTACCTCTTCAACCTCGCGACGGACTTGGGTCTGCTGTCGGTTTGGTTGACTTCTAGCCTGTGAGGATTTTGGTTCTCACGGAAAGATGGTCAACGTGCCGAAAGCATTTCCTAAAGAGTTCCGCCGCGACGTGGTCGCGGTCGCCCGCAAGGGCGAAGCCCCGATCGGTCGCATCGCGAAGGATTTCGGGATTTCCGAGTCTTGCCTGCAGCGGTGGCTGAAGATCGCTGATGTCGAAGACGGGGTCAAACCCGGTGTCACCCAGGCAGAGATGGTCGAGCTGCGGGAGGCGAAGAAGCGCATCCGACTGCTTGAGCAAGAGGTCGAGATCCTTCGCCGGGCAGCGGCGTATCTATCGCAGGCGTCGCTCCCAAAATGATGTTCCCGCTGGTCCTTGAGTTGGCTGCTGATCGGATCCCGATCGCGGTGACCTGCCGGTGTTGAAGTTTTCGAAGCAAGCGTTCTTCAAATGGCGGGCGAACCCGGTCTCGAGGAGGGACTGGGACAACGCCCACCTGACGAACGCTGCCGTGGATCTTCACCGTGATGATCCCGCGTTCGGGTATCGGTTCATCTCCGACGAGATCGAGGCGGAGTCGGGGCTTTCGGCGTCGGAGCGGCGGGTGTGGCGGCTGTGCTCGCAGCAACGGCTGTGGTCTGTGTTCTCGAAGAAACGCGGTCTGAACCGGAAAGCAGGCCCGCCCGTGCATGACGATCTCGTGCTCCGGAACTTCACCGCGACCGCCCTGAACCAGCTGTGGCTTGTGGATATCACGGAACATTGGACCGACGAAGGCAAGCTTTATATGTGCGCCATCAAAGACGTCGCCTCCAACCGGATCGTCGGATATTCGATCGATTCTCGGATGACGGCGGAGCTGGCAGTGGCAGCGCTCCGGAACGCTGTCGCGCTCCGCAACCCGATCGGGACGACTCTGCATTCGGACCGAGGATCTCAATTTCGTTCCAGAAAATTCGTGGAGCTGCTCAAAGAATGCGGCATCACCGGGTCGATGGGGCGAGTGGGTGCCTGCGCTGATAACGCCGCGATGGAGTCCTTTTTCTCGCTCCTGCAAAAGAACGTTCTGAACAAGAAGCGGTGGCAATCGAGGCAGGAACTCCGGCTGGAGATCGTGACCTGGATCGAGCGGACCTACCACCGCCGGCGTCGGCAACGTCGACTCGGACGCCTCACCCCGATCGAGTTCGAGATAATAAACTCAGAGCCCGCTCACGCGGCCTGAAAACCCCAAACAAAACGAGTCAACTAGATCGACAGCAGACCCCCCCGAGCGTTGAGGGCGTTCGGGGCATATCCTCACGGCGCTCCGATATTCCACGCTCCTTTGACGCCTTGCTCCTGGCGTTGTTTTCGACAGGTCGTCGTCTAGTACAGCAGTCCCCAACGCTTTACTGACTGCTTCGGTCCGCATTTGACGATGCGCGGACGAGCGCGGTGGTACTTCTCGGCCCGCGCGATGAGCAACCGTCTCACGGGCGTTGACACTCGGTCCGCGCAACTAGGGTCGGAGTGTGACTCGCACCGACAGACTCTACGCACTCGTTGAGGAGCTGCGGGCCGTGGCCCCACGACCAAGGAGCGCTCGGTGGCTTGCCAACCGGTTCGATGTCAGCTCGCGAACCATCGAGCGAGACTTGTCGGCATTGCAGCAGAGTGGAGTACCCATCTGGGCGGAACCCGGTCGCACCGGCGGCTTTTGCCTGGACACACAGCACACCCTGGCGCCTCTCGGGTTCACGGTGGACGAGGCCCTTACTGTGATGGTTGGGCTGAGCGCGCTTGCTACGAGCCCATTCCGTGATTCAGCGACGTCGGCGCTCCGCAAGGTCGTTGCCGTCACGGATGATCGCAGCTTGAGGGAGACGGCGGACCTGGCTGCGCGCATCCATCTGCTCGGCGATGAGAAGCCGACCAGAGCGCCCAGTGGTCTGGCTTCAGCCTTGCGGTCCGGACAGGTCCTTCGGATCTCGTACACCGACCGCGATGGCGGAGCGACCGAGCGGGACGTCGAACCGATGGGGTTCGTCGGCAAGGGTGACAACTGGTATCTGATCGCTTGGTGCCGGCTTCGCGATGGCCTTCGCGCGTTCCGGGGCGATCGGATCGTCCAGGCGGAGGCTCTGATCGAGCGGCCACCGCGCCGAACGCTACGGGCGGAGGATCTCGGCATCATCGAGGGACAGCTGCGGGCGGTCGGCCCGGGCCGGAATATGCCCTAAACACCGACACGATGTTGTCGTTTGGGCCCGCCAAACTGTTGATACCGCGCCGGATGGCGCGGTTGGAGGGAAGATCATGGATCTCGCATCAATGCGCATCATCACACACGACGTCGACCGGCTCGCTCGCTTCTACGAGGTGGTGACGGGAATCACCGCCACGTGGCCAGCTCCGATATTCGCCGAACTGCGGACGACCTCGGGCACCTTGGCGATAGCGAGCACAGCGACGGTCGCCATGCTGGGCGACAACGCGCCGCATCCGGCCAGCAACGATTCGATCATCATCGAGTTCCTTGTCACGGATGTCGACGCTGAGTTCGCGCGCCTCAACGACGTGCTCGACGACGTCGCGCTCCGGCCGACGACCATGCCGTGGGGCAACAGGTCCGCCCTCTTTCGCGATCCCGACGGCAACCTCGTCAACCTCTTCACACGCCCAGCCCAGTAGAAGGCACGGTGTCCTTCAACCACCCGGTGAGGGGTCCGCTTACGTGCACTCACCCGCTAACGAGTGATTACAGAACACCGCCATTTAGCCATCAACTCCACACCCGGTGCCGGGGATCCCGAAGACGCCCCGGAAACGGTGGTGCTCTCAACCGATCAACGCACTATTCCTGGGATGATGCGGATGATGGAGAGGTGGCTGGTGGGGTCGACGTTGACATTGGAGCAGCAGGAAGCGATCTGGGACAGATGGAGGGCGGGAGAGCCTGCACGGGTGATCGCTCGTATGGTGCGTTATGGTCCGGCGGCGGTCAGACGTCACTTGGCTGTGACGGGTGGGATCCGGCCAGCTCCTCGGCGGCGTGCTCTCCTGCGGCTCTCGCTCACCGAACGGGAAGAGATCTCCCGCGGCATCGCGGCCGGTGAGTCCGCGCGAAAGATCGCGGCCCGGACTGGTCGCTCGCCATCGTCGGTGTCCCGGGAGATCGCCCGCAACGGCGGCCGAGAGAACTACCGGGCTGCGCACGCTGACGTGGCCACGTGGGGGCGTTCTCGACGCCCGAAGGTGTCGAAGCTGGACCGCCACGAAGGACTTCGAGAACTCGTGCGGCTCAGGCTCACCGATGACTGGTCTCCCGAGCAGATCTCCTCATGGCTGCGCCGCAGCTTCCCCGACGAACCGCACTTATGGATCTCCCACGAGGCAATCTACCGACACCTGTACATCTCGACCCGGCATGCACTGCCGTCGGCGCTGACATCGCACCTGCGCTCGAGGCGCCCGGTGCGGATGTCGCGGCTGGCACGCAAGAGCGGGCACGGGCGCGGCCGGCTGCGGAACATGGTCTCGATCCACGATCGGCCCGCACACGTCGAGGACCGGCGGGAGGTCGGTCACTGGGAGGGCGATCTCATCATTGGCTCGACGTCGACGCGGTCCGCGATCGGGACTCTGGTCGAACGCACCAGCGGGTTCCTGATGCTGCTGCACCTGCCCGGCGACCACACTGCCTTGACCGTGTCGACCGCGATGATCAAGGCGATGAACACCCTCCCGGAGCAGTTGCGTCTGTCGGTGACCTGGGACCAGGGCCGGGAGATGGCGAAACATCAGGAGGTCACGATGGCGACCGGGATGCCTATTTACTTCTGCGACCCGCACTCACCCTGGCAACGAGGCAGCAACGAGAACACGAATGGGCTGCTGAGGCAATATTTCCCGAAGAGCACCGACCTCTCTTTCCACGGGCCCGGGATCCTGGACAACGTCGCCGCGGAACTCAACGCGAGGCCCCGGAAACGTCACGGCTACCGCACCCCCGCAGAAGTCCTCACCGAGTTATTCTCGAACTAGTCAAATCAAACCAGTGTTGCGACCACCACCTGAATTCGCCGGGCTTAGTACGCAGCTCGAACACGACATCGTTGATAGCCGCGAAAATCTGCTCGACTATCAAAGAGTCGTCGGGGTTGAGAATGAGGACCATCACGTCATCCGACTCATCCTCGACGTGCAGGCTCTTGTTGCCAACGTGCCTAATGACAGTGAGCATCTGGCCTAGCGAGGGCG
>JANYGT010000242.1 GCA_025362355.1 Lacisediminihabitans sp. | reverse complement strand
GCTGCGTCCACTCACGACGAGGATCGGCACGTCGGTCCATCCGCGCAGTCCCTCGATGACCTGGATGCCGCTGAAGCCCGGCAGCCCGAGGTCGAGGATGACGAGTTCCGGTTTCACCTTCGCGGCGACATCCAAAGCCTCCGGACCGGACCGCGCGAGGTGCACGTCATAGCCGCGGGCCGCGAGATTGATTCGCAGGGCCTTGAGGATCTGGGCATCGTCATCGACGACGAGCACGCGCATCAGCCAGCCTCCAGACGGACGGCGGTCTCCGGTTGAGCCAACAGCAGATCCGGCGGCGGACCGGCGGCGAGGGAGGGGAGCGACATCACCATCGTCAACCCACCGCCCGGGGTGTCTTCGGCTTCGAGACTTCCGCCCATCGCCTCCATGAAGCCGTTCGAGAGGGCGAGACCGAGCCCGACACCCGTCGTATTGTCGGTGTCGCCGAGTCGCTGGAACGGCTGGAAGGCCTCAGCGAGCTTCGCGAGCGGGATCCCCGGGCCACGATCTATCACCCTCAACTCGACACGATTGCCGAAACTGCTGCCGGTGACGATCGGCGGGGTGTCGTCCGGGGAGTAGCGAAGCGCGTTGGTCACGAGGTTGACGATCACGCGCTGCACGAGCACAGGGTCGCAGATCGCCGACGGAAGGTCCGGCGCCACGTCTACCCGGACGCGACCGGTCGGCAACTCGAGCTCGTCGAGAGCGAGTGGAACGATCTCGTCAAGCCCGACGCTCGACAGCGAGATCGGCAGCACGCCGGCCTGCAGGCGACTGGCGTCGAGGAGGTCCGCTACGAGGTCGGCGAGGCGCCGGAGCGAGATCTCCGCCGTCTCGAGCAGTTCGTCGCGATCATGCTGGCTCCATGCGACATCCGTGCTCCGCAGGCTCGAGACGGCCGCCGTCGCAGACGAGAGCGGCGTGCGCAGGTCGTGACCGACAGCGGCGAGAAGTGCCGTCCTCAGACGGTTGGCCTCCTCGAGCGGACGGATGACCTCCGTCTGACTGCGAAGGTCGCGCTGCTCGAGCGCCGCGGCGATCTGCGACACGAAGGCGTCGAGGATACGGCGGTCGGATGCCTGGAGATCGCGCCCGGTGAGAACGACAGAACCGTCCTCTCCGAATTCCACCACCGTGCGCTCGGCGGGATTGCCGCTCACGACCGCACCCGATTCGTAGAGCGGCACCCCACGAGAGACGACGGTGACGCTCGCCATGCCGAAGATCTCGCGAAGCCGGTTGGCGAGCGCCTCGACGGCGTTCTCGCCTCGGATGATGCTTCCGGCCACCGTCGCGAGAGTCTCGGCCTCCGCGGCGGACCGTTTCGCAGCCCGACTTCGACTCGCGGCCTGGTCGACGACCACGCTGACGAGCGTCGCGACGGCGAGGAAGATCGCGAGCGAGACGGAATGGGCGGGGTTCGCGATCCTCAGCTCGTAGAGCGGTTCGACGAAGAAGAAGTCGACGATGAATCCCGTCACGAGCGCCGTACTGATGGCCGGCCAGATTCCGCCGATCAGGGCGACGATGACGACGAAGAGCTGAAAAGCGAGAACATTCGCGACGAGCGAGTCGGGGGTGCGGATGGTGCTGAGCAGCCAGGTCAGCAGCGGAAGTCCGACGAGCGCCGTGCCGAAACCCGACAGCACCCGGCGCAACGGGAGGGACCGTGTCGCGTGCGGAAGCTGCATCCGCCCGGCCGACTCGTGCGTGACCATGTGCACGTCGATGTCTCCGGACGCCCGGATCACCGTCTGTCCGATTCCCTGGCCGGTGAGGAAAGTGGTGAGGCGGCTGCGGCGACTGACTCCGATGACCAGCTGAGTCGCGTTCACCCCGCGGGCGAAGTCGACCAGCGCCGTCGGCGTGCTGTCGCCGAGCACCTGGTGGTAGCTCCCGCCGAGACTCTCGACGAGCGTGCGCTGGGCGACCAGAGCGCCCGGATCGGATTCCGCGAGTCCGTCGGGGCTCGCGATGTGCACGGCGAGAAGCTGGCCTCCGCTCGAGCGGGCCGCGATGCGTGCCCCGCGACGGATGAGTGTCTCGCCCTCCGGACCGCCCGGCAGCGCGACGACGACGCGTTCGCGAGCCTCCCACTTGCCGCAGATCCCGTGCTCGTTGCGATAAGCCTGAAGCGCGACATCCACTTCGTCCGCGAGCCAGAGGAGCGCAAGCTCGCGCAGCGCCGTGAGGTTGCCGAGACGGAAGTAGTTGGACAGCGCGGCGTCGATGGTACCGGCCGGATAGATGTGACCGCCCGAAAGACGTGTGCGCAGCGCCTCGGGAGCGAGGTCGACCACCTCGATCTGGTCGGCGCCTCGAAGGACCGAATCCGGGATGGTCTCGCGCTGCAGCACTCCGGTGATGGACTGCACTACGTCGTTCAGCGACTCGATGTGCTGGATGTTGACGGTCGAGATCACATTGATGCCCGCATCCAGCAGCTGCTGGACGTCTTGCCAGCGCTTTGTGTTCGCCCCGCCGGGGGCGTTCGTGTGGGCGAGCTCGTCGACGAGCGCCCATTCGGGGTGACGCTCGATCAGGCCGGCAAGATCCAGTTCGTCGAGGTCGACGGAACGGTGGGCGACGTGCATTCGCGGAAACACGTCGAGGCCCTCGACCAGTCGGGCTGTACCCTCCCGGCCGTGGGTCTCGACCAGCCCGATCACGACATCGTGGCCGGCCTCCTGAAGGCGCCGACCCTCTTCGAGCATCGAGAAGGTCTTCCCGACGCCGGGGGCGGCACCGAGATAGACCTGCAGGAATCCCCGACTCATGAGCGGAACGGCACAGCGTCAGTCGCCGCTCGGATCGAGCTTCGAGAGCGCGATGTTGAGCTGGAGCACGTTGACCGTCGGTTCTCCGAAATATCCGAGCTGTCGGCCGGTGACCGCCGATTCGACGAGGGCACTGACATCCGACTCCTTGATTCCGCGGGTCGCAGCGACTCGGGCTACCTGGAGTCGAGCGTACTCCGGGCTGATCTGCGGATCGAGGCCGGACGCGCTGGCCGTCAGCGCATCGGCGGGGATCTTCGAGGGATCGACGCCGTCGCTCTTCGCAATCGCGGCCTTGCGGTCCTTGATCGCCTTGATCAGTGTTTCGCTCTCCGTTCCCTGGTTGCTGCCGCTCGACGCCCCGCCGTCATAGCCGGTGCCGGCGGCGGAGGGCCGCGACTGGAACCACTGGGGGAGGGCATTGCCCTTCTTGTCTGTGAAGCTCTGCCCGATGAGGCTCGATCCGACCGTCTTCCCCCCGACGGTGACGAGGGATCCGTTGGACTGCGAGGGTACGAGAAGGCCGATGCCCGTCACCACAGCCGGGTAGGCGATGCCGAGCACGATCGTGAAGACGATCATGGCGCGGAGTGCGACCCAGTATTGCCTGGTTGTGCCGCGTACTGAACTCATTATGTTTTCCAGTCCTTCAGGGTTACGAGAGTTAGAAGCCGGGGATCAGCGAGATCACGAGGTCGATGAGCTTGATCCCGATGAACGGGGCGATGAGGCCGCCGACCCCGTAGATCAGGATGTTCCGGCCGAGGATCTTCGAGACCGTCGTAGCGCGGTAGGTGACGCCACGGAGCGCGAGCGGGATCAGCGCGATGATGATGAGCGCGTTGAACACCACGGCCGACAGGATCGCGGATGCCGGCGAGTGCAGGTGCATGAAGTTGAGCGCGGCGAGCCCCGGGTAGCTTGCGACGAACATCGCCGGGATGATGGCGAAGTACTTCGCGACGTCGTTGGCGATCGAGAAGGTCGTCAGCGATCCGCGGGTGATGAGCAGCTGCTTCCCGATGGCGACGATGTCGATGAGCTTCGTCGGGTCGGAGTCGAGGTCGACCATGTTGCCGGCCTCTTTCGCCGCCGACGTCCCGGTGTTCATCGCGACGCCGACATCCGCCTGGGCGAGTGCCGGAGCATCGTTCGTTCCGTCACCGGTCATGGCGACGAGGTTTCCGCCCTGCTGCTCCTTCTTGATGAGCTCCATCTTGTCTTCCGGAGTGGCCTCGGCGAGATAGTCGTCGACACCGGCCTCGGCGGCGATCGCCTTGGCG
>JANYGT010000189.1 GCA_025362355.1 Lacisediminihabitans sp. | reverse complement strand
GCCGGGCGCCGCGCCCAAGCCGTCAGGAGCGACATCCATTCCGAAGCCGTCGGCAGCACCGAAGCCGCGCGCCACACCGAAGACCGCACCCGCAGACGTGACGTCGGACTAGTTCCGTCGCTGGTCTCACACAGCTGTACTGAAAACCAAGGAGAGAAATGCCGAAGCAGAAGACGCACTCGGGCACCAAGAAGCGATTCAAGGTCACCGGCAGCGGAAAGATCATGAAGCAGCAGGCTGGTATGCGCCACAACCTGGAGGTCAAGTCGGGTCGCCGCAAGCGTCGCCTCAACACCGACGAGCAGATCGCCCCGGCCAACGTGAAGGCCATCAAGAAGCTTCTCGGCAAGTACTCCAAGTAACGCCGACCAGACAACCAAGGACGAGAAAATGGCAAGAGTAAAGAGGGCCGTCAACGCCCACAAGAAGCGCCGGGTAATCCTCGAGCGCGCAAAGGGCTACCGCGGACAGCGTTCGCGCCTCTACCGCAAGGCGAAGGAGCAGGTCACCCACTCCCTGGTCTACGCATACCGCGACCGCCGTGCCCGTAAGGGTGACTTCCGTCGCCTGTGGATCCAGCGCATCAACGCCGCATCCCGCGCGAACGGCCTCACGTACAACCGCCTCATCCAGGGACTCAACCTGGCCGGCGTCGGCGTCGACCGTCGCATCCTCGCCGACCTGGCCGTGACCGAGCCGGCGACGTTCGCCGCGCTGGTCGCGACGGCGAAGGCAGCACTTCCGGCCGACACCTCGGCTCCGAAGATCTCTGCGTAGTTCTCTCTACGGATGGGCCCGGCCGCTTCGGCGACCGGGCCCATCCGTGTGCCGGCGCATTCCGTCCGTCCCCGGCACGCCTCGACGGTCTCGCAACCTCGGCTGCCTAGGATGATGCCGTGCTCGATAATCCCCGATCGCCACGCGTACGCAGCGTCGCCAAACTCGCCAAGCGCGAGGCCCGCCTCACGACGGGACTTTTTCTGCTCGAAGGCCCTCAGGCGGTCTCTGAGGCGCTCACCTATCGTCCGGAACTCGTCGTCGAGTTGTTTGCGACGCCGACGGCCCTCGATCGCTATAACGGCATAGCGGATGCCGCGATCGCCGCGGGCGTCGACGTCGAGTTCGTCACCGAGCAGGTGCTCGACGCGATGGCCGACACGGTGACGCCACAGGGGATCGTCGCCGTCTGTCACCAATTCCCCACCTCGGTGAAAGACATCCTTCGAGCCTCGAAGCTCGTAGCGATCCTCGAAGAGGTGCGGGATCCGGGTAACGCCGGCACGATCATCCGGGCAGCGGATGCCGCCGGTGCCGACGGCGTGATCCTCACCGGCAGGAGTGTCGACCTCTACAACCCCAAGGTCGTGCGCGCGTCGACCGGATCGATCTTCCACCTCCCGGTCGCCGTCGGAGTCGAACTCGAGAGCGTGCTCGAGAAGGCTCGCGAGGGTGGTCTCACGATTCTCGCCGCCGACATCAAGGGGGAAGACCTGTTGTCGGCGCGCAACTCGGGAGTGCTGAACGGTCCGACCGCATGGCTGTTCGGCAATGAAGCCCGTGGCCTGTCAGACGAGCACTTCGCTCTCGCCGATCGTGCTGTCGCCGTTCCGATCTACGGTCATGCCGAGTCGATGAATCTGGCGACCGCGGCATCCGTGTGCCTGTATGAGAGTGCCTTCGCCCAGCACTCCTGATCCACAACCATTAAGCTTGTGACCCGTGTCAGAACCCATCACCGATGCCGCCGTCTCCGCCGCGGTCGACTCGGCCATCGCGGCCATCGCGGCCGCTCCCGACCTAGCCGCCCTCAAAGTGGTCAAGTCCGCTCAGCTCGGGGAGACATCCGCTCTCGCGAGGCTGAACGCTTCAATGCGGGATGTCGCCCCCGACCAGAAGGCGGCCGCCGGCAAGCTGGTCGGTCAGGCTCGTGCCCGGGCGAACCAGGCCTTCGCGGCCCGCGAAGCTGAGCTGTTCGCCGAGGAGGACGCCCGTCGCCTCGCGGAGGAGGCGGTGGATGTCACGGCCCTCCCGTCGCGTCGTGTCACCGGCGCGCGGCATCCACTCACCCTGCTGCAGGAAGCCATTGGCGACATCTTCATCGGTATGGGCTGGGAGATCGCGGAGGGCCCGGAGCTCGAGAACGAGTGGTTCAACTTCGACGCGCTGAACTTCGACGAAGACCACCCGGCGCGCGCCATGCAAGACACCTTCTTCGTCGATCCGGTCGACTCGCACCTCGTGCTGCGCACTCAGACGAGCCCGGTGCAGATCCGTTCGCTGCTGACCCGCGAGCTCCCGCTCTACGTCATTTCGCCCGGCAAGGTCTTCCGAACCGACGAACTCGACGCCACTCACACGCCGGTGTTCCACCAGGTGGAGGGCATCGCGATCGACCGCGGACTCACCATGGCGAATCTCCGCGGAACGCTCGAGCATTTCGCCCGCATCATGTTCGGCGCGGAGGCGAAGATCCGCCTCCGTCCCAATTATTTCCCCTTCACCGAGCCGAGCGCCGAGATGGATGTCTGGCAGCCGAACGCCAAGGGTGGCGCGCGTTGGATCGAGTGGGGAGGATGCGGCATGGTCAACAGCAACGTGCTTCGGGCGGCCGGCATCGATCCTGACGAGTACCAGGGATTCGCGTTCGGAATGGGTATCGAGCGCACCCTGATGTTCCGCAACGGGGTGCGGGACATGCGCGACATGATCGAGGGCGACATCCGCTTCTCCGAGCAGTTCGGGATGGTCGTCTGATGCGCGTTCCGATCAGCTGGCTGCGCGAATTCGTCGACGTGCCGCTCGATGTGACCCCGGCCGAGATGCACGCGGCGCTCGTGAGCGTCGGCTTCGAGGAGGAAGACGTGCATACCTTCGGCGTCACCGGACCGGTCGTCGTCGGCACGGTGCTCGAGTTCACTCCCGAGCCGCAGACAAATGGCAAGACCATCAACTGGTGCTCGGTGGATGTCGGCGAGGCAGAACCGCGCGGAATCGTCTGCGGCGCGCACAACTTCGTGGTCGGCGACAAGGTCGTCGTCTCGCTTCCGGGGGCCGTGCTGCCCGGTCCGTTCCCGATCGCCGCGCGCAAGACCTACGGCCACATCTCCGACGGCATGATCGCCTCCGCACGTGAGCTCGGACTCGGCGACGAACACGACGGCATCCTGCGCCTGGCCTCGCTCGGTCTCGATCCGGAGGTCGGGACGGATGCTGCGGCACTCCTCGGACTGGATGACTGGGCCGTCGAGATCAACGTCACGCCCGACCGCGGGTACGCCTGGTCGATCCGCGGGGTGGCCCGCGAGTATTCACACGCGACCGGTGCGGCGTTCCGCGACCCCGCGGCGGTGGTCGAGCCCGCTTCGGTGATCGAGCCTGCTTCGGCGGTCGAGCCTGTCGAGAGCCGGTTCCCCGTCACCATCGACGACCGAGCCCCCGTCCGCGGGCGTCCCGGCGCGACGGTCTTCGTCACGCGCAGCGTCCGCGGGGTCGACCCCTCGCGTCCGACCCCGGCCTGGATGATCGCGAGGCTCGCGCTCGCCGGCATCCGCTCGATCTCCCTCGTCGTCGACATCACGAACTACGTCATGCTCGAGATCGGCCAGCCGCTGCACGGCTACGACCTCGACACCCTCAGCGGTGGCATCATCGTGCGGCGGGCGACGCCGGGCGAGAAGCTCACCACTCTCGACGGGCAGGTCCGTTCCCTCGATCCGCAGGACCTCCTGATCGCCGACGACTCGGGGCCGATCGGCCTTGCCGGGGTGATGGGCGGCGCGACGACTGAGATCACGGCGACGACGACGAACGTGCTCGTCGAGGCGGCGAATTTCGACCCGGTGTCGATCGCGCGGAGCGCCCGACGTCACAAGCTTCCGAGCGAGGCATCCCGACGCTTCGAGCGCGGTGTCGATCCGTTGATCGCGCCCGCCGCGGCCGCACGGGTCGTTGAGCTTCTCGAGCAACTCGCGGGGGGAAGATCGCACACCGTCGGCTCCCACTATTCAGACGTGCCGGCGAGGCCAGCGATCGCGCTGCCGACCGGGTACGTCGAGGCTCTCACGGGCGCCGACTACTCGCCACAGGAGATCCTCGCCTCGCTCACCGATGTCGGAGCGACGATCGAGGCGACGGATGGCGCGCTCCTCGTCACCCCACCGAGCTGGCGCCCCGACCTCACCGACAAGGCCACCCTCGTCGAGGAGGTGGCACGCATCGTCGGCTACGACCGCATCCCGGCCGTGCTGCCGGTTGCTCCCCCCGGTAGGGGACTGACCCGCGCCCAAAGACTACGACGCGCAACGGCCCAGGTACTCGCGGCGAACGGGCTCGTCGAAGTGCTCTCGTCGCCCTTCGTCGCCGCGGTCGCCAATGACCGTTTCGCCGCGGCACCCGGAGCGCCGGCCATCCGCCTCGCGAATCCGCTTGATGCCGCGATTCCGTTCCTCCGCGCATCTCTGATCCCGGGTCTCATCGACATCGCGCGACGCAATCGCTCGCGCGGGCTCACCGATTTCGGCATCTACGAGATCGGATCCGTCGTTCGCCCGCAGACCGGCGCGACCTACGGAAGCGGGCCACTCCCCTCGGGCGTGGTCAGGCCGGGTACGGGGGAGCTCGCCGAACTGCTCGAGAGCATCCCGCCTCAGCCGCTCTACGTCTCGGCTCTGTTCGTCGG
>JANYGT010000172.1 GCA_025362355.1 Lacisediminihabitans sp. | reverse complement strand
CACCATCACGATTTAAACCACACGCAGTGCAGTGCATTGCTGGGATAACACGAGTATGGTACAAATGATCGTGGTACCCTGTGTTGTTCTTTTCCTCAGCACCGCAATGCTCGCACTGCATAATTGCAGTGAAGTCAGCTCGGTGTTTCACGCGGCCGGGTGCGGTCACCGTCTCCGGGCGGCGCTGGAGCACGAAGTCGCTCGCGCGCTGCGGTCCGAGGTAGCGCAACATGCCGACACCGGTGTGCAGGGCGGCGTCGACGCCGAGCACCGCGGCCCCCGGGTACTCGGCCGAGCCGGTGACGACACCGAGCACCCCGCGGGAGTACTTGTCGTCGCTCGGCCCGGGCACCGCGATGTAGCGGCGAGCGTCATCCGCGGTCCAGTCGGCAAAGGTACTCATGGCACTCACGATAGTTTGGATGGCGGAAAGGTGGTTTAAATGTCGCTCAGCATCCCCGGACGGGTCGTCGTCTTCGACTATGGAGAGGTCATCTCCCGCGAGCCGAGCGAGCGCGATCGGGCCGACCTCGTCGAGGTCGCCGGCGTGCCGAATGCGTCGTTCTGGGGGCCGTACTGGGCCCACCGCGAGGGGCTCGACCAGGGCACCATCGCCGTTCGCGAGTATTGGAAGCTGGTCGCGGCCGACCTCGGAGTGCAATGGTCGGAGTCACGCATCCAGGAATTGTGGGTCGCCGACTTCACGGGCTGGCTGAGCATCGATCCGCTGACCTTCGACATCATCGCCGACCTCTTCGACGGTGGCACGCGCATCGCGCTGCTCTCGAATGCCGGGTTCGACTTCGCGAGCCCGTTCCGCTTCTCCCCGATCGCCAGATTCTTCGAGCGGATCTTCGTCAGCGCCGAAATGGGGCTGATCAAGCCCGACCCGCAGATCTTCATCGAGGTCGCGACGGAGCTGGGAATAACACCGGCCGAAATGGTCTTCATCGACAACAAGCAGGAGAACGTCGCCGGCGCCGAGTCGCTCGGCATCGTCGGACACCACTTCATCGCGGCACCGGCCCTCCGCACATTCCTCGAATCGCTCGCAGAAAGGTAGACGTGTCTACGCCCGCACTCTTCACTCCGCTGACCATCCGCTCGGTGACCTTCCGCAACCGTCTCTGGGTGTCACCGATGTGCGAATATTCGGTCGAGAAGCACGACGGCGTACCGACGACGTGGCATCTCGTGCATCTCGGAGCTTTCGCGCAGGGGCGTAGCGGGCTCATCATCACGGAGGCCGCGTCGGTGAATCCGGAGGGCCGGATCTCACCGGAAGACGTGGGGATCTACACCGACGAGCAGCGGGATGCGTGGGCCCCGATCGTCGACTTCCTGCACTCCCAGGGATCCGCGGCGGGCATGCAGCTCGCCCATGCCGGACGCAAGGCCTCGACCTGGCGTCCCTGGGCAGACGCCCATGGGACGGTCGACGCCGAGGACGGCGGCTGGCCGACGGTCGGCCCCTCCGCGATCGCCTTCAGCGACAATTACGCCACCCCGGAGGCCCTCGATCTCGACGAGATCGAATCCCTCGTCGCCGACTTCGTCTCCGCCGCGCGTCGCGCTGTCGACGCCGGATTCGATGTGCTCGAACTGCACGCGGCCCACGGCTACCTCATCCACCAGTTCCTCTCCCCGCTCTCGAATCAGCGCGGCGACCAGTACGGCGGCAACCTCGAGAACCGTTCACGCCTGCTACTCGAGATCGTCGGGGCCGTGCGGGCCGAGATCGGCGAGGGTGTGCCGCTCTTCGTCCGCTTCTCGGCCACCGACTGGGCTGAGGGCGGCTGGACGAAGGAGCAGACCGCGATCGTCTCCGGCTGGGCCCGCGACGCCGGTGCGGACTTCTTCGACATCTCGAGCGGCGGACTGGTCGGCGGCGTGACGATCCCCCTCTCGCCGGGCTACCAGGTGCCGTTCGCCGATTTCGTGAAGAGGGAGTCCGGCGTCGAGGTGAACGCCGTCGGCCTGATCACCGAGGCACATCAGGCCGAGCAGATCGTCGCCTCCGGGCAGGCGGATGCCGTCATGGTCGCCCGCGAGGCCCTTCGCGATCCGCACTTCCCGCTGCGTGCCGCGCACGAGCTCGGCTACGACCTCCCGTACTGGCCGGATCAGTACGTGCGGGCGAAGTGGCCGAGCGACTGAGCCCTGCAGACCGAGCTGGTTGCTACGCGTCGCGTCGCGCTAGTTGCGACGCGTTGCGTCCTGAACCTCGCCGACGAGCTCCTCGATGATGTCCTCGAGGAACAGGATGCCCTTGGTCGTGCCGTCATCCTCGAAGACCTTCGCGAGATGCACGCCGGAGCGTCGCATTTCGGCGAGCGCGTCTTCGAGATCGGTCGAGCTCGCGATCGCGATCAACTGCCGGATGCGGCGCGGCGGAACCGGCTCGGTGAATTCGACCGGGTCTTCCAGGTCGATGACGTCTTTCAGGTGAAGGTAGCCCGTCGGCTCTCCGGCGTCGTCGACGAGCACGTAGCGCGAGAATCCGTGTTGGGAGACCGCGCGCTCGACCTCCTGCGGGGTCGTCGCCTCCGAGAGGCTGACGAGGTCGGGCATCACGACGGCGATATCTCTGACCTTCTTGATGCTGAACTCGAATGCGGCGTTGAGCTGGCCGTAGTGGTCGGTGAGCACGCCCTCCTTCGTCGACTGTGCGACGATATCCGCCACCTCGTCGACGGTGAACGCGCTGTTGGCCTCGTTCTTCGGCTGCACGCCGAACAGCCGCAGCACCCCGTTCGCCGTGGCATTCAGCGCGATGATGATCGGTTTGAAGATCTTCGAGACGAAGACGAGGGGCGGAGCGAGAATCAGGGCGGCACGGTAGGGAACCGAGAACGACAGGTTCTTCGGCACCATCTCGCCGATGACGACGTGGAGGAATGACACGACCGCGAGCGCGATGATGAACCCGATCACGCCGATGACGTCGTCCGACCAGCCGGTCAGTGCGAGGGGAACCTCAAGGAGGTGGTGGATGGCCGGCTCCGACACGTTGAGGATCAGCAGCGAGGCGACGGTGATGCCGAGCTGGCTGGTCGCGAGCATCATCGTCGCGTGCTCCATCGCGTAGAGCGTGGTCTTCGCCGCCCGGCTCCCGGCCTCCGCCCGGGGTTCGATCTGCGAACGACGCACGGAGATGACGGCGAACTCCGCACCGACGAAGAAGGCGTTGACCAACAGGAGCAGTACGAGCCAGGCCAGCCCGGCGTAGTCGCTCACGACGGCTCACCGCCGTCGGTCGCGGTCGGGGTGTATCTGACACGGTCGATGCGGCGCCCGTCCAATCGCTCGACGCGGAACTCGCCGCCCTCGACGGCGACGACGTCGCCCACGTTCGGAAGCCTGCCGAGCTCGCTCATGATGAAGCCGGCGACCGTCTCGTAGGGTCCGTCCTCCGGCACCGAGACATCCGCCCGCTCGAGCAGTTCGTCCGGCCTGAGGAGCCCGGGGAAGGTGAGCCAGTCCCGGGATCGGACCACACCGGCACGCGTGCGATCGTGCTCATCCGCCACCTCGCCGACGAGCTCTTCGACCAGGTCTTCGAGGGTGACGACCCCGGCCGTTCCGCCGTACTCGTCGACGACGACGGCCATCTGGTACCCACGGCCGCGCAACTCTCCGAGCAGCAGATCGAGTTTCATCGTCTCCGGCACGCGGAGAGCTTCCGACTGCAGCGCCGAGACCGGCACCTCCGCGCGCTTGCTTCGCGGGATGGCGACGGCCTGCTTCACATGGACGAGACCGACGACGTCGTCGATTCCGTCATCCACCACCGGAAAACGGGAGAACCCGGTCTGGCGCGCGAGGTCGAGCACGGTCTGGGCCGAGTCGGTGCGCTCGACGCTCGAGACCCGCGGACGCGGCGTCATCACGTCGGAGGCCACGTGCTCGTTGAAGACGAGCGTGCGCGCGAGCAGTGTGGCCGTGTCACGGTCGAGGCTGCCCTCGGTGGCCGATCGGCGCACGAGCGACCGCAGCTCCTCCGCCGTTCTCGCGGACGACAGTTCCTCTTTCGGTTCGATCCCGAAAGAGCGGAGGATGACGTTCGCCGTGTTGTTCAGCAGAGACACGAACGGACGGAACACCGTGGTGAAGCCGACCTGGAACGGGATGACGAGACGGGCGGTGCGTAGAGGGAGCGCCAGCGCGAAATTCTTCGGCACGAGTTCACCGATGATCATCGAGAGCAGTGTCGCGAGGATGATCGCGACGATCGAGGAGACGACGGCGACGACGGGCGCC